>JALZIC010000070.1 GCA_030860455.1 Actinomycetota bacterium
GGCGGGGGGATCTGCGCCGGCCCTCCGGCGCTGGGCGCCGTCAAGCCCGAAGGCTCTCCCCCGGCGCCGGCAAGACTGCGGTCGACCACCGCTGCGGCATTCGCCCACACCGATTCCGCCCGCGCCCGCTGCTCGGACGCCTGGATCAAGACATCGTTCTGCACTCCGGCCTCGAGCCCGGCGGCGAGGCCATAGGTCCTGGCAGAGCTCCCGTAGAGCAATATGGAATCTACGAACAGACCGTGCGCGGGCGCCACCTCGACCGGCGGAGTTATCGCCCCCGCCTCGGTGGCGGACTCTTGAAACGTCTTCGTCCACGCTTGCGCATCGTCCTCGGCCGAGTTGACGATCTGGCTCGCCGGGACGGTTGCGAGGGCTGCAACTTCCCCGGCCGGAGGCGACACCCGCTGCAACAGCGCCCGAATCTCTCCCGCATAGCGCTCGAGGGCCTCCCGGCGCTCGCCGGCGGCATTTCCGTTCGATCGGGCGTTCACCACCAATCCGATCACCAGACTCAACAGCGCGAGAACCGTGATTCCGGCCACCGCCCTCCCCGCGAGAGTCTTGTGCCAGGGGGTGCGGCGGCGTCCGGCTGAAACCACATGGGGTGCGGATGACGGCGCCCGTCGCGAACGGCTTCCTCGATTGGCGGGCTTCTTCTTGCCTTTGATCGGCATGGGTTCGCTATACCGCCTCTCGCGTCCGCCGCCTCATTACGAACGACAGAAGGACGATGGTCAGCTCGTACATGATGTAGAGGGGAACGGCAAGGATCATCATTGTGTATGGGTCTTGGCTTGGCGTTACCACCGCCGCAAGGGCAACGATCGAAACGATCGCAACCTTTCTCTGGCGCCGAAGCTGTTCGATCGAAACGATCCCACCCAAACCGAGGAAGAACAAGACCAGCGGCAATTCGAACATGACGCCGAAGGCGATGAGCATCAGCCCGACGAAGTTCAGATAGGACTCGGCGTCCAGAAAGGCTATGAGGTCGGGACCTCCGATACGCAGAAGAAGGCTCAGCGCGCCCGGCAATGCAAGGTAGGCGATCGTCGATCCAACCAGGAAGAACGTTACCGAGCTCAGCACGAAGGGCAGCGCATAACGCTTCTCCTTGAGGGTCAGGCCGGGGGTGACAAAGGCCCAGAGCTGGTAGAGCCACACCGGCGAAGCGAACAGAAAGCCGGCCAGCGCGGTGACCTTGAGCCTGAACTGAAACCCTCCCGTGGCCTTGGTGATGACGAGGTTGCAGCCCTGTGTGCCCCTCTTCAGCTCGTCGGGCAAGGAGCAGTAGGGCCTGAGGACGATGTCGAACAGATACGGATAGACGATGAAGGCCACCACTGAGATCAGGGCAAAAGCGGCCAGTGACTTGATGATCCGATTCCGGAGCTCGACGAGATGCTCCATCACCGTCATTGCGTCCGGAGCTGGCCTCTCGGTGCGTCGTCGCCGGAATCCGAGTCGTCTCCGGGGGCCGTTCTGGACCCGGCTCAACCGTCTCTCTCCCGCCGGGTCAGATCTCCGCCCTCCTCTTCGACCGGATCCTCATGATCCTCGGACTCGGCCTCGGCCCCTGGGGTGTGGGATCCTGGGTCGGGTGCCCCATTGCCTGTGAGCACGGAGGGCTCCGACGCTTCGGCTCCGGCGGTGAGAGGAGGCTCCGCCGGGTCGGCCTCGGCGTCGTCCGGATTCGCGTAGAGGCCGGCGGCCACGGGCTCGAGGTCCTCGTCCTCGTCCTGGCCCAGGTCCAGGCCGCTCTTGAACTCGCTGGTTAGCTCGTTGGCCTGGCGCTTGAACTCCGAGATCATGCGCCCCATCGTCCTGGCAATTTCCGGGAGGCGCTGGGGCCCGAAGACGATGAGGGCTATGACCGCTACCGCGATGATCTCGAGTGGTCCTAACTGGGGCATGGCCGCAGTTTAGAGGCAGAGGCGGCCAACGGGGTGGCGCCTGGGTCGGTGTGGCGTCCTCAGACGGGGTTGGATGAAGGGGGGTCGGCGGCGCTCCGGTGGCCGCTCAGCTCCTCGAACCAGTCGTCACCGTCCAGAAGCTCGTGGAGGGCAAGGATGTCGTCGTGATTGATGGGCGGGCCGCTGCGATATTCCAGGACCTCTGCGGGAACATGGATCGGGATCGGACGCACGCCCCCCGAAAGGAGGAGCCTTACGACCCTCTCGTCGGCGGTCTTGGTGACGAACTCGCTGCATCGGGGGCACGAGAATCCATAGCTGTTGATCGAGGTGGCGGGCCCGATCCGCAGGACGATGTCTTCGGAGGTAAGGGCGACCTCGCCGCATGCCGGGCAGGTGGCTTTTATGGTCGTGTTCATCGGGATTCTTCTCTTGTTTGCAACATGCATTCTGTATCGACGCCCTGACCTAAAGGTTTAGCCCTGCGATTCTCTGCGGCCCGAAATCTCAGGGCCACCATGCCGTTGCGCCAGAGCCGCCGCCAGATCACGGGCGCGGCCGGCAACATCTTGAGGCCTCACGTTGCGCACGTCTTTACCCAAACGCAACAGCAGGGTCGCGGCCCAGACGTCCCCGCTGGTTGCAATCTCGACCGCACTCCAACCGTCCGCGAGCACCTCCGAGCGCCTGACCGGATAGTAGTCCTCGAACCAGCGCCCCGCAGCCGGGGAGATTTCGAAGCTCACGAGATTCGGCGCTCTCCTGCCGGACCATGCTCCGCGGTATCTATCCGGATCGAAATCGGTTGGCACTTCCGCGGACTCATCGAGAACCTCGATCCTTTTGATCCGATCGGTGCGGAACATTCGCTCGTCATGGATCCGGTGGTCGTAGGCGACGAGGTACCAACGTCCTAGCGCCGCTATGAGCCCCCAAGGGTCTACGGTTCGCTCGGTCATTTCGCCGCGCGATGCCGAAAAGTACTCGAGCCACATTCTGCGCCGTTCACGGAGAGCGCGCTGAATGCGCTCGAGATGTTCCTGAGGACCGGATTCGAGATCGACTTTGATGCCGCTTGTGTTTCTGGCAGCGCCCGCGCCAAGGGAACGACCGAGCTTATCCAGTGCCCGTCTGAGCGCCTCGGCTTCCTCCATTCCCGGGAGGACTGCGATTGCCTCACCTCCCGCGTAGAGGGCAAGGGCCTCCGTAGGGGTGAGCCTCAACGGGAGGCTGAAGTAGTCGGCCATGTCGACGTAGACGCGGTCTTCCTCGAGACTGACGTCGATCAGGTCGCCGGGCCCATAGCCGGGAAGGCCGCAGAGGAACACCAGATTGAGATCGTCGATCAATTCCGCCCTCGGGATGCCGAATCTCTGCGCTAGCTCATCGACGCTTATGCCGGGATTACGGATGGCGTGCGGCAGCAGGACAAGGATGCGCCCGAGACGCCTGCCGAGCCGTCCCTTGTCTTCCGGGCTCACGAAGGGCGCTCGAGATAGGGAGCGAGGTGTTCGATGAGCCGGCGGCGCGCCGATTCGGGCGCAAGGATCTCGACATCCGAGCCGAAGCCGATGATCCAGGAGATGAGGGCGTCCACATTTGCCACCGGCACCTCGACATCGAGAGCGCCCTCCGGCCCCGCCGACGTGGGTAGCCCTGGCATGTTCTGTTCGACCCACCAACTCATCGAGGGGTCGAAACGCACGACGGTCACGTCGGAGGCGTCCGGTCCAATTGCCCACGCCTCTCCCCCCAGGTGCTCCGCAGCGTCGAACGACGCCGGGATCGTGTAGGTGGCGTCCATCTGTGCCACGGGACCCGAGACGCGCGCGATCTTGAAGGCGCGCACCCCGTCTTTGTCCGTGTCGTACCCGACGACGTACCAATGTCCCCGGCGGTGAACCAGGCCGTAAGGGTGCACGCAGCGTCTGGTGACGGCGCCGGCCCCTGCCGCCCGATAGCCGAACTCGACGGGTTTGTGATCGAGCAGAGCCGAATAGAAAGCTCCGAGAGACGGTTGCTCGGCAGCCAGGTCCGCTCCCCATACGACGCGAGGGCCGGGGGCTGGAGAACTGTTCGAGTCGATCGAAAGCTTCATCAAGCCGCTCTCGGCATCGGTTGCACCCCCGAGGATCGCTTGCGCCGCGATCCTGAGCGCCGCGAGCTCGTCCGGCTTCAGGTCGAGCTCGGGAAGGTAGTAGCGGGATTTGGAGATGGTGTAGCCGTCGGCGCGGTCATCCAGCATCTTGTCGGCCGGCACCGTGTCCAGGGGTATGCCCATCGATCGAAGCGCCTCCTTGTCGCGTTCGAAGGCACGCCGGAAGGCATCGTAATTGGCCTGGTCATAACCCGAGATCGTCTCTCGTATGTCCTGGGCCGTGAGGGGGCGGCGCGCCTCGAGCAAGGCGGCTATGAGGTTGATCAGACGTTCAATGCGCCGCATCGACCCAGAGTAACCACGCGCCATACCGGACTTGGTAGAGCAGAGGGGCCTGCCGGCGGGTGAAACGATTCACAACCACTTCGTGGCCACCCTGCCCGCCGCCGCAGCCGCAACCCAGAGCTCGGGTGTCTCATCCAGAGTCCGCCCCATCGATGTCACCTCGACCTCGGTGCGGCGAAGCAGCTCCACCCCCGGTTGTCCATCTGCGAAAGCCAGCTCGTGTCGCTCCCCTAGACCCGATTCGACGAGGCTTGTCTGCACCAGTTGCTCGTGCTCTTCGGGGAGCTGCGGAACCGCGATCGTCGCCCTTCTTGCCGTACCGAGTCGAAGGGCCGTGAGGCTGTGGTGGCTGACACCTCGGTGTCGCGGACGAGGATCCGAAAAGGAGATTCGTAAGGAGGCTACCGCGTGACCTTGCAGAGCACCCGCCGCGTCCAGCAACGCCCCGACCTCCATGCCGGAGAAGCCAAGACGGGTCGCGCTGCCGACAATCCCCGGGCCCATGGCCACAACTACGACGTCTGCGGCTCCGGCCGTCCGCAAGGCCGCCAAGCCGCTGTACGCATTGATACTTTCGAGATCGCCCCCGAAGGCATGACCCGACGTGCAGGTGACATCGATGAGACCGGCTGAACGCAGAGACGCAACAAGTCTGCTCCAAGCCAGCGGGAGGGCCGCCCCATCGCTCATGAGATAGCCGATTCGGCAGTGGCCGGCCGCCTCTTTGACTCCCGCGACCACCCCGGCGATTTGGGAGTGAAGGCCGCAAACCACCACCGGCATGCCGGAGAGCGTCTCGAGCTCGCTGAGGACGGCATGGTGGGGGCTTTCCGGGGCCTCGGCCGCGGCCACCTCGGTCTGCCAGGGGGTGTAGCGAAGCTTGATGATGTGGCCCTCCCCCGGCCCCGGGGCGCCATCCCCGTCGAGGTTCCACAGGATGAACCCGTCGCCTCCGGTGCCAAGCCCGAGCTCGAGCCCGGTGACGTTCAGAACCACCCGGTCCCCCACTCTGACCGGCCCAAGCATCGAGGGAAAGCCGATCGCGCTGATCTCCCCCTCAGAGACGGTCGCCCGCGCCCGCACGAGACCCGGCGAAATCTCGAGCACCTCGGAGATCCTGCCTTCGGCCCACGCGGCCATTAGAGAGAGGCAATCAGCTTGGCCACGCGCTCGTCGGTAGAACGGAACGGGTCCTTGCACAAAACCGTCCGCTGCGCCTGGTCGTTGAGCTTGAGATGCACCCAGTCAACGGTGAAATCGCGGCGCTTCCGCTTGGCGGCCCTTATGAACTCGCCGCGGAGCTTGGCCCGGGTCGTCTGGGGTGGCTGCTGTGTTGCCGTCTGGATGTCCTGTTCGTCGCACATGCGTTCCGCTAGACCGCGGCGTTCCATCAGGTAGTAGAGGCCTCGCTTCCGGTTCACGTCGTGATACGACAGATCCACCAGCGCAATACGGGGATGGGCAAGAGAAAGGCCATGGCGCTCCCTGTATTTCTCAACCACATCGCGTTTGGCGATCCAGTCGATCTGGCTCCGGAGTGAGGTCTGATCGCCGGCGAGACCCTCAAGGGCGTGCTCCCACATCGCTGCGACTTCCTTGAGAACGTGATCGTCGCGCCTTTCGACCCATCGCAGGGCCTTGTCCAGGTACTCCCTTTGCATATCGAGAGCCGAAACCTCGCGCCCGTTGGCCAACCGCACCTTTCGGCGGCAGCTCGTGTCGTGGGAGATCTCGCGGATGGCCCTGATGGGGTTTTCGAGTGTCATGTCCCTGATCTGAACGCCCTCTTCGACCATCCGCAACAGAAGTGCGGTGCTACCGACCTTCAGGTAAGAGGCCCATTCGTTCATGTTCGAGTCACCCACGATCACATGGAGCCGTCGGTACTTCTCGGCATCTGCATGTGGCTCATCGCGCGTATTGATTATCGGACGCGAGCGAGTCGTCGCAGAGGAGACGCCCTCCCAGATGTGCTCGGCGCGTTGGGAGATGCAAAACATCGCGCCTCTTGCGGTCTGTAGCACCTTGCCTCCGCCGGCGAAAATCTGGCGGGTGACCAGGAAGGGAATCATGACCTCCGCAAGCCGGCCGAACTCCCCATAGCGTGAGACCAGGTAGTTCTCGTGGCTGCCGTAGGAGTTGCCTGCGCTGTCGGTGTTGTTCTTGAAGAGGAAGATGTCGCCCGAAATGCCCTCTTCCCGCAAGCGCGCCTCGGCGGCCTTCAGCAGGCTTTCGAGGATGCGTTCGCCCGCCTTGTCGTGCACCACGAGGTCGTAGATTGAATCGCATTCGGGCGTCGCGTACTCAGGGTGGGAACCGACATCGAGATAGAGGCGCGCTCCGTTCTCGAGGAAAACGTTCGACGAACGCCCCCACGACACAACTCGGCGAAAGAGATAGCGCGCCACTTCGTCGGGTGAAAGCCGTCGTTGGCCCCTGAACGTGCAGGTAACCCCGTACTCGTTCTCAGTCCCGAAAATACGGTGCTCCACTCGCGAGCCCTCAGGCCAGGATCGTTTCGATCTGGGCGACGCTGAGACGGCGGAACTTGCGCCGACCGCGAGTTCGGTCGAGGACGGCGACCTCGAGGTTCACCGCCGGCATGGCGCGGCTCTCGACCGCCTGCAGGGTTTCCTCGCCAAGCCGAAATGCGTCTTTCAGATCCGGGGGTTCGTCCGGATAACGCTCCTTCAGGGCGTTACCGAGTTGGTCGGATTGACCCCCCATAGCGACCCAGCCCTGCCGGTCGGTGACCGAGCCGTCATAGAGGATGTGAAACAGCTCGTTGGCACTCGTCGTCGGGCCAACCGATGCCACCAGGATCTCGCACTCGTAAGGCTTCACCTCGGAGGTGAAAATATTGCCGAGACTCTGCGAGTAGGCGTTAGCCAGAGACTTGGCGGTGACGTCCTCGCGCGAATACGCATAGCCTTTGAGATCCACGAGTCTTATCCCACCGATGCGAAGCTGTTCGAACTCGTTGAACTTCCCAACGCCCGCAAAGGCGATGCGGTCGTAGATCTCAGAGATCTTGTAGAGAGTGGCCGAGGGGTTCTCGGCGATGAAGAAGATCCCGTCAACGTACTCCAGCGCGAGGATTGACTTCCCGCGCGCAATCCCCTTCCGGGCATAGTCAGCTTTGTCTTTCATCAACTGCTCGGGAGGGACGTAGTAGGGCATAGGCAGGGCTCAGCCCCCCCGTCTCGGTCGTCTCACGTCGACCGTGTGTTCGTGGGGAAGCAGCATCTGCTCGCGCCGTTCAGAGATCAACTCGTTGAACAAGGCCCGTATGTCGTCTTCGGGTATCTCGAGGGTCCCGTCCGCAGTTATCGATACGACGGTGGGAAAAATGTCGCGCACAAGGTCCGGCCCCCCGGTTCCAACATCCTCATCGGCGGCGTCGAAGAGTGCTTCGATGCCGATCTTCACCACCTCGTCACGCGTGAGGTCTTGCTTGTAGCGCTTCTTCAGTGATGAGCGTGCGTCTTTTCCACCCGAGCCGGTAGCATGATAATCGTCATCTTCGTAGCGTCCGCCGGTGACGTCGTACTTGAAGATGCGCCCGATGCCGCGGGCTTCGTCAAAGCCCGCGAACAACGGCACCACTACCAGCCCCTGCATGGCGGCGGGAAGGTTGGAGCGGATCATCTGTGACAGCTTGTTAGCCTTGCCTTCGAGGGTAAGGCGCTCGCCTTCGACCTTCTCGTAATGCTCGAGCTCGGTTTGGAGGAGGCGGACCATCTCGACCGCAGGGCCCGCTGCCCCTGCAATTGCCACGGCCGACACGTCGTCGGCGGCAAACACCTTCTCGATCGAACGATGTGCGATCTGAAAGCCCTCGGTTGCGCGCCGGTCCCCCGCCACGATGACGCCGTCTCGGTAGCGAACGGCGAGCACAGTTGTGCCTTCGGGCACATGCAGTGGCCTGTCGACCTCGATGCCGGGGGCAGACTGCGCCACGGTCCTGCTCAGAAGCTCCGAGAAGGATGCCCCCGACCCGAAGATCGGAGCGCGCAGAAGATCGTCTGTCGACGGCTCCCCCATGCCCTTACTGGCCGCCCTTCTGGACATAGGAGCGAACGAATTCCTCGGCGTTCTCCTCGAGGACCTCATCGATTTCGTCGAGCAGGCCGTCGACCTCCTTTGTGCGCGTTTCGGCCGCCGGCGCCTCCGACGTCTCCGCCTCTTCCCGCTTGGGCCGCGGCTTGCGCGTTTGCTCTCCTGCCATCGTCACCTCGCTCCAAAGATTGAGTGGGGCAATCCTACCCCCCATGTGCGGCGGAGACCGATTGCCGGCAGTCCTCAGGCGCCGAGGTTGTCGACCAAAGCAGCAACGTCCGGGCTCGCTTGGAACAGGGACTCAACGTGATCGCGTGTGCCCCGGGTTGGCTCGAGCGTGGGCACCTTTCGCAGAGGGCTCTCGCCGGTGTCGAAAATGAGCGCGTCCCATGACGCTGCAACGATTTTGGAAGAGAAGCGCCGCAGGCACTCACCTCGAAAATATGCGCGCGTGTCCTCCGGCGGATGGTCGACCGCATGCTCGATTGCCTCATCGGGCACAATACGGTCCATGCGGCCCGTATTCACGAGCTTCCAGTAAAGGCTCTTGGCGCGCCGGACGTCGTGGTACTGAAGATCCACGAGGCGCAGCTTCGAATGATCCCAACCGATGCCGTCTCTGTCTCTGTATGCGTTCAGCACGTCCAGCTTGGCCACCCAATCAAGCTGTTTGACGAGAGTCATGGGGTCGCGCTCGAGACCTTCGAGGGTCTGCTCCCAGCGTTCGAGCACCTGATCGGTGAAGGTGTCGCTGGCGACTTCCTGAGAGTACTTTCTCGCCAGGCGCAGGTACTCCCACTGGACATCGACGGCCGACAGCTTGCGACCGTCGGCAAGAACCAGCGGCCTCCGGCAAGCCGGGTCATGCGACACCGCCCGCATCGACTGGACAGGCGATTGCAGCGAGAAATCATCGGAGATGAAGTTATCTTCGATCATCTTGAGCAGAATCGAAGTGGTTCCCAGCTTGAGATAGGTGGCAATCTCCGACATGTTCGAGGCGGCGACGATCACGTGGAGCCGACGGTAGCGTTCGGGATCGGCGTGCGGCTCGTCCCGTGTATTGATGATCGGCCTCTTAAAGGTCGTCTCGAGCCCGACCTCTACCTCGAAGAAATCAGCGCGCTGCGAAACCTGGTAGTCCACGCCCTCCGATCCGTTCTCCGCCCCCACTTTGCCGGCGCCTGTGAAGATCTGCCTGGTCACGAAGAACGGTGTGAGGTGGCGCACCAGTGAGGTGAACGGAGTTCTGCGATCGACCAGGTAGTTCTCGTGGCATCCGTACGAGTTGCCCTTGCCATCGGAGTTGTTCTTGTAGATCAACACGTCCTGGCCTTCGGGGAGTATCTTCCGGGCCGCCTCGATGGACGTCTCGAGAATCATCTCGCCGGCCTTGTCCCACACGACCGCATCCAGTGGGTTCGAGCACTCGGGGCTCGAGTACTCGGGATGGGCGTGATCGACGTAGAGGCGGGCGGCGTTGGGCAGGATGACGTTTACCAGCCCCGAATCCTCCTCGCCCGGCCCTTCGGCAGGAGCACGGTCGAATCCGCGCGCGTCGCGTAGAGGGCTCTCCTCCTCATAATCCCACTTGACTCGTTTGAAGGCAGGTTGCGCGTAAGCGTTGATCAGGAGGGACGAGGTGAGGATGGGGTTGAAGTCCTGGGAGTCCCGCAGGGCAATGCCGTACTCGGTCTCGATCCCGCAGATCTTCGGAAGGGCCACCGTCTTTTACGGCCGCAACTAGAGGTACTGACCAGTTTGAACCCGCTCGACTTGACGGCTGCCCTCGCCGTCCTTGTGCTCGGTCACGAGCGTGCGAATGTACACGATCCTCTCGCCCTTCTTGCCCGAAACCCGTGCCCAGTCGTCGGGATTGGTGGTGTTCGGCAGATCTTCGTTCTCTTTGTATTCCTGATGGATGGCGGTGATCAAGTCATGCTGGTTTATGCCTTTGGGCTCTCCGGCGATGGCCCGCTTGATGGCGGTCTTCTTCGCACGGCGGACGATATTCTCGATCATCGCCCCGGATGCGAAGTCTTTGAAATACAAGACCTCTTTGTCTCCGTTTGCGTAGGTGACCTCGAGGAAGCGATTGTCATCGTCTTCCGAGTACATTTTCTTGGCGGTCGCCTCGATCATCTCCTGGACGGCGGCCTCTTTGGAGCCCGTACGCTCAACCTCCTGCTCGGAGATGGGGATATCGATACTGAGATACTTGGCGAAGATGTCCCACGCTGAGCGCTCGTCGGGGCGTTCGATCTTGATCTTCACATCGAGCCGCCCGGGCCGGAGAATTGCCGGGTCGATGAGGTCTTCCCGGTTGGACGCGCCTACCACGATCACGTTCTTGAGTGTCTCGACGCCGTCGATCTCGGCGAGCAGTTGGGGGACAATCGTGGATTCCATGTCGCTCGAGATGCCCGATCCGCGGGTGCGGAAAAGCGAATCCATCTCGTCGAAGAACACGATGATGGGCACTCCTTCGAGCGACTTCTCCTTCGCCCGCTGGAAGATCATCCGGATCTGACGTTCGGTTTCACCAACGTATTTGTTGAGCAGCTCGGGGCCCTTGACGTTAAGGAAGTACGAACGCTGGTTCTCGTGGCCCAACTTTGCAGCCAGTTGCTTGGCTAGGGAGTTGGCAACCGCTTTGGCTACGAGAGTCTTGCCGCATCCCGGCGGGCCGTAGAGGAGGATCCCCTTTGGCGGCTCGAGCTGATGCTCCTTGAACAACTCGCCGTGAAGAAACGGGAGTTCGACCGCATCGCGGATCTCCTCGATCTGCACGTCGAGTCCACCGATGTCGTTATAGGAGATATCGGGGACCTCTTCGAGGATGAGCTCTTCGACCTCGGGGCGCGGAAGCTTCTCGAGCACGTGTCCGGACTTCGGTTCCAGGAGCAAGGTGTCGCCGGCCCGCAGCTTCTCGCGTCTCAGGGATTCAGCGATCTCGACGACCCGCTCCTCGTCCGCCCGGCCGAGCACCAGGGCTCGGGTATTGCCGTCGAGCGTCTCCTTGAGCGTGACGACCTCGCCCTGCACCTCGAAGTCGCATATCTCGATCACGACCATGGCCTCGTTGAGCATGACCTCGCGGCCTCGCTCTGCAGCGCCCAGTTCGACATCGGGCCCCACCCCCACCCTGAGCTTTCTCCCGCTGGTGAAGACGTCGGCGGTGTCGTCCTCGTGCGGCTCCAGGAAGACGCCGAAGGTCATGGGAGGCTGGCTCAGCTTTTCGATGTCTTCTTTGAGTGTTGCGAGACGATCGCGCGCTTCCGAGAGCGTGCCGGCGAGGATCTCGTTGTTGTCCCTGGCGAGGCCGAGCTGCGTGCTGGTCTCTGAGAGCCTCTTCTCGAGTGCGTGGATCTGACGGGGCGCCGCTTCGAGCTTGCGGCGCGTCAGTCCCAGTTCTTCTTCGAGGAGCTTGACTTGCCCCTGAAGCTCCTGGACCTCCCGGTCGTACTGGACCATTCTGCGTTCGAACTCGTCTGGAGTGACCTCAACCACCTCCTCGAAGTCACAAGCCTACTCCGGCAATTCGCCTAGGCTCGATTATCGGCGAGTTTGCGCCCCGTAACGATGAATCCGGTGTGCCCGACCATCCGATGATCGGGGCGAACCGATTGGCCTTCGACGTTCCAGGTGCGAATCAAGGCCTCTAGGGTCGCGACGAGGGCGAATCCCTCCCGTCGCATCGCTTCGACGATCTGGGACACCTGGGGGACGGTCGGCAGAAAGCAGCACAGGATCCCACCAGGCGCCAGGGACTCGGTGCCGGCGCCCAGGGCGCGCCAGGGCTCGGGCAGATCCAGCACCATTCGGTCGACGTTGCGCTCTGGGATGCCGTCGAACACGTCGCCGATTCGTAGTTCGACCGGCCCGGCACGCGGGCCCGGCCCTTCGTTCCAGGCCTCGATGTTGGCAGTCGCTCTGCTGAAATGGTCCTCTCGCACCTCGTAGGAGATCACGCGTCCGCCCTCCCCCACGGCGCGTGCGAGGGCAAGGGTCAGGGCGCCGGACCCGGATCCGGCCTCGAGCACGGTCGCCCCCGGAAAGATGTCCGCGTACATGACGATCACAGCCGCATCTTTCGGATATACGACCTGGGCCCCCCGCTGCATCTTCAGCACGTAGTCGGCCATCGTCGGCCGGAACGCCGTCAAGGTCGACCCGCCCGACGTTCTCACGGTGACCCCCTCAGGCCCCCCGATGAGCCCATCGTGCTCGAGGGCGCCGAGGTGCGAATGAAACTGTTTGCCGTCCGCCAGAGTGACGAGGTATCTGCGCCCGCGACCGTCGATCAAGAGGATGCGCTCCCCCGCCGTCAGGCAAGCGGGCGCCGTCAGCGTCGCTCCGCTCTGGGATCGGCGCCGTTCGCTCGCTCGGCTCGGCGCGCCCGTGCGAGTGCCTTGGTCTTGCAGAACGAGCACATGAGCTCCTCGGCGGCGTGGGCGCCCGAGGCGACCGTTGGCGCACCGCAACCGGCGCAAGGGATCAGCTCGGCCGACCCGCTGTCGTCGGCGAAGCGATGGGATGCATTCTTGAGGAAGCCGAAGTACATCCGGTGCTTGGTTCCGGGTGAGGCGTCCTCAAGAAGCGTAAGGGCCTCCTTGTACCGGTGCTGGGTGTTGCCCTCGACCATCGGGCACTCCTCCACGATGTAGTCGATCCCACGGACCAACGCATAGGCGGCGGTTTCACGCTCTGCGATTCGTATCAACGGCTTGATCTTCCTCACAAACGCCTTGCCGGCGCCGGCGCCCACCATTCGCTCCTCCAGGACCGGCTGCTGACGCCCGAGCATCTGAGCATTCCACCCCAGAACGTTCCCAAAGAGCGTCGCCACCTCGTCGTCGAGGTTGTGCCCGGTCACCAAGACGTCGAAGCCCTCTTCGAGGGCGGCGCGATTGAACTCGTAACGCTTGTTCAAGCCGCAACTCGAGCACGGGACGCGCCGGGTGAGCGACGCCAGCTCGGGAACCGAAAAGCCGTGCTCTTCTTGTAGCGAGCGAAAGATGAGCTTGCCGCCCCTGGTATCCGCGAAGGCGACTGCGGCATCCTTGGAACGGGTGGAGTATCCGCCGATACCGAGATCGAGGTAGAAGCCGGTCGTGTCGTAGCCGAGATTCATCAGGATGTCCCAGATCGCAAGCGAATCTTTCCCCCCCGAAACGGCCACTAGAAGGCGGTCTTCCACTTTCGCCATCTCGAACTCCTTGATCGCCTTCGCAACCTGGGAGTTGATGTGATCCACGAAGTGGTCCGGGCAGAAAGCGGCATTGTGCCGGCGGATGTCGACCACGGCGTGCCCCCGGCAAACCTTGCACCTCATTGCTTCTCCCCTGTGCGGCTGCCGCCGGAGAGCACGGGCCGGATCTCGATCTCATCGCCCGGTCTCAGCCGCTCATCCCGCGTCAGGAGGGTGGCGTCGCGGATCACGAGCACACCTTCGGGCACCACCTCGAGATGGCTCAAGAGCGCGGTCACGGTGCGGGGCCCTTCTATCTCGACAGTCCGGTCCGGATTCCGGAGCTTCACCCTCACACCGGACACCCTATTGGGTGACCGGACGCTGCCCCAACTCCACCGTCTCGCTGCGGCGGCCGGCTGCTCCGGCGACGGTCAGCCCCGCGCGTTGACCCGGGCCCCATTCCCCCAAAGCTGCGATCAGGTCGTCGGCCGACCTCACCTGGGTGTCTCCGATCCCGGTGATCACATCCCCCTGCTCGATGCCCGCCAGCTCGGCGGGGCTGTCGGGGAAGACCTCGACGATCAGAGCGCCCTTCAGGTCCGGTGGGAGGCCGAGCTGGGCGGCCGCCGACGGATCGAGGTCGGTCAGCGACACCCCCAACCAGGCACGCTGATCGGGAGGGTCCTCCAGGATCTCTTGGACGATGGGTAGGGCGCCGTCGATAGCAATGGCGAAACCGAGATTCTCCGCTGCGGCGGGGGTGCCCGCTGCGGTGTTGATACCCACCAGATGTCCTGCGCGATCGACCAGCGCACCGCCGGAGTTACCCGGGTTGATGGCGGCGTCGGTCTGCAGGAGTCCTTCGAGGCGTACGCCGCCCTGGGGCTGGATGTTCCGATTCTCACCCGAGATGATGCCGCTGGTGACGGTTGGTCCCCCGAGTCCGAGCGGATAACCGAGCGCGATGACTTCGTCACCCAGCTTCAGGGAATCGGACCGGCCGATGGCGATCGCCTTCAGGTTGGCCGCCTCGACCTTGACGATTGCGAGGTCACGCTCCGGTACGGCATCCACCACCCGGCCCTCCATGGATTTCCCCCCGTTGAAGACGACCTTCACCGAGACGGCGCCGGCGATCACGTGGTTGTTGGTGAGGATGATGCCGTCCTTGTCGATGACAACCCCCGAGCCCTGACCCTTCCCCTGGCTTGGGCCCCCGAAGACGTCCTGGACCACGGAGGTGGTCTGCACATTGACGATCGAGGGCAGAACCTGCTCGATCACGGCGCTCAGCTCGGAATGCGGTGCAGCCGCCCGGGTGAGGTCCAGCCCTTCAACCACCTCCGTGGGGTCTTCCGATGCCTTCGGCCGGGGTCGGGATTCGTCCGAAGAGGACATCCCGCCAGAAGACGTGGGCTCGGGAGAGGTGGCGGGCGAGCACGCGAGCCCCAGGGCGAGCACTGCGGCGAGGGCGAGAGCTGTTGGCCTCATGGGGTTCTTCAGCATAGCCAGGGCCCGCCACAAGGATCCCTTGTCCGACCTGGGCGCTAGGCCGGCTCCCCGGCCACCCTGACGGCTTCGACCTCGACCTCGGCGCCCTTGTGCCCACCGAGAGCGAATACCAGGAGGTACGGCCCGGGCTCGAGGGTGAAGGAGTTCATCAGGCGATCGGTGAGGCTGCTGAGGGCCTGCAGGCCCCAGATCAGCACCTCGTCTCGGATCGGGCCCTCGAAGACGACCGTTCGGGTGGCTGGGTCGACGAGGAACCAACGCTCGACATAGCGGCCGGCAGGCGCAGACCACTCCCGGGTCACGGAGAAGGGGAGCGTCCTGTTGCCCCGTACCGGAATACCCTCGCCTCCGTAGGCCGAGTTGAGCGGACGGACCGTGGTCCTCATTAGTTTTCGCTGGTGACCAGCGACATCCGCTTCCACCCGTGCAGGTTAGCCGACCACGCCCTCCGTCAGCCGGAGAGCCCTTCGGCCTCGACCTCCTGGTGCGGCCCCGACATGACCCGGTTGATCCCGTAGAGGATCGCCCCCAGTGCCAGGAGGATCCCAGCGCGCATGAATATGGCCGCCTCGTTCTGAGTGATCAGGATCAACGAGACGATCGCTCCCAGAATCGGGGCAATGCTCCACGTGCGGAAATGATCGTGCTGTACCTCGTCCTTGCGCAGCACGAGAACCGCTACGTTGACGACCGCGAACACGGTCAGGAGGAGCATCACCGTTGTATCCGCCAGAAGCCCAAGGTCCCCCGTGATGATCAAGATCGCACACAGTGCAGTCGTAAAGGCGATCGCCACCCAGGGGGTGCGGCGCCCGGGCAGGATCCGGCTGAACACCGGGGGCACGATGCCCTGGTTGGCCATCCCGTAGACGAGCCTCGACGCCATGATCATGTTGATGAGCGCACCATTGGACACTGCGAAGAGTGCGATGGCCGAGAACAAGGTTAGGGGAACCGGCAGGGGGCCCTCCTTGACCACCTCGAGGAGGGGAGCGTCCGAGCCCGAGAGCTGCCCGGTGGCGACGACCATGGTCGCGGTCAGGGTGACAAGCAGGTAGACAATGCCGGCGACGAGCATGGCTCCGAAGAGCGCCTTCGGGAAGATCTTGCTTGGCTCCTGTGTCTCTTCGGCGACATTCACCGAGTCCTCGAAGCCGATCAGTGCATAGAACGCAAGCGTCGCCCCTCCGATGAGCAACAGGAACGGGCTGCTTCCTTCCTTGAACTCGAGCGCCCGCCCGGGCTCGGCATCTCCACCTAGAACCGCAAGCAGCCCAATCAGGATGATCAACAACAGCCCTGCGATCTCGATTACGGTGAATGCAGCGTTCAGCTTTACCGACTCGCCGATTCCGCGCAGGTTGACAAGCGTGATGATGACCAGAAAGACCAGGGAGACACCCAGCACCGGAAGCGAGATGAAGGTCGAGAAGTAGTCGCCGGCAAACGCCTTGGCTAGCGCCCCCGCCGACGTGATCCCCGAAGCCATCACCGCAAAGGCGACCATGAAGGTGAGAAACGGCACTTTGAACGCCTTGTGGGTGTAGAGAGCCGCCCCGGCTGCCTGGGGATACTTGGTCACCAGCTCGGCGTAGGAGCCTGCGGTAAGAAGAGCGAGGACGAAAGCAACGATAAAGGGCATCCATACCGCCCCGCCGACCTCGAGTGCCACTTCGCCGACGAGCGCATAGATGCCCCCACCGATCATGTCTCCGAGAATGAAGAAGAAGAGAAGCCTCGGGCCGATGACGCGCGCCAGCCCGCCGGACTTCTCCTCGGCTACCCCGCCGTTACCACCGGCTTCAACCCGTCGTGCCACTTTGCCCTCCCCTGTTAGGCCGGGCCGCCCCGGCACCCCCTGCTCATTCCCCGGCGCCGATCCCCGGTCACCTCGGCGACCTGTCCCGCGAACGGCGAGCATATAGGTTTGCGCCGCCCGCTAACCGGAATGTCCGGACGGCAGGCGGCCTTACGCTGTCGCCGGTGTGTGTCTTCTGCAGCATCGCCGCCCACCGAACCGCCGCCGAGGTGGTCTTCGAAGACGATGACACCATCGCGTTCCTCGACCATCGCCCTCTGTTCGCAGGGCACTGCCTTCTCATACCGCGCGCTCACTTCGCGACTCTCGGCGACCTTCCCAGGGATCTGCTCGATGCTCTGTGGCGCAACGCGCAGCTGCTCGATTCGTGCGTGGAACGAGCGATGGAAGCGCACGGGACTTTCGTTGCGGTCAACAACAAGGTGAGCCAGAGCGTCCCCCACTTCCACATCCACGTGGTGCCGCGACGGCGAAAGGACGGCCTCAGGGGTTTCTTTTGGCCGCGCCACCCCTACCGGGACGACGCCGAGATGGCAGAAGCCGGCGAGCGCATACGGCGGGTAGTCGGGCGCTCGGCGCACGCCGAGCCGTGACCACCCCGGTGAGCTTCAGGTCTCAGGACGAGATCCTTCTGGAGGGCGAGCTCGACCTCCCCGAAAGGGCTTCGGCGGCGATCGTGCTGTGCCATCCCCATCCGAAGATGGGAGGGACGATGACCGCGCCGCTGCTGCTCGCCCTCCGGGACGATCTCGTGAAGCGCAGCTGGGCCGTGCTCCGGTTCAACTTCCGCGGCATAGGGAGGTCGGAGGGGGAGTCGTCGACCGGCGAGGTCGAGACCGAAGACGCAGCCGGGGCCATCGACCTCATGCGGGAGCGCCTGCCGGACCTGCCGCTGGCCATCGCCGGCTGGTCTTTCGGCGGAGCCGTTGCAGTGAGGGTTGCGGCCCACGACGAGGCGCTGGTGGCATGTGCTGCGATCGCCCCGGCCGTAGACGCCAAGCCCGGCATTTCCGACGGTCTCCCCCCACCCGAAAGCGTGGGGACCGGACGCCCCCTCCTGGTCGTTTGCGGCGCCAACGATCGGGTCGTCGAACCCGCCGACTGCAAGCGGTGGGCCGGGGCGGTGGAGACGGCGCGTTACCGCGAGATCAGCGGCGCCAACCATTTCTTCTGGGCGAGATATCCGACCCTCTGCCGCACGGTGGGTGATTTTCTGGACGGAGTTCGCACCTCTCAGAGATAGAGGCGCCGCCAGGCAGTCCACCAATCGGCGCCGGTTGACACGACTGTCCGAGAGTCGGGCAGGCTTACACCCTCTCTGCGAGCCCATCTCTCGGTGCCGTCCGCGAGGGCGAGCTCGACCTTGATCTCGCAGGGCCTCTCCGGCACATAGGGCTCGACCCGGCGGGGTGAGCGAAGCGCCTCCTCGGCCGCCTCGGCGATCATGGCGCGTGCACGGCTGGGAGGAATGTGACGGGCGCTGTAACGGCCCAGGCCCTGTTTCACCTCGACTGCGGTCACCCCCGAACCGAGCAGCGCGGTGGCCTCGGCGCAAGTCGCGCGGTCCCCACTGACCATCACGACCGGGCACCCCCACTGGCCGCAGAGAGCGGCGTTGATGCCCGTCTCCCCCGCCGTATGCCCGTTGAACCAGAGGTTGCGCCACTCTGTGCCGCTGACGGTGTGGCTCAGCACTCCGTCGGGCGTGCCGGCCATGGCGTGCATCGCGATAAGCATCGCGGCGTCGCAGCCCTCTTCCAGGAGGGCCGTGTACTCGGTCCATTCGTTCTGGACGACCCACTCGCAGCCCGGGTCGAGCAGGTCGGGTATCAGCGAGTTGAAACTCCATCCTCCACCGGCGCCGTGGCAGTCCAGGACCACAACCTCGGTCGCGCCCCCGGCGCGGGCGCCCCGGACGGCTGCGTTGATCTCCTCGGTGTAGAGCTTGCGGCCCTCTTCGAACTGCGGAGTACCGCCGGTCACCTGCTCCCAGCGGCAGATGCCCGAAACGCCCTCCATGTCGGAGATGACGAGGACTCGCATCAGCCCTCATCGCGCGGGTCGGGTGCGAGCTGCTCGAGGAACTCGTGACACCGAGCCGCCGCGTCGTCCTCGCCGATCGCCTGGGCGGCGCGGCCCAGACC
>JALZIC010000078.1 GCA_030860455.1 Actinomycetota bacterium
GAGGTGCTTCCGCAACTCGAGCGGATTGCCCCATCTCCTCCCGGCCCTAGGATGCGCATCGGTATGGGAGCCAGCCTCGGTGCTCTTGCGATGCTGCACGTGCACCGGCTCTATCCGGATGCTCTGGGTGGTCTTTACCTGCAGTCGGGAAGCTTTTTTTCCGAGCGGGTGGACGAGCACGAGTCGTGGCTTGACAGATTCGGGGATATCACCAGATTTATGAACGAGGTGAGGAAGGTCACCACATGGGAACACCCGATAAGGGTCGAGATGACATGTGGAAGCGTCGAGGAGAATCTGGTCAACAACAGGGCCACAGAAGCGGCCCTTGTCGCCCAGGGCTACGAGGTTGCGCTCCATGAACACCCCGACGCCCACAACTGGGTGTCGTGGCGCGACACCTTCGACCCGTTCCTTGTGGACCTTCTTCAGGACGCCTGGGGATGATGCCGAATCGTGAAAGGCAGATTATTCGATGAGACGTGAGCGCATCTCCCTGCATTCGCCGGCGATAAGAGGAAGCGGCGACGTTATGGCCTACGGTCACTACGGACGTCCGGTGCTTGCGTTCCCGTCCGAGCAGGGAAGCGCCACCGACTACGAGGATCGCGGGATGGTCGATTCCATCGCCTGGCTTATAGACGAGGGGCGAACGAAACTCTATTGCGTCGGCAGCTACGATGCGTCCAGTTGGATGGCGGCACATCTGTCTCTCGAGGAACGTGCTCGGGAACACGGCAGGTACGAGGATTGGATCGTCAACCAGGTCGTGCCCTGGATCGTCGAGGACTGCGGGGGGCGGGGGGACATCGTCACGAATGGATGCAGCTTCGGCGCGTATCACGCGGTCAACTTCGCCCTGAAAAAGGCGGATCTGTTTCCGCTGGCGATCGGGCAGAGCGGGTCCTACGACATCTCGATGCTCGGCCCCGGAAATGGAGGCGAACCCTTCTACTTCAACAATCCTATGTTCTATATGGCCAACCAGGACGGAGATCACCTTCGGTGGCTGCGTGACAACGCCTATATCGTGCTCGTCTGCGGGCAGGGTCAATGGGAGGACACGACGGGCTCACTGGACTCAACTCGTGCATTCCAGCGGGTGCTGGCCGACAAGGGAATTCCCCATGAGATGGACCTTTGGGGGTACGACGTGCCGCATGACTGGCCGTCCTGGCGCTCCCAGTTCGCGCACCATCTTCAGAGGTTCTGCTGATGGAGCGGAGCCACGTCATAGGCCTGCTGCTCGGAACCGAGGAGGATTGGCCGTCCGCGATCGAAGCGCTGTTCGCTGCGCTCAACCCGGTCATCCCACACGCAGGGGAAAGTCACACTTTCGAGGTCCAGCGGATCACGACCGAGCCCTTCAGGCTGCGAGCCGTTCCCCGGTACTCGCTCGTCATCGACAGATTGGCGCACTGGTACTGGGTCCCGCGCGAGTGGCTCAAGAAGGTGGCGCTGCTGGATGACGTCTACCTTATGAACAATCCGTTCACCTTCCAGGCCATGGAGAAACATGCGGCCTACTGCGCCATGATCCGCCTTGGATTGAACATTCCCGAGACGTGGATGATTCCCCACAAGTCTCCCCCCCAAAATGAGCGCTTTCCCTACACAGCCGCAAAGTACAACCTGCCTTTCCGGCTCGAAGACGTTGCGCAGGAGGTCGGCTACCCGCTCTACATGAAACCCTTCGCCGGCGGGGGATGGGTCGGCGTCACGCGCGTTGCCGATGACGAGGAGCTCAACCGGAGCTACGACGAGTCCGGGCAACGCCTTATGCACCTTCAGGCCGCTGTTGAGAACTTCGATTCCTTTACGCGCTCGATTAACGTCGGCGCCGAGACACTGGTGACCCGGTACGAACCGTCCAAGCCTTATCACGACCGCTACCGCGTCGACCACGAATTTCTCAGCCCGAAGCTCGGCGAGGAAGTCGAAACCATCGCCAAGGTCGTAAGCGCCTTCTTCAGGTGGGATTACAACTCATGCGAGACGATCATCAAGGACGGCAAAGTGAGTCCGGTCGACTTTGCCAACGCATGCCCCGAAACCTCGATGATCAGCCTGCACTACTACTTTCCGTGGGCTATCAAATCGCTCGTCAAGTGGTCGATCTTCTGCATGGCTACGGGTCGGAAGATGCCCGTCGACCAGAACACTGCGGATTACTTCACCATCGCCGACTCCCAAGAGCTCGATTACTCCGACAAGCTGGCCGCCTACCGAAAGCTCGCAGAGGCTCATTTCCAGGTGGATGCTTATGAGGACTTCTGTTCGGAGCATCTGTCCAACATTGACGAAGTCATGGTGGACTACATCGAAAGCGACGCTTTCGACCGGCTGCTCATTGGGACGGTGAAAGCCGCGTTTCCCCCTCCCGAGCACGACGCGTTCATCGCGCATTACAGGGGTATGTTGGCGGCGTGGGCAAAGGACCAACGCGCCGCCACCTGATCTCGTCCGGAGTCCCGTCACGCAGACCTGCCCACCGGTGGCAACCTCCGGGCCTGCGGGCCAAAAGCCCCCAGCTCGGGGGAGGTTCGGCTTAGACTCTGCTCGCTCGACCGGCTGAGGGCGGTTGGACGACAAAGCCGCCGGTAGGGCACCACTTTCGAGGCAAGGAGGAGGCCAGGCAGGGGTGGGCAGAAGGGGTTGGAAGCGGGTCACGACGCCCGGCGCGCCGGGCAAATCCGGACTTTCCTGGGGCGCCGTCGGCGCGGCGCTTCTTCTGGCCGCCTGCGACGAGGGCTCGCCCTCGATGCTGGACTCGCAGGGTCCCGGCGCTGCACGCATCGAGGGTCTGTGGTGGCTCATGCTGTGGATATCGGTCGTCGTCATGGCAATCGTGCTTGGTTTCCTGATCCTCGCAGTCGTAAAAGGGCGACGCGCCGATGCGGTCGCCGACCACCGAGCCCGCTGGGGCGAGCCCTTCATCGTGGTAGCCGGTGTGATCATCCCGGCCGTCGTCCTCACTGCGGTCTTTGCTCTGTCCCTGAGGGACATGGCGGCCCTCGCTCAGCCCGACGAGCCCGCCTCGATGACAGTTGAGGTAGTGGGCCACGACTGGTGGTGGGAGGCGCGCTACGACGGTGGCGAGATCGTCACGGCGAACGAGATCCATATCCCGGTGGGACAACCGGTGCGGTTCGAGCTGACCACCGACGACGTCCTCCACAGTTTTTGGGTTCCGCAGCTTCAGGCAAAAACCGACATGGTCCCGGGCCGGGTCAATCACACCTGGTTGGAGGCCGACAGTCCCGGCAGGTACCGGGGCCAGTGCGCCGAGTTCTGCGGCTTGCAGCACGCCAAGATGGCGTTCTTCGTCGTGGCTCAGAGCCAGGACGATTTCGACGCCTGGATGGAGGAACAGTCTGTACCGGCGCAGGAACCTGTTGACGCCGGCGCCCTGGCGGGGCGGGAGGTGTTCCTGAACTCGACCTGCGCAGGCTGTCATGCCATCGACGGCACGCCCGCAGACGCCGATGTGGGACCGGACCTGACTCATCTGGCCAGTCGTGACACAATCGCCGCCGGCGTGCTCGACAACAACCGGAGCAATCTCGAGCAGTT
Source organism: Actinomycetota bacterium (assembly GCA_030860455.1). GTDB lineage: Bacteria > Actinomycetota > CADDZG01 > CADDZG01 > WHSQ01 > JACDDL01. The sequence goes on from JALZIC010000078.1 coordinate 3,574, forward strand.
CGTAAGCGATCCTCAAAGCCTCAAGCCGGGTGCGATCATGCCGCCAACCGAGCTCAGCTCACAGGAATTGCAGGCACTCGTGGACTACCTGGAACAGTTGGAATAGAAAGGGCGCCTAAGTTGGCAACCATCGCCGAACGACTCGAGGTCTTTTGGGAGGAGAAGCCCGGCCTCGCCACGTTCTTCGAGACAGTCGACCACAAGAAGCTAGGCTTCAAATATCTCTACACGGGACTCCTCTTTTTCGTCCTCGGGGGTCTCCAGTCCCTCGTCCTCCGGGCGCAGCTCACTTCCGCCAACCTCGAACTTGTGGACCCCGAAACGTATAACCAGATGTTCTCGATGCACGGCACCACAATGATGTTCCTGTTCGCGATCCCGGTGTTGTCGGGGTTCGGAAACTACTTCGTGCCCCTGATGATCGGAGCGCGCGACATGGCCTTTCCCCGTCTAAATGCCTTCGGATACTGGGTATTCCTCGGCGCGGGGTTGTTCATGTACTCGAGCTTTATCGGAGGAAGCGCGCCCAATGACGGTTGGTTCAACTACCCTCCGCTCGCCGGGCTCGAGTTCAGCCCGGGACTGAACATCGACTTTTATTCCCTGGGCCTCATCTTTCTGGGCATCTCGACGACTGCGGGCGCCATCAACTTCATCGTCACGATCTTCAAGATGCGTGCTCCGGGGATGTCGATAAATCGCATGCCCATCTTCGTCTGGGGCGAGCTCGCCATGGCTCTGGCGACGGTCTTTGCGCTTCCGTCGCTGACTGCCGCTCTGGTGATGCTCGAGCTCGACCGCAAGTTTGGCTTTCACTTCTTCGATACCGAAGGAGGCGGCGACCCGATTCTGTGGCAGCATCTGTTTTGGATCTTCGGCCATCCGTGGGTCTACATCATCGTGCTCCCGGCCTTCGGAATCGTGTCCACGATCATCCCCACCTTCGCTCGCCGGCGAATGATCGGCTACATCTACGTCGTTCTGGCGGAGATGGCGGTTGCGCTGCTGGGCTTCGGAGTATGGGTCCATCACATGTTCTCGGTGGGGATCCCGCAGATCTCGTTGAGCTTCATTTCGGCTGCCAGCTTCATGATTACGATCCCCAGCGGCACGCAGTTCTTCGCGTGGCTGGCGACAATCGTGGCCGGAAAACCCGTGCTCAAGACCCCCATGCTCTTCGTGCTCGGATTCATCTTTCTGCTGGCCATAGGCGGCTTCTCGGGCGTGATGTTCGCGTCGGTGCCGTTCGATCAGCAGACGACCGACACCTACTTCGTGGTGGCGCACCTCCACTACGTCGTGGTGGGCGGGGCAGTCTTCCCGATGTTCGGAGCGCTGTACTACTGGCTTCCGAAGATGACGGGCAGGCTGCTGGACGAAAAGATGGGCCGCCTCAGCTTCTGGGTCATGTTCATAGGGTTCAACCTGGCGTTCTTCCCGATGCATATCTCGGGCCTGCTGGGACAGCCTCGTCGCACCTATACCTACGAAGCCGGCCTCGGTTGGGACATTTGGAACTTGATCTCGACGGTTGGGGCCTTCATGTTCACCTTCGGGATCCTGCTCACCTTCGTCAACTGGTGGCGCAGCGTTCGGAGGGGTGAGCCTGCCGGTGACGACCCATGGGGCAGCGAGACGTTGGAGTGGGCGACCACCTCACCTCCCCCCGAATTCAATTTCGAGACGGTGCCGACGGTCAGGAGCCTCCAACCGCTGTGGGACCAGCCGGAGTTGAGGGAGGGCCCCCAGTCTCAAGAGCAGGGTGGCTACGCCTTGACCGGGGGGCATGAGACCCTGGCCACGAGCCTTCTCGACGCCGAGCCGCAGGCCGTTCTGGAGATGCCCCACGAGAGCCCCTGGCCCGTGCTGTTGACCGCTGCACTCGCGGTGATGTTCTACGGAGTCCTGCTCGACGCCTACGCGATGGCGGCGCTGGGAGCACTGGGCGCCGCCGGCGGTTTGATCGGATGGTTCTGGCCCCGGGGGGAGACGCAGGAAACGTGAGCCTCCTGGAAACTAATACCCCGCCCCAGGTGGTCTCCCGGGAGTCAGCTCTTCCCCGGCACGTCGCAGGCCCGAGGTCCACCGGCTGGTGGGGCATGGTCATGCTGATCACTACCGAGACGATGCTCTTCTCGGCGCTCATCGCAAGCTATTTCTATCTCCGGTACCAGCTCGGCCCGGAGTGGCCACCCGACGGAATCGAGCCACCCACCCTCGAGCTCCCTCTGATCATGACTGCGATCTTGTGGTCGAGCAGCATCCCCGTCCACTTTGCCGAGCGAGCCATCATCAAGGGGAACCAGCGACGGTTGAGGCTGGGTCTCGCGCTCGGGTTCATTCTGGGCGCGATTTTCCTCGCGATGCAGCTCGGCCTGGAATACCCGGAGACGCTTGCGGAGTTCACGCCGACCACCAACGCGTACGGATCGCTGTTCTATACGATCACCGGCTTTCACGGCATCCACGTGCTGGTCGGCCTGATGTTCAGCCTGTGGACGCAGGTGCGGGCGTGGAAGGGGGCGTTCGATTCGGAGCGCCACGTGACGGTGCAGAACTTCACCATGTACTGGCATTTCGTCGACGTCGTGTGGCTGTTCGTCCTTTCGACCATCTATCTCTTCCCGAACGCGTAGGGGATTGAGGCGGTCCGATGGCGACTCAGGTAACCAAGGCCGAAGCCCGGGGTTCGGGGTGGTTGTGGTTCGGGGTCCTGGGCGGCCCCGCGGGCTGGAGCCTCCAGACGCTGGTCGGCTCCGAGCTCGATGAGATCGCGTGCGCGCCCGGTGCTGGAGCTCCAGGTATCGTCGAGCCGGTCGTTCTCGCCGTATCCGCGGTTTGCTTTGGGATCACGATTCTGGCCGGCCTGATGTCCTGGCGCTGCTTGCGAGCGACATCCGGGCGTGACGACACCAGCGGCAGGCGCGCCTCCTGGATGGCTCGAGCAGGGGTGTTCACGAGTCTGTTCTTCGTGATCGCGATCGGCCAGGGGTTTCTGCCGAGCTTGTTCCTGTCGGCCTGCCAGGTGGGCGCGTGAGCCCGCTGGCCGTCGAGGCCCTCGTAAGACCGGCAGGGGTTGGCGCCGCCTGGACCTTCGACCCGGTGGTGGTCGTGTCACTGCTGCTGGCGGCGTGGGCCTATGGAAACGGCGTTCGCCGGTTGTGGATCAAGGGGCGTGGACGCGGCGTCAGCTCGGCGCAGGTGATCGCCTTTTCTGCCGGTCTCGTAGCTCTTGCGGTTGCGTTGGTGTCTCCGGTTGCCGCGCTGGGGCACTCGCTCTTTGCCGCTCATATGGTTCAGCACCTGATTCTCGTGCTCGTGGCTGCCCCCCTGCTTGTCTTCGGCGCGCCGTTACTTCCGTGCTCGCTGGTCTTGCCTCAACCCTGGCGGCGCGATCTCCATGCGCTGGGGCGCAACCATAGGGTCGCGACCGCATCCGCCGTGCTGACCGGCCCGCTGCTCGTCTGGATCCTTCACGTCGGCGCCTTGTGGGTATGGCACCTTCCGACGCTTTACGAGGCGGCGCTACGCAACCAGGTCCTGCACGTCGTCGAGCACTTGAGCTTCCTCGTCACAGCGTTGCTGTTCTGGTCGTTGATCATCTCGTTCGGCCGGCCCCGCATGCCTTATCCGGCGCGGCTCGGATACGTCTTCGTAACTGCGCTGCAGAGCGGAGGGCTTGGTGCAATCCTGACCTTCGCATCGGTGCCCTTGTATTCGGTTCATGCAGCCGGGGCGCGCTCCTGGGGCCTGAGTGCGCTTCAGGATCAGCAACTGGCGGGAGTGATCATGTGGATCCCCGCCGGAGTCGTCTATCTTTCCAGCATGTCACTGCTCTTCATCCGATGGATGCGGTCCATGGACACGGGTGCGGCCGAAACCGACGGCCACAAAGGTGCGCTGCTCTCGGCAGGCAGGCGTCCGTGAAGCCCGGCCGCTCTGGTTGGGTCGTCAAGGTGCTCACGGCCCTGGGGGCAATCGCCCTGGGGGGCTGCGCTTACACCTCCAATCTGACCAACCCCCATCCCTCCCAGGAGTCCGTGGCCGATAGTCCCGAGCGCGGCCGTGTGCTCTACTTACGGGATTGCGCATGGTGCCACGCGGCCGAGGGCGCGGGGACCGTCCGGGGGCCAGACCTCATCAGCGGCACGAACGGGGCGGCGTTCACCGACTTCATGCTTTCGACGGGACGTATGCCGATCGACGACCCTTCCGAACCCACCCGGCTTTCCCCTCCGTCCTACAACCCGGCCGAGATCGAGGACCTGGTCACTTACGTCGTCTCTCTTGGCGGGGATGGTCCTCCGATCCCCGTGGTCGATCCGCAAGCGGGGGATCTTGCCCTGGGGCTCGAGCTCTATCAGGAGAACTGTGCAGCGTGCCACTCGACCACCGGAGTCGGCGGAGCGCTCGCCGCGGGGCCGGACCCCTTCGATCGGAGCCTCATCGCGCCCTCCCTCATCCGGTCCACACCGGTGGAGATCGCGGAGGCGATGCAAGTGGGGCCGGGCACCATGCCGGTGTTCGGGCGCGAAACTTTCTCCGACACAGAGGTCAATTCGATCGTGAGATATCTGGGGCACCTCCAGGAGCCGGATGATCGGGGCGGGCTGCCCCTTGGCCACGTTGGTCCCGTCACCGAGGGCGCTCTCGGCTGGGTGGTAGGCGTTGGAGGCGCCCTTTTGATTGTCCGGTTGATCGGGACGCGTGTGGGCGAGGAGTGATCTGAACGACATGAACCGACGGCCTCGCACTTCTCCCCCGGGCAGCGGCGTCGCCATGGCTTTCGGCTTCAGCGCCCTGGCGTCCATCGGTCTCACGGTTGTGTACGCATTCGGTGGTCAGCCGCAGCTAGAAGGGTTGCTGCTCGGGGTTGCGCTCGGTGGTTTGGCCGTGGGTCTGGTGCGATGGGCCCAGGACCTGATGCCCGGTGGGGGTTACGTCGAACAACGCGAAACCGAGATGGGAGGGGGCGCCCAGAGCGACGCAGCCGTTCGCTTGTTCGAGCGGGGCGAACAGGAGGTGCAGCGGCGGAGCTTCCTCGGCAAGGCTCTCGGCGCTGCCCTCGGCGCGCTCGGAGTGGCTGCGCTGTTTCCCATCCGCTCGCTGGGCTCCGCGCCCGGCACGTCGCTGGAGGTCACTCCTTGGGCCGAGGGCATCCGGGTGGTGACCGTCGACGGAGAGCCCGTGCGGCCGGAGAATCTCGAGATCGGCGGCGTGCTTACGGTCTTTCCCGAGGGGCACCCGGATGCGGCCGATGCGCAGACGCTGCTTATTCATCTCGCCGCGGGAGAATACCGGCCGGTGTCGTCCAGCCGCACGGACTGGGCCCCCGAGGACTTCGTGGCCTTCTCCAAGGTGTGCACCCATGCAGGTTGCCCCGTCGGGCTCTACCAGCCTGCGGATCACCGCCTCTTCTGTCCCTGCCATCAGTCCATCTTCGCTGTCCTGGACGCAGCCGCCCCGATTGCCGGGCCCGCAACGCGTCCGCTTCCTCAGCTGCCGCTGGAGATCGATGCCGAGGGCTTCATCGCCGCCGCCGGCGACTATTCTGAGCCCATAGGCCCCGGATACTGGAGTCGCCCACGTGCTTAGGCGCACGGCTGGCTGGTTCGACACCCGGCTCGGCACCTCTGCCTTCGTGCAGAAGGCCCTGACCAAGGTGTTTCCCGATCACTGGTCGTTCATGATCGGAGAGATCGCGCTCTACTCGTTCATGGTGCTGCTGCTCACCGGAACCTTCCTCACGTTCTTCTTCGACGCCAGCACGAGCCACTCGGTCTACCGGGGGGCCTACGAGCCGCTCAACGGCGTCGAAGTCTCCGATGCCTACCGATCGGTGCTCGAGCTCAGCTTCGATGTGCGCGCCGGCTTGGTCATGCGCCAGATACACCACTGGGCGGCGTTGGTGTTCATCGGCTCGATCGTCGCCCACCTCTGCCGCGTGTTCTTCACGGGCGCGTTCCGACGGCCGCGCGAGATCAACTGGATCATTGGTGTCCTGCTCTTGATACTGGCGATTTTCAACGGGTTCAGCGGGTATTCGCTGCCCGACGACCTGTTGTCCGGAACGGGCTTGCGGATCGCGCATTCGATTGCGCTCTCGGTTCCCCTGGTCGGCACCTGGATGGCTTTTTTGCTCTTTGGGGGAGAGTTTCCGGCCGACGAGATCATCGGACGTCTGTTCGTCGTCCACATCATGATCGTGCCGGCGTTGATTATCGGTCTCCTGACCATTCACCTTGCGGTGGTATGGCGCCAGAAGCACACGCAGTTCCGTGAGGCCGGCAGGACGGAGAGCAACGTTGTTGGCTCGCGGCTGTGGCCGAGTTATGCGGCCAAGTCCGTCGGGCTCTTCTTCGCCGTGTCGGCCGTGTTGAGCGTAATGGGCGGGCTCGCTCAGATAAACCCGGTGTGGCTCTACGGCCCCTTCGAACCGCAACAGGTCACTTCGCCGGCGCAACCGGACTGGTACCTGGGGTGGGTCGAAGGGGCTCTCCGCTTGGTCCCCGCATTCGACGTGCGGTTGTTCGGCTACGAGATCCCGAACCCCTTCTTTCCCGCGGTACTGCTTCCGGGCGTGACCTTCACGCTGCTGCTCGCGTGGCCCTTCTTAGAGCAGCGCTTTGCTCACGACAAAGAGGCGCACCACCTCTTGGACCGCCCCCGGGATCACCCCGTTAGGACGGCCCTCGGCGCCACCACGCTCACCTTCTACACGGTCATGTTCGTCGCTGCCAGCAACGACCTGATCGCCAAATGGCTCGGCGCATCGATCTTCGGCATCACCTTGATCTTCCGAATCCTTATACTGCTCATGCCTCCGGCGGTCGGTTGGGGGACCTACCGTTTGATGAAAGCCCTCGCGGCAAGCGGCGCCAGACACCTCTCCGAGATGCCTCTTGCCGCCCTTACAAACGGAGGAGCGGCCGACGGCCGCGGCGCGCACGTAGACGAAGGGAAAGATCACGGAGTTGCCGGCCACCCCAGCGATGGCCAAGCAGGGAACGGGCTCGGCGCGCCGGCGGAGGAGGCACGCACGCCGGGTGGATGAGAACCGTTCGTTCGCGCTGCCCTGTGGAGAGGCAAAGCGGTTGCCGCTTGCCATCGAGTCGGTGGTGAGCCATGCACACTCACCGGCAATCCAGGCGATTTGGAGGAGGTTTGCCAGTGGGGATGCGTGACCTGGTCGGATCGGCGACCGAATGGCCGGTCTTGAAGCAATTGAAACACAAGGATCTGCTTGGTCTGGGCGAGACGGCCTATTCGACCCGGAGCAAGGAGCTTGCTCCGCGCATCAGACAGGCCGATGGCGTCACCAGGTCCGTGTGCCCCTACTGCGCGGTCGGGTGCGGTCAGCTCGTTTACACGATCGGCGACAAGATCACCGATATAGAAGGCGATCCCGATTCGCCCATCTCCGAGGGGCGGCTGTGCCCTAAAGGCGCCGCAACCTTCGGACTGGTGACAGGGTCACATCGCCTCCATAACGTCTTATACCGCGCCCCGCACGGCACCGAGTGGAAGAGCATCCCGCTTGGCGAAGCCATGGACATGATCGCCGAACGCGTGAAGGCGGTGCGAGACTCCACCTGGGAAAGGGCCACCGAGGACGGGTCGCCGCTTAACCGCACGATGGGCATAGCCCACCTGGGAGGCGCGACGCTCGACAACGAGGAAAACTACCTGATCAAGAAACTCTTCACCGCACTGGGCGCAGTTCAGATCGAAAACCAGGCTCGCATATGACACTCGTCTACCGTCCCCGGTCTGGGGACATCGTTCGGCCGGGGAGGGGCCACAACCTTTCAACAGGATCTGCAGAACTCTGACTGCGTCGTCATCATCGGGTCCAACATGGCGGAATGTCATCCCGTCGGATTTCACTGGCCCATGGAGGCCAAGAGGCGCGGTGCAAAGCTGATTCATGTCGATCCTCGCTTCACTCGAACCAGTGCGGTGGCCGACATGCATGTGCCAATACGCGCCGGCAGCGACATCGCCTTCCTGGGCGGGTTGATCAACTACATCATCTCCAATGATCGCCATTTCCATGAGTACGTCGTCAACTACACGAATGCCTCCGCAATCGTGTCCCACGACTTCAAGGACACCGAGGATCTCGACGGGTTTTTTAGCGGCTGGAGTACCGAAGACGGGGGATACGATGTCGATAGCTGGCAGTACGAGGGCTTCGACGTGTCACCCATGCCCGGCCAACGCGGCCGCTCCCGGGCTGATTCCAAACCGAAGATCGAGCGCCCGAACGAACGGCTGGACGAAACCCTCCAGGACCCGCGCTGTGTGTTTCAGATCCTCAAGCGCCACTACTCCCGCTACACGCCGGAGATGGTGGAGGCTACCTGCGGGATACCGGAGGCCCAGTTCCTCACCGTGGCCGAGACTCTGTGCAACAACTCGGGGCGGGACAGAACCTCGGCATTTTGCTATGCGGTGGGCTGGACCCAGCATTCGGTGGGTGCGCAGTACATCCGCGCTGCGAGCATCGTCCAGCTCCTTCTGGGCAACGTAGGGAGGCCCGGGGGCGGGATACTTGCGCTCCGGGGCCACGCTTCGATTCAGGGATCGACGGACATCCCCACCCTCTACAACCTCCTCCCCGGCTATCTCCCTATGCCCAAGGCGGGACCGCACCCGGATCTGGCGAGCTACCTGTCCGGCAGCCAGGCGCCGACGGGATGGTGGAGCAACTTCCCGAAGTACTTCGTGTCGCTGCTGAAAGCGTGGTACGGGGACGCCGCCAATGCAGACAACGACTATTGCTACGACTATCTTCCGCGTCTGACCGGCGATCACTCACACATGACTACTGTCGCCGAGATGGCCGACGGGAAGGTGAAGGGTTACTTCGTAATGGGGGAGAACCCAACGGTGGGGTCGATGCACGGAGCCCTCCATCGAAAGGGCCTGAGAGAGCTCGACTGGCTCGTCGTGCGTGACTTCGCCGTTACCGAGACGGCCGATTTCTGGCAAGACGCTCCCGAGATCAAGCGCGGTGAGATCAACACCCAGGACATCAAGACCGAGGTGTTCTTCTTCCCTTGCGCGGCGCACACCGAGAAGGACGGCAGCTTCACCAACACACAGCGATTGCTTCAGTGGCACCACACCGCCGTGCAGCCTCCCGGCGACGCTCGCAGCGAATTACACTTCATGTACCACCTGGGACTGCGGCTCAAAGAGCTCTACGCCGATTCCACCGATCCGAAAGACCGCGCGATCCAAAGCCTGACCTGGGACTACCCGACGGAAGGTGAGCACGACGAGCCTGACGCCGAGGCGGTGCTTGCGGAGATCAACGGGCGCAAGGTGGCCGGAGGTCACCCCCTGGGAGGGTTCCTGGAGCTGGCGGATGACGGCTCGACTGCGAGTGGGTGCTGGATCTACTCCGGGTCGTACAAGGACGGCGTGAATCAGAGCGCGCGCCGCAAGCCCGCGCGCGAGCAGACGTGGGTGGCGCCCGAGTGGGGGTGGGCCTGGCCGGCGAACCGCCGCATCCTGTACAACCGAGCCTCGGCCGATCCTGCCGGCAGGCCCTGGTCCGAGCGTAAGAAGTTCGTGTGGTGGAACGATGATCACGGCGAATGGGAGGGTTTTGATCAGGTCGATTTCGTAGCGGGGCGCCCGCCCTCTTACCGGCCGGAGGCCGGGGCCCAGGGCGTCGATACGCTGTCGGGTATCGATCCGTTCATCATGCAAGGTGACGGCAAGGGCTGGCTCTATGCGCCCAACGGACTCCTCGACGGTCCTTTGCCGACGCACTATGAACCCCAGGAATCGGTCGTGGCGAATCCCCTATACGGGCAGCAGTGCAATCCGTCGCGCATGGAATGGAAGCGCCGGGAGAATCCGTTCCACAGGGCCCACGACGATCCGCGCTTCCCGTTCATCGTGACGACGTACCGGCTCACCGAGCATCACACCGCAGGGGCAATGTCCCGCTGGGTGGCATGGCTTGCGGAGCTTCAGCCAGAGATGTTCTGTGAGGTTTCGCCGGAGCTTGCGCGTGAAAGAGGTTTGAGCAATGGAGGCTGGGCGACGATAACGACCGCCCGAGGCGAGATCGAAACACGGGTGTTGGTAACCGAACGGCTCAAGTCCCTTCGACTCAAGCGCCGAACTGTTCACCAGATCGGCCTGCCCTATCACTGGGGAAGCAAAGGCTTGTCCACCGGCGACACCGTCAATGAGCTGATCGGCTTCGTCGGCG
>JALZIC010000069.1 GCA_030860455.1 Actinomycetota bacterium
GGGTAGGCGTGGGGTCTGGAGTCGGGGTGGGGTCTGGAGTCGGGGTGGGGCCCGGCGTCGGCGACGGGTCGGGGCCCGGGGACGGATCGTCCCCGCCTTTCGGCTTGGATGGATCGTCGTCTGAACCCGGGCCGGAACCGTTTCCGTTCTTAGGGTCGTTCGACGAGGGTCCGCCGGAACCAGATCCGCCGTTGCCGTTGCCGCTGCCGTCCTTCCCTGACTCACCCAGATCGGCCCTTGGACCATCCGTGCCGGGATCCCCTACGCCGGCCGCCGGTGAATCCGCCTGAGACCCGCCGTTCGACTGGGCCGACCCACTCTCGTCGTCAGGTGTCCGGGCCTCGGACGAAGCTGCCTCGGTGCCCTCATCCACCCCCAACGCAGATGCGATCTGCGATCTGCCGTCTTCGACCAGCTTGCCGAGGTCGTCGGACACGCCCGTAACCCGTAGCCCGGTCAATACGCCGATGTAGAGGAGGCCCACCAGGGCGACCACCCAGCCAAAGCTAGCGAGGCGTTCGATCATTGGCTCTCGCTCGAAAGCGTCTTGGGGAGAGCCGTCGTCGACAAGGATGGGTCGAGGTTGGACTGCAGGAGGAACCAGGTTATCCCTCGAAGTGGCTCTGTCTTGTTCGCGTTCCATGACTGCTCCCACTACTCGCCCCAAAAAACCCTTGCCATGTATAACGAAAGCGGGCGCCAAAAGTACCGCCTGGCCGCCAAACGACCGGAAGTTTTCCCGCCTCCCTACACGAGGAGATTATACCCTGGTTCTTCCAGCAACAGCCCCAGGGCCTCTGTTCTTCCCTAGATCTCGGACTCCATGCGTCGCGCAGCGAATGGCAGCAAGTGCTTCATGCGGGGTGATTCCGGGTGTTTGTCGGGGGGGAAGGCTTGTGGCTCGCCTTGGCTTTATTAGATTCCTACGAAGCAGATATGAGGGACACCCTCGTTCTGCTGGCTCGCTGGAAGCCGCCGGCCCCACTTCTCGGGGACCGGCCCGCAAGCGGGAGATACCAATACTTTCCGTGGGCGAGGGGGGATTTGAACCCCCACGCGCTTGCCGCGCACTGGCACCTGAAGCCAGCGTGTCTGCCGTTCCACCACTCGCCCAGGCGACGGAGCCCAAATCCTTCGAGCAGGATCTCAGGCTAACAGGACCTAGCGCACCCGGTGCAGTCATAATCAGCCGATATGGGCTTAGCGCGCAACCTGGAGAAAGGGCTCGAGGGCTTTATGGAGGGCTTCTTCACCCGCATGTTCCGGTCGAAACTCCAGCCGCTCGAGGTCGGACGGCGGCTGCAGCGGGAGATGGGCGAGAACAAGACCATCTCGGTCAATCGCGTCTACGCCCCCAATGACTTCCGTATCTTCATAGGCCCGGACGACTACGAGCGGTTCCTGCCCTTGCAGGCGGGACTCCTGAACGAATTTTCCGACGTCATCATCGAGACCGCCAAGCAGAACCGATGGAATCTCACCGGCCGGCCCCAGGTGGTCTTCATCGAGGAAGACGATTTCGGCCGCGGGGAGTTCCGGGTCGAATCGTCGCTGACGGCAGACGAAGGCGAACCGGCCCCGGCGGTCGCCACGCGGCAGCCCGACGAGACCGACATCGGGGCGACCCGGGCAATCTCCATGAACACGGCCGAACGCCTGGGAGTGTCCGGCTCGGGAGCGGTTCTGGTGGCAAGGGGAGGCTCAGGTCGCACCGGGGAGACCATTGCCATTACTCGCTCTCCGGTGGTGATCGGAAGGCTGTCGAGCGTCGACATCGTCCTCGCCGATGCCAACGTCAGCCGTCGTCATGCCGAGCTTCGCCGCGACTTAAGCGGGTGGAAACTCAAGGATCTCGGCTCCACAAACGGCACATTCGTTAATGACAAGCCCGTAACCGAGGGCGCCCTCAAAGACGGAGACCGCCTCATGTTCGGCAACAGCGAGCTAGTCTTCAACACGGCTCCTCCGGGCAATGCACCGGCCACCGGGCGATCCGATCCCAACGCAACGCAGGCAGAGGGCATCTGACCCAGTGCCCGACCTGGTCCTGGACCTGCTGAAATACGTGTTCTTGATTCTCCTCTACATCTTCGTTGCTCGAGCGGTGCGCGCAGTCTTCCTCGAGATGCGCCCGGCAACTGCTCAAAGCCGCACTCCGAAAGAGCGTGCTCCCGCATTGACCGCCCCGCCACCAAGGGGATCCAGGAGGGCGCCGAAGAAGGCGGCGGTTATCGAAGGCGAAAGCCTGCGCGGCAAATCATTTTCACTCGAAGCCGAGTTAACGATAGGGCGGGCCGAAAAGAACACGCTCGTACTAGATGATGCATACGTTTCACAGTTCCACGCGCGGATATCGCCTCGCGGCGAGGCCCATGTCGTGGAGGACATGGGCTCCACCAACGGCACCTATTTGAACAAGCGCCGGCTAACTGCACCTGCAGAGCTACAGCGGGGCGACCGTGTCAAGATCGGCAAGACCGTGCTCGAGATGCGCAAATGAGGATCACTGTCGGTGTCCGCAGCGACACCGGGCGGGTGCGCGAAGGTAACGAAGACTCCTTCCTTGTCAGGTCCCCTCTCTTCGCACTCGCCGACGGCATGGGCGGACATCTGGGCGGTGAGGTCGCTTCCCAGATCACGATCGGCATCATCGAAGAGGAGCCCATCTCTTCCCTGAAGGGGGATGACGAATCGTTGGCAGAGTTGGTGCGCCGTGCCAACCAGGCGATCCTCGATCGGGCCGGAGCCGATCGAGAACTCGAAGGAATGGGAACCACCTGCACTCTGCTCGTGCTCGAAGGGAGCCAGGCGCACCTGGCGCACGTCGGTGACTCGCGCGCTTATCTTCTGCGGGACGAACAACTGGAACAGGTGACCCAGGACCACACCCTCGTCCAACGAATGGTTCAGGAGGGCAAGCTCAAACCCGAGGAAGCCATCCACCATCCGCACGGCAACATCATTACGCGCGCCCTGGGAGTGGAACCAGACGTCGAGGTCGACATAATCGTGAAAGACCTTCAACACAACGATCGAGTCCTCCTCTGCTCCGACGGACTCACAGACATGATCACCCCCGAGGACATTACGCGTATTCTCGTCGACCGGTCCGAACCACAGGAAGCGGCAGATCGTCTCGTCGATGCCGCCAACGAGGCTGGAGGGCAAGACAACATCACCGCCATGGTCGTTCGAGTTACCGAGGCAGAGGAGGACGAAACCGGCGCGCCGAACCAACCTGCCGCTCGACGCGCCCCTCCGCCTCCGCCGGACGGCGGCAACACGGGAGAGTTCCACCCCGTAGAAGATGCGCCCGCCGTCCCTGCCTCTCGATCCCGAGGGCGTTGGGTCTCAAAAACGTTGGCCACAATCGCCGTCCTGGCAATACTTGCTGTCGCCGGCTACGCGGGGGTGCGCTACCTCCTGTCGCGTTCATTCTTCGTCGGAGTCGATGACGGCGGAAGCATCACCGTCTATCGCGGGATCCCTGAAGAGGTTGCCGGTATCACATTGAAGGAAACCGAGCTTGCGTCCAATCTGGCCTGGGAACGCCTTCCGACACGCAATCTCAAAGAGAACGTTCGTGCTGGAATCAAGGTCGAGTCCATTGGGGAGGCCGAGCAGACGGTGGCCAACCTGAGAGAGCGCATCCAGGCGTTCGAGCAGGAGCAGCCCGCCACCACAGGGCGGAACGACTCACAGGACAACGACAAAGGCAACCCCTGAACGTGCAGGCAACCTCGCGTCGAAACTCCGAGATGAGGCTTCTTGTCATGGCGCTGCTGGTCGGCTCGGGAGCCCTTGCCCTGGTCGCGTTGGCCCGGGATTTCGACTCTCTCGGGCTCGCCGCCCCTTTGATGGGCACGGTCGCCGGTTGCTACATCGTGGCGAACATATTCCTGCGCAAGGTTGCCCCCCGTGCGGACCCTTTGGTCCTTCCGCTCGCGGCAATCCTGAACGTCATGGGGCTGGCCGCCGTTTACCGGCTCGATCCCGATCAATACGGACCCACTCAGGTGATCTGGACGACTGTCGGAATCGCCTGCTTCCTCGCCGTCTTGGTGTTCGTACGTGATTACACCGTCTTGTCCCGCTTCAAATACCTATTGGGATTCGCCGGAGTTGGTCTTTTGATGATCCCTGCAACTCCATTGGGCACTGAGATCAATGGCGCCCAACTATGGATCAAGGTGGGGGCGTTCAGCTTCCAACCCGGCGAGATCGCAAAGCTGTGCCTGGTCATCTTTCTCGCCGCGTATCTCGCCGAACGCAAGGAGCTGCTCGCCATAACATCGAGCCGGCTGGCAGGGTTCCATGTGCCGGACCTCAAACACTTCGGCCCCCTGCTGGTCATGTGGGGCATCTCGCTTGCGATCATGTTTTACGAGAAGGATCTCGGGTCCAGCCTCTTGTTCTTCTCCATCTTCCTCGTGATGCTTTACATAGCTACGGCTCGTCTTGTTTACGTGGCCTTCGGTTTGTTGTTGTTCTTCGCGGGAGCCTTTGTGGGCTATTCGGTTTTCAGCCACGTCCGAGTCCGGGTGGTCACGTGGCTCGACGTCTTCGACCCACGCTATATCCAGGACGAGGGCTACCAGCTTGCGCAATCGTTGTTCGCTCTGGCGACCGGAGGCCTGTTCGGGACGGGGCTCGGGCAGGGCCGTCCGGACATCATTCCAGCGGCCGAAACCGACTTCATCTTCTCGGTTCTCGGTGAAGAGCTCGGTCTCATGGGCACTGCAGCGATCCTCATCTGCTTCATGCTCCTGGTGGCGCGTGGCTTGCGCATAGCGATGAATGCCCGAACCGACTTCGGCCAGTTGCTCGCTGCAGGGTTGACCGCCATCTTCGGCATCCAGGCGATAATCATCCTTGCCGGGGTGACTCGACTGCTGCCGTTGACCGGGATCACGTTGCCGTTCATGTCCTATGGCGGCTCCAGTCTGCTATCCAACTTCATTCTCATCGCCCTGCTCGTCAGGATCTCTCACCAGACGGCAGACGCACCTGCTCCCGCCGAGACCTCGGAGATCCTCATAGGAGGACGCGGCTGATGCAGCCACAGATCCGACGAGTGGGAATAGGCCTCGTCCTCGCGTTTCTAGCCGTCTTCCTGCAGCTGAACTACGTGCAGATCTTGGCTGCGGAAAGCATCGCCGACAACAACGCAAACGTGCGCTCGCTGCTTCAGGAGTATGCAATTAAGCGCGGGGACATAATCACCGTTGACGGTGAACCCGTCGCCATGAGTGAGCCCACTTCCGGCCGGCTGAAGTACCGGCGAACCTACCCGGGCGGAGAGCTCTACGGCCACATCACAGGCTTCTATTCCATCCTCTATGGAACCTCCCGCATCGAATCGGCATACGACGATCAGCTGCTGGGCGAAAGCGGCGTTATAACCATGCAGGACGTCCAGGATCGGTTCTTGGGCTCGGGACTAAAGGGTGACGACGTCCGGCTCACGATCCATTCACAGTTGCAAGAGGTCGCCAGGGAGGCGCTGGGAAGCAACCGCGGGGCCGTTGTTGCCCTGGATCCAGACACCGGTGATGTGCGAGCGATGTGGAGCAATCCTTCGTACGACCCAACTCCTCTTGCATCCCACGACGGTGACGTCGCCAGGGAGTACCGCAAGTCTCTGGATCCCAACTCCATCGACTCTCCGCTGGTGAGCCGATCCACTTCCAGAAGTTACCCCCCGGGGTCCACCTTCAAGATCGTCACAGCCTCGGCAGCACTCGAATCAGGCGAGTATCGGGCTCAGTCCACATTTCCGGATCCACAGGCTCTCGACCTCCCTCTCACCGACGACACCCTCACGAACTTCAGCAAGACCGCGTGCACAGGCACCGGCGAGGTCGACCTCTTCACCGCCGTAACGGTTTCATGCGACACCACGTTTGCCATTCTCGGACTCGACATCCCCGAGGAGATCCAGGCCAGCGCCGAGGAATTCGGCTTCAACTCACCGATCCCCTTTGACGTATCGACCGAGGCGAGTCAGGTCCCGCCGGTGCCCGACGACGAAGAGCCGCTCCGGGCCTTCGCCGGTATAGGACAGGGCAACGTTGCCGCCACCCCGCTGCAAATGGCGCTGGTCGCCGCAGGGGTCGCGAACGGCGGCGATGTCCCACGGCCGCGGCTCGTAAAGGAGGTCATCTCCCCCTCGGGCGAGATCGTGGACAGCTTCCCCCCCGAGACCATCGGATCGCCGTTGTCGGCGGGCAACGCAAGCGCAATCACCGAAATGATGGTGTCCGCGGTATCCGATCCGTCCGGAACTGGAGGGGCCGCACAGATTCCGGATGTGGCGGTCGCGGGAAAGACCGGAACGGCACAGACGGTGGAAGGGACCAATCCACACACATGGTTCATCTGCTTTGCGCCGGCAGACGATCCTCAACTGGCGGTGGCCGTTATCGTGGAGAACGGTGGCACCTTTGGTTCCGAGGCCACAGGAGGAGCGGTCGCAGCCCCCATTGCGAAGGCGGTACTCGACGCCGATCGGGCGGTCCAGGGATGGTAGTTGCGCCGAACCCGGAATCCTATCCGTGCGTTAGCCGGCACACCGTGGAAAATAGCCTTTGTGAGGATCGAACAAGATGTGCACCCAGGGCGCATCGGGGGTCATGCCCGTGAATACCCCTAATCGCACGGCCTTTGGCGGCCGCTACGAGGTCATCGAACGCGCTGGCGCCGGTGGAATGGCCGAGGTTTACCGCGCCCGTGACGAGTTGTTGGGTCGTGAGGTAGCGGTCAAGGTCCTGAGCGAACGCTTCTCCCAAGACCGTGCGTTCGTCGAACGCTTCCGTCGCGAAGCGCAGGCGGTTGCTAATCTCAACCATCCCAACATCGTCTCCCTTTACGACTTTGGTTCTGATGACTCGACTTACTACATCGTCATGGAGTACATCGACGGGCGCGCCCTCGAAGACATCGTCCGCGAGGATGGCCCGCTGTTGCCCGAACGGGCGGCCGAGATCGCAGGTGACGTGGCGCGAGCGCTGGAGCGAGCCCACAAGGCCGGCCTCATCCACCGCGATATCAAGCCGAGCAACATCATGATGACCTCCTCCGGCGAGGTGAAGGTCACCGACTTCGGCATCGTCAGGGCGCTCAGCCATGACGGGGAGCAGACCATGACCCAGGCCGGGATGGTGATCGGCACGGCCGCCTACCTCTCCCCCGAGCAGGCCCAGGGTAAGACCCTGGACGCACGTTCGGACGTCTATTCCCTGGGGGTGGTCCTCTACGAGGTCCTGACCGGCGGAGCGCCGTTCAAGGGCGACACGCCCCTCTCGGTGGCCTACAAGCACGTGCGCGAGCACGCCCCTCCTCCGTCGTCGATCAATCCCGACGTTCCCACAGGGTTAGACGCGATCGTCATGAAGGCGATGGCAAAGAATCCGGACAACCGGTACGGGAGCGCCGCCGAAATGGCAGAGGATCTCGACCGCTTCCGCGCCGGCCACAAGGTGCATGCGACGCCTCTGCTCTCGACCAGCGCCGCCACGGTGGTGTCTGCGCCCCCGGGGGGCACCGAAGTGCTCCCGGCCGGCGCACCGCCGGAAGCCCGGTCCGGATCCCGGCGCGCGGGGCTCTACGTTGCGGCGGCCCTGGTGGGCCTAGCTTTGGTGGCCCTTCTTGCCTACCTCCTGTCGAGCAACTTCTTCGATGGAGGGGGAGGGGGAGGCGCCACCCGGGTGCGCGTGCCAGGGGTCGTGGGCTTGAACGTCGACCAGGCAAAGGCAGATCTGCATGATTCCCGTCTCGAGGCGAGCGTCGAGAAGACGACAGACGACGCGCCGGCCGGTGAAGTGATCGACCAGGAGCCCGGCGGCGGCACCCGGGTCGACCGGGGTGACACGGTCGCCCTCACGGTCTCCCGTGGCCCGGCGCCCTCGACCGTTCCAGAACTAGTGGGCCTGAGCCTGGACCAAGCGGAGACCGCCCTCGAGGACGAGGACCTCGTGCTGGGCGACACCACGGACGCGCCGAGCGACGAGTTCGACGAGGGCATCGTTTCGGACCAGTCACTCGATCCGGGCGACAAGGTCGAGGACGGTTCGGCCGTGGACGTGACGGTGTCGAGCGGATCCGACCTGGTCACCGTTCCGGGCGTAGTGGGCATGACCGAAGCCGAGGCCGTGGCGGAGATCCGGGGCGTGGGCCTCGTCCCCTCGGCCACATCGGTTGCCGACGACGATGAAGCGGGAACAGTCGTGGCACAGGATCCGGGGGAGGGCGATGAGGTCGAGTCCAGCTCGACGGTCACGATCGAAGTCTCCTCGGGGCCGGAGGAGGATCCAAGTCCTACGCCATCAGCCACCGACGAAGGGGTGGAGCTGGGCAACCTGGTAGGGGAGGACGGCGACGAGGTCGAGGCTGCCCTGGAAGATGAGGGCATTCTCGTGGAACAGGTCGAGGCCGAGAAGGATGCCTGCACCGGGCCCCCGGGAACCGTCTGCAGCCAGGATCCGGCTCCCGAGACCATCATGGCCGACGGAGAGACCGTCACGATCTTCGTGCTGACGAAGGGTAAGCCCGAGGAGGATTAGGAGGCGCTCCGCTCGTCCAGGCGCGCCGGGCGGCTGCGCCGGGTCGTCTCCAGGAAGTTGGCGAGAATCCGGGGCCCCTCCGGGGTGAGTACCGATTCAGGGTGGAACTGAACCCCCTCGACCGGCAGGCTCCGGTGCCTCAGGGCCATGACCGTGCCGTCGTCGCTCCGGGCGGTCACCTCGAGAGCCTCCGGAAACGAGCCGGGCTCGATCGCAAGTGAGTGGTAACGGGTGGCGATGAAGGGGGACGGCAGACCGGCAAGCACGCCGGTGCCGTCGTGTTCGACAGCCGACGTCTTTCCGTGTTTGGGACCCACGGGCGCCCGCGAGACCACCCCTCCATAGGCCGCTCCGATGCACTGGTGACCGAGACAGACACCGAGGAGCGGCATCCGCGCTCCGAACCTCCGGACGGCCTCGATCGACACCCCGGCCTCCTCCGGAGTACCCGGCCCCGGTGAGATGACCACCCCGTCGGGAGCCAGCGCCTCCAACTCCTCGGCCGACGCATCGTTTCTCACCACAACGGGGTCTGCCCCCAAAGAGCCGAACGCCTGGGCGAGGTTATAGACGAAGGAGTCGAAGTTGTCTACGAGCAGAAGCTTCACAGACGAAATAGTACAGGCGCGGCTCGGGCCGACATCCTAAGGTTGAAGCCATGGAAGGGAAGGAGGACATTCTCGTTCGGGACGCTGTGGTCGACGATCAGCCTGAGATCGCACGGCTGTACCTCGAGCTGAGACAGCACCATCGCGTCCTCGAGACAAAGAACCCCCGCTACGAGATGGCCGACATGGTGTGGGAGTTGGAGGCCCGCAGGGCGCTCCAGGATCCGGAAATCCATGTGCTGGTGGCAGAAAGGTACGACGAGGGGGTCGTCGGCTTCGCCAGGCTGTCCCTGGAGGAGAAAGTCTGGGGCTTATCGTGCGAGGTTCACACCCTGGTGGTGGAGGAAGCGAGCAGGAGCGCCGGAATCGGGGGACGGCTGATGGATGCGGCCGAGAGTTGGGCCGTGGCCGAAGGAGCCAAAGGCATTCGGGTCAATGTCCTGCTCCAGAACGCCGGCGGGCGCGCCTTCTACGAACGCGAGGGGTACCTGCCGATCGCCCTCCGCTACGGGAAGCCTCTCATCACCCCCGAATAGAGAGCTTGGGCCCTCAACCGACTACTATCGCAGCCCACATGCCCAAGAGTCGATCGAAGAGAAAAACGGCCCAGCCGCCTCCCAAGGCGAAGCCGAAACAGTCCCCCCCGTGGGTGGGCATCCTGTTCTTCTCACTGCTGGGCCTGGGAGTGCTCCTTATTATCGTCAACTATCTGGGGGTTCTCCCCGGAGGGACCCAACCGGGCTGGCTGTTCGGGGGCCTGGGGGCCATGGCGGCCGCCTTCGTGCTAGCCACGCAATGGCGCTAGGAAGCTCCGGAGGCGCTACCGTCTAGATGTGATCGAGGCCTTAATGACAACACTGTCATTCGTCCACACCTGTGGACAACCCTGTGGAAAGCCGAACCGTTGAAGTTCCTGGGAGCGATCCTGCTTGTGGCGGTCTTCCTCTTGGCATCCAGCTACGGTTTCTGGCGCGCCGTGCTGGGGGTCGCAATGTTCGCCGGCATCCTCCTTTTCGGGTGGAGCTACTGGAGGAATATCGGGCTGGCCCCGCCGGAGCCCGAGTTGGCCGATGTCAGTGACTATGGCCTCCGATACGTGTGCACCATGTGCGGCCTCGAGCTGAAGGTGGAGGTGGCCGCCAAGGATCGTGCTCCGCGCCACTGCACTGAGGAGATGGAGTTGGTGCGGACGGGGGGCGCCCCACCATTGCGCCCGATCTAGTGGCCTTTCACTACATTATGAGAGAAGGTACGTAATGGCCGTGAGGTTCCTTTCCTCCGAGTGGGCAACTGAAGTTGAGCAGGCGATGAACTCCTCCCCCGAGTTCACAAGTGCAGCGGCAGGAAACAACGCTCGCCTGCAACAAGTCGTTACCGACGCTCCCGAAGGGGAAGACACCAGGTACTACTTCATACTCGAAGGGGGAACCGCCCAACTGGGGTTGGGCGAGCTCGTCGATCCCGACGCCACGATCACCCAGAGCTACGCCACTGCGGTCGCTATCAACAAGCGCGAACTCCCCATCGTTGGTGCGTTCATGCAGGGCCATCTCAAAGTTACCGGCAACACGATGAAACTTCTACAGCTTGGGGGTGTCGTCGGCGCAATGGTGCAGGCGATCGGCAGCGTCGATGTGCACTACGAACCCTCGTGAGCCGCCGGACAAGCTCTACGGTTTACAGGCCCATGGCGACCAATCCCGGCCGCTTGCCACGAAGTAACGGTGAGCCGCGCGTGCCTGGACGCGGGCAGTGCGTCCGTGCCCATAGGTGGCGCGTTCGTATGACCCCATCTGGAAGATTCCAAGGTACTGTCCATTGACCGCGTGGGTGTTGAACCCTGACTCGCACGCGGCAACCCGAATCGCCTGGCGTTCGCGCCAGTTCGGCCCCCATGCCTTTCTGATCTGATGCTTTACGCCTGCTTGCGCAACAAGTGGAGCCATCAACACAAACACAATGGCAATCACAAGCATCAATCCAACGCGTGCGTGGTTGAGCTTTCGCAAAATACCTCCCAATCGTCCGTCCCCAATAAAAAACGGCCCCCACGGCCGTAAGCGGGCGACACTAAGCGCCGGGAGTGCAGCGGTCAAGGCCTAGCGGACAAGTAAATCAAACTTCTTTACCGCTACCGCGATGTGGCAGGGCGTCAAGGGTTGGGCGTGATTGGTTCGTCCGCGATGGCGAGAGGGAGAGAGTCATGTGGCTCGCGCGAGCGAAGGCGGTCGATACGCGCACCTTCTCGGTAGGTGAGCAAGGCAAGAAGAATGAGACCTCCTCCGGAACCGACAAGGACGGGCTGGATTCCGACTGTGGCAGCCAGCGCAGGCACGAACGTCAGCGGCAGCAGCTCTCCGACATGACTGGAGACATTTGTCGTTCCCATGACCCGGCCGACGAGATGATCCGGAGTGGCCAGCTGTATCAATGTCCTCACCAGCGGAAACATCATGCCGAGAATCACGCCCCAGTAAACCGCCCCCGCCACCACGACTCTGATCTCCGCGGTCCCCGTGTATACGATTGCTCCTATTCCACTTCCCACCGCGCCCAACACCGCTGTCCGTGCGCAGACGAAGCGTTTGGGCAGCCGGGCGAGAAGGATCGATCCGGTCACCACGCCTCCGCCAAAAATCGTGTTCACCCACCCCAGCGCTTCTGGGCCAGTCTTCAACACGTCTCGATAGAACAACGGCTCGAGCGCCCCAAACGCTCCAAACGACAGCCAGAGCGCGGCAAACAACCCGAGGTAAAGGCGTAACGGACGGCTCGTCCATGCGTAGGCAAATCCGTTTCGCATCTCCTTGAGCGGAGGCAGACTCTCCTCTCGGCGGGACCCGGAGCGGAGGGCGACGCGAGCAACCAAGGCCACAGCTACTACCGAGGTCGCTGCGTCGAGTACGAAGATCCAGTCCAACGTCCAGTAACGCACGATCAGCGCGCCGAGGGCGGGTCCTGCGACGAAGGCTGCACTCGCGCCGGCCTCGACTGCGGCGTTGATGCGTCGCAGGTGTTCGGGATGGTGCGTGAGAAAGGGAGGTAAGGAGGCCACAGCAGTCATTACGGCTCCGGTGGCGGTTGCGGCAAAGACAATTGTCAAGGTCATCTGACCGACGCTGTTCGGCAGTACGAGGGCCAGAGTTGCGGGAACGAACACCAACTCCGCAAACATCAACACCCGCCGGGGATCGTACCTGTCGATCAGCACTCCGGCCAGGGCCGAACCGAGGATAGAGAAGATGCCAAGACTCGCCATCAGCAACGCTTGCTGTCCAAGTGTGGCGCGAAACTCGTAGGCCGCCTTCCCCCAGATGCCGACGAAGAAAGCCGCTTCGCCGCCGGCGCGCGAGATGAAGCGGGCAGCGACTACGCGAGCAGTGTTGTGGTCCTCGAGCAAGAGAAACATCAAGGGAGCTTAAAGCCCTGCCACATTCGACCAACAAAGACGACCCCGACGAATGTCCTCCGCTGCTGGTCTAGTCCACTGGCCGCAATCGGTAGCCCGTTCCCCGAACGCTGGTTATGAGGGTTCCGCCCAGCTTCCTTCGTAAGTAGCCGACGTAGACGTCGACGACATTGGAGCCGGGCTCATAGTCATAGCCCCATACATGGCTGAGCAGTTGTTCACGGGTAAGCACCTGGTTGGGATGCCGGAAGAACATCTCGGCAAGGGCAAACTCCCGGGCAGTGAGCTCGACTGTGCGTTCACCGAGCCGAACCTGGCGAGTGCGCAGATCCAAAGACACCTCTCCGACGGTCAGCTCGGTTGGTTCCGCCACCCTCTCGTCTCGGAGCCTCACCCGCACTCGCGCCAATAGCTCTTCGAACCGAAAGGGCTTGGTCATATAGTCGTCGGCCCCACCCTCGAGACCGGCGACGGTGTCCACAACGCCATCGCGAGCCGTGAGGATCAGCACCGGTAAGTTCTTCTCCTTGGCCCGAAGCTCCTCGAGCACCTTCGACCCATCCTTCCCAGGCAGGCCAAGATCGAGTATCAGCAGGTCGAACCGGCCACTCAACGCCATGATCAGAGCAGATTCGCCATCGGGTGCCACGTCGGTGATGAATCCGTTTCCCCTCAGCCCCTTCACTATGAAGGAGGCGATGCGCTCCTCGTCCTCTGCTACGAGTATGCGGTTTCTCATATTGGTGACTCCTCCATCGAACGGAGCGGGTCATGCACGCGTGGGAGGTACACGATGAAGGTGGCCCCCGCCCCCGGACGGCTGATCACTGCGACCCCTCCACCGTGGGCCTCTGCGATCGCCTTCACGATGGGGAGTCCCAGGCCGCTCCCCTCGAGGCGCCCGTGGTTCCGGCCGCGCGCGAGGCGCGTGAAGATACGCTCCTGATCGGCCTGGGGAATTCCCGGGCCTTCGTCCCTTACCCACAGGCGGGCGCTCCCGTTCTCCGATGCAGAGCCGAGCGAAATGATTTCCCCGTCGGACGTATGCTTGGCTGCGTTGTGCGCCAGCTGCATGATTGCCTGAGTAAGCCGCTGGCCGTCTGCACGGATGACCCCATCACCCACCCGGTCGAGACGCCACTCGCGGGTACCCAGTGCCTGGGCCTTGACGTGAAGCTGTCTGGTGAGCTCGCCCACGTCTACATCCTCCAAGCGAAGGAAGTCGGGCTGCTCTGCGCGTGCCAGCAGGAGTAGCTCGTCAACCATCCGGCTCATTCGGTCGAGCTCGTCCAGAACAAGGTCGACCGTCTTCCTCCGCTCCGTCGGGTCATCATCCAAGAGTTCCAAATGCCCACGGATAATCGTGATCGGTGTGCGCAGCTCATGGCCGGCGTCATCGGTGAATTGCCTCTGTAAGGCAAACGACGCCTCGAGCCGACCGAGCATGTCGTTGAAACGTCGAGTCAGTTGTGCAAGCTCATCTCGCCCGTTTACCGGAATGCGTCTGGTGAGATCGGTCTCGGTGATTGAGCGCGCTGCCTCGTCCAGGAGGCGCAGCGGCGCCAGCACCCGGCCCGCGAACGCCCAAGCTACAGCCGAGCCGACAACGAACACGGCTGTGGACACAATCGTGGCCACACGCACGGCATCGTCAACCTCCTGGAGCTCGGCCGCCGGAAAGTTGGCAACCACAAACACGCCTCTCGGTCTATTGCTACCGTCCGGGGTCGTCAAAGGTATGGCCAGGTAACGCACTTTTCCCTCTGGAGTCTCGAGCATTCCCCTCTCCGGCCGTCTGAGCTCCGAAAGCCGAGACATCAGCCCGGTCTTCTGGCTCAGGCGATAGCCGGCGTCGGCTGCATAGCTCGCTTTGTACGTACGCCCCTCCAGGAGCGCCAACAACGCCTCGCCTTCGCTGGGAACATTACGCGAGAAGTACACGTCGTAGATTGCCTTCAGATCGGTCCCGAATGGTTCACCGGTACGAGGATCGTTGCCAGAAGCCAGCCTGCGAAACTCCTGGGTTTCCTGGGTTAACTCGCTGGTGATCTCATCTTGAACTCTGACCACGAGGATCTGCCGGACCAGGACGAGCGAAGACACCGTAGAGAGTGCGAGGAGGACCACGAAGGCCAGAAGGACCCTCGTGCGCGTTCCGTGCAGCAGCAGCTGCCAACGGCGCCAAACGGCAGACATCATCCTCGAGAAGAACATGTCGGACCAATCCTTACCCGGATGGGCCCCTAATCGTCGTCCTCGCCATCGTCCGCGTCGTCGGCGCCCTCTCCATCGTCGTCGTCCCCGCCATCGTCCGCGTCGTCGGCGCCCTCTCTATCGTCGTCGTCCCCGCCGGCGGAGCCGGCAACGTCGGTCTCGTGGCCCTCTCCATCGTCGTCCTCGCCGACATAGCCGTCATCGTTCAGGTCATCCTCGCCGCCGGAGCCGTCATCGTCGGCCTCGTCAACACCCTTTCTGCCCCTGTCTTCGTCTCGGGAGGAGGGGTCGTCTCCCCCAGAGTCGTCCTCGCCCTTCTCGGGGTCATCCTCCTCGACCCCTGAGCCGGCGTCGTCGGCGCCACCGATCCGTTCGCGATTTTCGCGTCTCGCCTCGGTGACTGATTCGAGCCTCCGACTGATCACGCCAACAGAGGGGCGGTCCGCTGGTCCTGCGGACCGCTTTGAGCGCAACTCGATTGCGGCAACAGGAGACGGTTCCGCCGGACGAACCATCCCAATGAGGACCGCTCCGAGCAAACCGACGCCGATCAGAACGAGGAGGACTGCAGCACCACCACGGCCACGGCCGTTCATGAATGCTCTCCTCAATGCAGGCGCGGCTTCAGCAGGCCGAGGATCGGTCTTGGGAGACTCCCTGCAAGCGGCTCCAGAAGATGGGCGAGCTCGACGGGGGCCGGCCGAGCGGACGGGTCCTTATCCAGGCAGGCGAGGATCGGTTTGGCGACCGCATCGGGTGTGGCCCGGGGAAGGGCCGCCGGCTCTTCGATCATTTGCGGCCACCGCTGCGTGGTCTCGGCGTCCTTATCGTCCACGCCCCGGCTGAACGGGAGATAGCCGGCACTTGCCTCGAACAGGGTCACCCCCAGCCCCCACACGTCCGCAGCGGGACCAGGACCGCTGCCTGCTGCCGGTTCACACTGCTCGGGGGCCATGTAATCGTCGGTTCCCACGGAGGAGTCAAGAGCCGCCGCTTCGTCGATCGACCGGGCGATGCTGAGGTCGATCAAACGAGGGGGCGCCCCCATGATTATGTTGCTGGGCTTCACATCGAGGTGGACGACCGCCTCGGTCGAAAGGTAGTGAAGCGCCGAACAGACTTCGAGGGCCAACGGAAGGAGCTGTTCCATTGGCAGCCGCCCGTACTTTCTCAATAGCGTGGAGAGGCGCGGGCCTTCGAGGTGCTCGAGCACCACATGGGGACGCGGCCCGTCGAGAACCGCCTCGAAGCTTCTAAGGAGGACGGGGTGACTCAGGCGCCTTAGCATTCGGACCTCACGAGACAGGCCCCGAAGGACCGAAGCTTGGTCGACTTGATCGGGCCGAACCACCTTGACGACCACCAAGGAGAACAGCTTGTCATCCCAGGCCAGGTAAGCCTCATAGCGATGGCCGCCTCCGAGTCGCTTGACCGCCACACGTCCGGGAGCGATCTCGTCACCCTGTTCGAAGTCCCAGTTGGTTTTCATCTGTCGCCTCTTTCGATGGATTTCAGCGGAAGGGTCGGACCCGCATGGGAGGCGCCGTCTCCGGCGCCCCCCATCACCTCACGGACTTGATTCGTCAGCGGGTGTCGTTGCGGGAGCGATCGTTGGTGCGGTTGGCGCTCCAGTCCCGCTTCTTGCCACCCTTGCCGTCGCGAGTCTTGTCTCGGGTGTTGTCACCGCGGCTCCGGTCCCGATCGCGGCTTACCCGCGAATGACCACTGCCGGTGCGGTCGTTGCTGTTGACACCACTCGAGAAGCTTCTGCTGTCGTCATCTCCGCCGCCGTCGTCGTCATCGTCGTCATCGTCGTCATCGTCGTCGGCGAGCGCGACTACTTCTCTGGCGTCTTCTTCCCTCTTTGCTGCAAGATCGTCATTCCT
This sequence comes from Actinomycetota bacterium, assembly GCA_030860455.1. GTDB lineage: Bacteria > Actinomycetota > CADDZG01 > CADDZG01 > WHSQ01 > JACDDL01. The sequence goes on from JALZIC010000069.1 coordinate 16,679, forward strand.
GGCGCCGTTCGCATAAGCGACGCTGAACGATCCGAAGGCAAACAGAGCGGCGAGCATGAGGATCGCCGTCCTTGCTAGTTTGTTCATGGTGCTCCTTTCAGTTGCCTTCAGCCATGTTGCCAACCTGGGTTCTGTCTCCCGGGTTCGGCTGAGCGTGACCTAAAGGTAGCCAGAGCATGTGAGACGAGGATGAGACTGGGATGAGAGTCTTCACATTCTCGAGGTTTCCCCGTCTCGCCAGAGCGGACGTCATGGATGGTTCGCATGACCACACTCCGGCCGCCCCTCAACGCTTCTCCCGCCACCTTGTTGAGCGGTGGACTTGCCGAATCGCTGGGTTCACTGCCCCTCGAGAGACTGGTTTTCGAGCTCACTGAGCACGCCGCCATGAACGACTACGCCGCCCTGCAGCGTCAAGGTGCAACTAGCCCCAGATCAGCTGCTTGCTGTTTGGGTGGAATAAACGGCTGGGGGTTCGACGCGATTGCGCCCGAGGTTCTTGGCTCTGTAGAGAGCTTCATCCGCCTTATTGACGACCTCGTGCACCGACTCTTTATGTCCTCGGTCGAGCATGGCCAGACCAGCACTGAGCGTGACCACGCCACTGACGTTGGCGGCATGCGGAATGGCAAGCTGTTCCAAGCCACTTCGCATGCGCTCGGCCGCTACGCTCGCCATCGTCAAGGACTGTTCGGGGAAGACGCACAGGAATTCCTCACCGCCATAACGATATAGGGCATCTCCACCTCTTACTTGGTAAAGAAGATGGGCGGCCACGGCCTGGAGAACACGGTCGCCCGCTTGATGCCCATAGGTGTCGTTGTAAGACTTGAAGAAATCCACGTCGAGTAGAGCTATGCAGTAGTTGTGCCCATACCGGGTCGCTCGCGCTCCTATTTGGACTAGATCCTCATCGAGAGCCCTGCGATTGCCGAGTCCTGTAAGTGGGTCGCGTAGGGAGGTTGCAGCGAGCTCTTGGTTCAAGGCCTCGAGTTCGGTTCGCTGTTCCGCCAGCTTGAGATGCAAAGCCGTAACCCTGGCGGCTGCAATCATGCGCATTCGGAGGACTTGGTGGTCGAGTGGCTTGGTGAGGTAATCGTCGGCGCCGGCGGCCATCCCTTCGATGATCTTTTCAGGGGCCTCCAGGCCGCTGACCATGATGAAGTATGTGTGAGCACCTGATGTGTGAGCTCGAACCTTGCGACACAGTTCCAGTCCTGTCAGCCCAGGCATCATCCAGTCGCTGATGATCACGTCTGGACGATCGGCGCAGAACACCTCCCAGGCCTCGAGCCCATCGGTCACGGTCTCGCATTCATAGCCGAGCTTCCGGAGCACCATTTGGGCAATCAGCCGAGAGGTGGGCTCGTCGTCGGCAACCAAGATCCTCATAATGGCGGGAATAGGCGATCGGCACGGTGTAAAGCTCCACAACGGCGAGGACTCAAGTAGATTCCTCCCATCGAGGAGAATTGAAGTGATCGGTTCTCTTCACAATCGACCAACAATCCCTCCGGCTTGAATCGCGAGATGGCCTTGCTGGAAGCACGCTCAAACGACGCTCGGCAGACCGCCTCTCTAATGCGCTGCGGGCCGTCCGTCGATGCACAAGCAGAGCCGGGTCGAAACCATTTTAGGTCCGGGTGAACCTCGGGTAGAGCCAAACGATCTTGATAGCCGCACCAGCGAGTCAAGGAAATCACCGAACACAACGGTCCATACATGGGCGCGAAAGCGGCGCGGCCCGATGGTGAAGAAGGACTCGCTGGCTCTCTGGGATCGAAGTGTTGGCCTATTATGAATCCTCATGAGCCAACTCTCGGTTGGGGTTTGCGGATCATCGCGCAAAGAGAACGAGTTCCGTTTGCCCATACATCCTCGCCATTTCGAAGCCATCCCTTTGGAGCTCAGACAATCCATGTTTCTGGAGGATGGCTACGGAAGGCGATTCGGGACCAAGCCGGAGCAGCTTACAGGGCTGTTCGCAGGGGTGCGTACGCAGTCCCAGCTCTTCGAAGAGTGCGACGTCATCCTGCTACCAAAGCCGCTGGCCGAAGATCTCGACGAGATGCACGAGGGGCAAATATTGTGGGGTTGGCCGCATTGCGTTCAGGACGAGAGGCTGACGCAAAGCGCTATCGATCGGAAGCTGACCCTGATCGCATGGGAAGCGATGAACGTTTGGCACTCGGACGGCTCCTTCAACCTCCACGTCTTCCAAAAGAGTAATGAGCTAGCAGGCTACTGCTCGGTATTGCATGCCCTGCAGATGCTCGGTCTCACCGGCCAGTATGGAAGGCAGCTGCGAGCTGCTGTGATCAGTTTCGGATCGACTGCGCGAGGCGCGGTGACGGCTCTCGCTGCCTTAGGGATCCCGGACGTGACCATCTTGTCGCACCGGGATCCGGCTCAGGTTGCATCGCCCGTCTCCTCGGCGACCATCCTTCAGTTCGAATCGGAGGCTAATGGTTCCAGCAGGTTGAATGTCATTACAGACGAGGGTTCGAGACCCATGGTTGATGTGCTCTCCGAGCACGACATCGTCGTGAACTGCGTCCTTCAGGACCCGGACACGCCACAAGTGTTCGTGGTCAACGACGATCTCGACCGCTTCGCCCCCGGGGGCCTATTCATCGACGTGTCCTGTGACGAAGGCATGGGCTTCGAATGGGCGCGACCTACGGCGTTTTCCGATCCGATGTTCACCGTGGGTGATGTCGTGCACTATTACGCAGTGGACCACAGCCCCTCTTATCTGTGGAACTCGGCGACGTGGCAGATAAGCGAAGCAGTGCTCTCGTATCTCCCGACCGTAATAGCCGGCCCCCAGGCGTGGGATGCGGACGACACCGTCAGGAGAGCGATCGAGATCCGCAACGGAGTTGTCCAAAACCCGAAGATCGTCCCATTCCAGCGCCGCTCACCGGATTATCCTCATGTAAGGCTCACAAGCCCAACTCAGTGATCTCCTGACGGTTACTACCGGAAACCCTTTGCAGACCCTTGCCGGAGCCACCTCTTTGCCGACGGCTAGGCTGCCGGCATCACGCCTACGGCCGGACACGGTTCCCTGTTGGGCTCGATGTCCTCGAGGATCCTGTCCGGAGGAAAAGAGGCCCCCCTTGTGCGTCTCGGCGTCTATCATCCTGGGCTCGATCGGATAATGGCAGCAGAGCAGTGAAAATGCGGCCTGAGGTAACAAGGGAGCAGGCCGTCAGGTTCCGGGTGCTTGCGCACGGGTTGAGAGAGCGAAGCTCAAAGGACTCGCTCGAACGGTGTGCAGGACTCACCGGTCTGCACGATAGCCCTGAAGGCAGCGCCCTGCTCGCACTCGGAGCTCGGCTGCAGGATCTGGATCTGGAGACATACCGGCGCGCCCTCCTCGAGGATAAAAGGCTCGTGCGTGTGTGGGGCGTGCGGGGCGCGCCCTATGTAGTTCCAACGCGCGACGCTCACATCTTCACCAACGGAGCTTTGCCCCAAGACGACGAGTCACTGGCGTCGCTACTCACGGGAGATATGCTGAGGCTCCAGGACGCCGGTATGCCCGCACGCGAGGCTTTCGACATGGCGGTCGAAGCTGTCGACGCAGTTCTCGACCGGCCGATGCGCAAAGGCGAACTGAGTGAAGCGCTACACGGGCGACTCCCCCAACAACTCGAGCCTTGGTGCGACGGCTGCCAGGTCAAGCACATCCCCGATGGTCTGCTGCGTATTGTCGGTTTGACGGGCAAAATTGTCTTCGGACCGAGAGTTGAAGGATCACCTGCCCTCGTGAGGGCGCGCGACTGGCTCGGCCGGGACTTTCGCGGCGAGGACACAACCGAGGCTCGCAAGGCGTTGACGCGTCGCTTCTTGCGGGGCTATGGCCCCACTACACACTCCCACTTCGCAACCTGGACCAATCTCTCGGTGACGGATACGCGCCGGACGTGGGAGGGACTACAGGATGAGATGGTGCCGGTAGGGCTCGATGGCCGCCGCTGCTGGGTTCTGAAGGAGGAACAAGGAACTTTGCATGATGCACCCCAGGCGAGGGGTGTGCGCTTCCTGCCTCCGAATGACCCGTTTCTTGCTCAGCGCGACCGCGCCGTCCTCATCCCTGAAAGAGAACTGCGGCCAAAGGTCTGGAAGCCACTTGGCAACCCCGGGGTGCTGCTGATCGACGGTGAGCCGGTTGGGATTTGGAGAGCCAAAGCCAAACCGCTGCGACTGGAGATCACGGTCGAATCATGGTCGCCGATCCCTGCGAGCCGGCGCGCCGAGCTGGAGCAGGAGGTCGCCACCGTCGCGAATCTGCGAGGCCGAGCCGAGGTCGTGCTTACACAAAAGTGAGCTAACACCACCAGACTGCCGTGTTGTGAACTGAGGCGGTCTTAAGGGAACATTTCGCGCGTCACCCCACGGTGGTTGCGCAGGTCAGGCTGGAGTCAAGACCTGCAAGCCAGCTTGCTCGGCGGCGTTCTCGAGCCGAGAGTCGTAAGTGACCAAGCCGGTCAGGCCTTCGCCCATGCCCAGAGCAGTGGCGAGGTGAACCGCATCAACCGAACGCAGCTCCGCGGGATCGATCGCGGCGGCGCGGTCGAGTACCGCATCGTCTATCCGCACAAGGGCTATCCGGGCCAACACCTGTTCGCACTGACGGCGTACGGCCGGCGACGCTTCGATTCTCTTCAAGGCGCGGAGGACCTCCAGTTTCGCGAGGGAACTCGAGACCACCTCGGGATCGTTACGCAAACGGGACACGAGAGCACTCGTCTCGGGCTCCGGGAGCACCAGCTTCACAATGGCCGAGGAGTCGAGATACAGGGTTTCTTCCGTCATAGACGTTCGGCGCGTTGCTCCTGCAACGCCTCACTCAAACGACGGGCAGGCTTACCCCTCGGGGGAAGGACCTCCGATATCCCTCCTTGTGGATCCGAGGCACGTCCGGCAGCCACCAGCCGCTGCACCGGGCTGGATGGCTCGGGCAGGGGGGCGAGAAGCGCCACGGGATGACCTCTGTCGGTAACCTCGAACGACTCCCCCTTGACGACCCGACTCAGGTAAACGCTCAGGTATTGCCTCAGCTCGCGGACGCCGACACGCCCCCATTGAGATCTCATGTAGCACATGATAGCACATCAGCTCGATCGTGG
>JALZIC010000123.1 GCA_030860455.1 Actinomycetota bacterium
CACCCTGACCGACTGTTGATGACGGGCGGCCACTCTCGGCACGTCCGGCGCGGCGCGCGCTCCTTGACTTCCCTGGGACACGTTGGCCACTCGCCTCTTCCGTGTGGCCGCTTCTTGGTTCGTGAGCGCAGCAGCCGGCGGCGGTGGTTCACGGCGCTCGCAAGCCTTCTCGGGCTACAACCACACCCCGTGGGCTCGGGCCCGAGAAGCGAACTGAACGCCCTAAGATCACACGGGCCAATGTCGGGCGGGGAAGCTGGCTGACTGGGCCGGGGCGGCCCGTCGGCCGGCGGGCTACAGCAGCGAGGGTTGGTTGCGGGGGCGCTGTTCCCTGCCCGCCCCCCTGTCGTCGGCGGGGAACTCGATCAACGCGACGACTCTTGCCGCCATGAAGCGGGCGGTGCGCACAGGCTCGCCGTTGCGGGTGACCTCGGACACCTCTATCGTCCCGCGCCGGTTGGCGACGTCGATGCGACGCCCGGCCTTGGAGGCCATGATCTCGTAGGTCTTGGTTCCGTCCCCTACGTCGACGACGATCTCGACCCTGTCACCCTTCATGCCTCAATCGTCCCACAACTCGGGCCACCGGCGTCGGATGCGGGCTGCGTGGGCGCTATCGTCGTGGGTGGCGTTCCGACTCCGTGGAGGTAGCGGTGGCAGACAGAGACGATTCTTTCGACCTGGTGATCCTGGGTGGCGGCAACGCAGGTTACGCGGCAGCCTTCCGGGCGGCTTCCCTCGGGATGGCGGTTGCGATGGTCGAGAAGGACAAAGTGGGCGGCACCTGCTTGCACCGCGGGTGCATACCTACCAAGGCACTGCTGCACGCCGGCGAGCTCACCGACGAGATCCGCCATGCAGGAGATTTTGGAATCCTCGTTCAGGAAGAGCCTCAGGTCGACTGGGGAAAGGTGCTGGACTTCAAGGACAACGTCGTCAACAAGATGTACCGGGGCCTCCAGCATCTGGTCAAGGCCAACAAGGTTGAGCTCGTCCAGGGTGAAGGGGTGCTGGCCGACCCGTCTACCGTCGTGGTCGACACCGAAGAGGGCGAACGCCGGCTCAAGGCGGCCAAGGCCGTCCTGCTGGCGCCCGGCTCCTATCCCCGCGACCTGCCGTTCATATCTGCGGACGGTGACAAGGTCCACAACTCGAACTACGGGCTCATTGCGGATGACATCCCGTCCTCGATCATCATCGTAGGTGGCAACTACATTGGCCTCGAGTTCGCCAGCGTTTACAGGTCGTTCGGCGCCCAGGTGCATGTAGTCGAGATGCTCGATCGCATTGCGCCCGCCGAGGATCTCGACATCTCCAAAGCGCTCCTCAAAGCGCTCAAGTCACGGGGAATCGAGTTTCACATCGGGGTTTCGGTCACGGGTGCCGAGGTGACGGATTCCGGGGTCGAGGTCGCCATCTCGAAAGGCGACAACGACGAGAAGCTGACCGCGGACCGCATGTTGGTGGCGGTCGGGCGGGGGCCGCGCACCGAGGGCATAGGCCTGGAGGAGGCCGGAGTCAAGCTCGAGAAGGGCTTCATCTCAGTGGACGGGACCTTCAAGACGAGTGTTGACGGTGTCTATGCCATCGGCGACGCCATCACCGTTCCCGATGCAAACTGGGATCCACACCCGCAGCTCGCCCATGTCGCATTTATCGAGGGGCAGAATGTCGCCGAGCGCCTCGCGGGGCAGGACCCACCACCGGTGGACTACCGCAATATCGCCCATTGCATCTACTGCCAGCCCGAGGTCGCATCGGTCGGGCTCACCCAGCAGAAAGCGGAGGAGCTGGGGATGGACGTCGTCACCGGGCAATACCAGTTCTCGGCAAATGCACGCGCCCAGATGCTCGGTGGCGGGCAGGGGTTCGTCAAGACCGTCGCCGAGAAGGACGGAGCGGTGGTTGGTGTTCATATCGTCGGGCCGCGCGCCTCGGACCTGATCTCCGAAGCGATGCTGGTGACCTCATGGGAGGCCTATCCCACGGAGCTTGCCGAGATCATCCATCCGCACCCAACCCTGTCGGAAGCCATAGGGGAGACCTTCATGGATCTGGCCGGCAAACCCTTGCACGGCTGATCAGGGTCCCCAGTGGTGCGAACCGGGGGGCTCAATCGGACCGGGCCGGAGCCCTCCCTGCACCGTCCCCCTCTCCAAGCGGCGACCGCCCCCCAACGGGTGCAAGGCGGGTAATCTGAGGAGAGCTTCCTGAGGTCCGGCAAGGCTAACGGGCATCAGACTTTCGTTTTAAGGGAGGATTTACCCCATGCCAGAGGTCAAGATGCCGCAACTCGGCGAATCGGTTGTCGAGGGGACCGTCACGAAGTGGCTGAAGAGCGAGGGCGACTCGGTCGACGAGGACGAGCTCCTGGTCGAGATATCCACCGATAAGGTCGATTCTGAGGTTCCCTCCACCGCTTCGGGCGTGCTGCAGAAGATCCTCGTGCAGGAGGGCGATACCGCGAAGGTAGGCGACGCAATCGCAGTCGTTGGCGAGGATGGCCAGGAGGCCGGGGGCGGCGACACCGAGTCCTCAGACGACGAGGGGGGCGGTTCCGAGGCGCCCGAGGCTCAGGAGCAGGAGCGGGCCGAAGATACCCAGGGCGACGAGGCTGGGGGGGAGCAGGGCGCAGGGGAGGAAGCCCCCGAGGGAGAAGCCCCCGAGGGAGAGGGGTCTCAGGACGCCGAGGCTGCGGCCGAAGACAACCAGCCCGAGGCCCCCGAAGGATCATCCGACGAGGCTGCTCCGCAGGAACAGCCTTCCGCCGAAACCCAAGAGGCTGATGGTGAGGGCACGGAGGACACCCCACAGCCGTCCGGCGATGGAGCGGCCGACACCTCCAAGCGCCGGATCATCTCGCCGCTGGTGAGGCGCCTGGCCGACGAGCACGGCGTCGACCTCGAATCGGTCGAGGGCACCGGAACGGGCGGGCGCATTCGCAAACAAGATGTCCTCCAGGCGGCCGAGGGCGGGGGTGGAGGGGGCCAGGCAGAGCCCGCCGCTCGGGAGAAGGCGCCCCCAGCACAGGCTCAGGACGCCGAGCCCCCAGCACAGGGTCAGGACGCCGGCTCGGCCCAGCCGGAGGGGGGCGCCGCCCGCGAGGAGCTCGTGCCGTGGACCAACATCCGGCGCCGCACCGCCGAGCACATGGTTGCCTCTCATCTCGAGACCGCCCGGGCCTGGAACGCCGTCGAGGTCGACTGGACGCGGGCCGTGGAGGCGCGAGAGAAGGCGAAGGCGGCCTTCAGGGAGCGCGAGGGCTTCAACCTGACATACATGCCGTTCCTGGCTCGCGCTCTGTGCGAGACCCTCCTCGAGATGCCCGAGGTCAATGCGGCCTTCGACGAGGCCAACCAGGCGAACCTGGTCCGGCGCTACGTCAACCTCGGAATTGCCGTGGCCCTCGAAGGCGGCGGACTCATCGTGCCCGTGGTCAAGGGAGCCGACGAGAAGAATCTGGTTGGCCTGGCCCGGAGCATCTCGGATGTCGCCCAGAGGGCAAGAACGAAGAAGGTGACCCCCGACGATCTGACAGGGGGGACTTTCACCATCACCAACCCGGGCCCCTTCGGCTCGATCGTGTCGGTCCCGATCATTCCGCGCGGGCAGGCGGCCATCCTCGGATTCGAAGCGATCACCAAGCGCGTGGTGGTCACCGAAGACGACGCCATCGCCATCCGCAGCATCGGTTTTCTGACGATGTCGTGGGACCATCGCATCATCGATGGCGCCGAGGCGGCACGATTCCTGGCGCGCTTGCGAGAGCGTCTGCAGTCCACCGACTTTTCGGGGGATCTGGCCCAGTATCTGTAGATGACCTTGATGCAGCAGCAGCCGGACCGGCCTGACGCCATAGCGGCCACCTGGCTCGGCGGGGTGGACTATGGAACCGCGTGGGCGGCTCAGGCTGAGCTCTTCGACGCCAGGCGCGTCGGCGCCGTTGGAGACCGCCTGTTGTTGCTGGAGCATCCTCCGACTTACACGCTTGGGCGAAGGACAAGCCGGGCCGATCTCCTCTACGACGACGCCGCCCGGGCGGCTCGTTCTATCTCGCTCTACGAGGTGGATCGGGGCGGGCGCGCCACCTACCACGGCCCCGGCCAGCTCGTGGGTTATCCGATCATCTCTCTGGGCGAGCGCTACGACGTGATCGCCTACGTGCGCAAGCTGGAGGAAGTGCTGATCAGGACGGCCGCCGACCTCGGGGTAGATGCGCACCGCGATAGGCACACAGGGGTATGGGTTGGCAACGACAAGCTGGCGGCTATCGGCGTGAAGATCACCCGGGGAATCACCATGCACGGTTTCGCCCTCAACGTGACGACCGATCTGGCTATGTTTGCAGGGATCGTCCCCTGCGGGCTGAGCGACCGGGGGGTGACCTCCGTAGAAGCGGTCACCGGGCGCTCCCATTCGGTCCGTACCGCGGCGCGGATCGCGGCCCATCACGCAGGAATCATCTTCGGCCGCAGTGTCGTCTGGACTGCACCGCAAGACGTGGGCGCACCGTCCCTTGGCCCCGCGTCCCTGAAGTCGAGCACCATCGCATGACGAGACGCATCTGAACAGAGGAGTCGCGTGAAAGCGGGCAAAGATAGACACACCGAGCTCGGCCTCAAGGAAGAGGACCTCCTTGGGATGTACCGTTGCATGCTGCTCGCGCGTTTCTGTGATGAGCGCCAATGGTCCTTGAACCGGCAGGGAAAGGCTCCCTTTGTCATCCCCGTCTCGGGCCATGAGGGAGCCCAGGTTGGCTCCGCGTGGGCATTCGAACGGGGCAAGGACATCTTCTGTCCCTACTATCGCGACATGGCCCTCGTCATCGTTGCCGGATTCACCGTCTACGACGTTTTCCTCGGTCTGTTCGGCAAGGCGGATGATCCTTCTTCGGGGGGCCGCCAGATGCCCGCCCACTGGGGCTCGAAATCCCGCCACATCATCACCGGCTCATCACCGATCTCCACTCAGGTGCTTCACGCCGCCGGGTTGGCGCTGTCGAAGAAGATCAAGCGCGAAGACGCGGTGGTGGGTACATGGTTCGGTGAGGGCGGCACCTCGGAGGGTGATTGGCACGGCGCCATGAACTTCGCAAGCATCCACGGATTGCCGTTGATCTTCGTGTGTGAGAACAACCAGTACGCAATCAGCGTCCATGAATCCAAACAGGTGGCGGGGCGTGTCTACAAACGCGCAAAGGGCTACGGGATCCCAGGCGTCGTCGGCGACGGCAACAACGTTCTCGAGTGCTACAAGCTCACCAAAGAGGCGGTCGATCGCGCCCGCACCGGCGAGGGACCGTCCCTCATCGAGCTGCGTACCTATCGCTATTACTCCCACACCTCGGACGACGACGACCGGACCTATCGCCCCTCGGCGGAGGTTCAGGAGTGGAAGCGGAAAGATCCGATCCCTCGCTTCGAGCGCTATCTCAAGTCGGTCGACGTTCTGGATGATGCGGCTGTTGAAGAGCTGCGCGGCGTCACCAAAGCTGAGGTTACCGACGCGGCCAAGATCGCAGAGGCTGCAGACTTCCCCGATCCTTCCACCGCAGCCAAGAATGTCTTTGGAGATATCGAGGTCGTGTGATGACGGTCAAGAACGTCGTCCAGGCCGTGCACGACACCCTTCACGAATCGATGGAGGCTGACGAGAGAGTGCTCGTCCTCGGGGAGGACGTGGGTGCGAGAGGCGGGGTATTCAGAGCGACGATGGGGTTTCTGGACGACTTCGGGCCGGAGCGGGTGATCGACACACCTTTGGATGAATGCCTGATCGCCGGATTAGCGATTGGTTTGGCGCTCGACGACATGCGGCCAATCGCAGAGATTCAGTTCGCCGACTTCATCTACCCGGCCTTCAACCAGATCGTCTCGGAGGCAGCACGGATTCGCTATCGCTCGAATGGGGATTTTGGCGTTCCCATGGTCATTCGAGCTCCGTATGGCGGAGGAGTCCACGGCGCCCTCTATCACTCCCAATCCATCGAAGCATTGTTCGCCCATGTCCCGGGCCTGAAGGTGGTTGCTCCCTCTACCCCTTATGACGTCAAGGGCATGCTGATCCGGGCGATCGAGGATCCCGACCCGGTTCTCTTCCTCGAGCACAAGAAGACGTATCGCCTTATCAAGGGCGAGGTCCCCGACGATCGCTATACGGTGCCTTTTGGGGTCGCCGAGGTCCGACGGGAGGGAAGCGATCTGACCTGCGTTGCCTATGGATTGATGTGGCATCTGTGTCTTGAAGCGGCCGAGCGCCTTGCAGGGGAGGGCATCGAGGTCGAGATCATCGACCTCCGCAGCATCTACCCACTCGACATCGACACGGTGCTCGAGTCGGTCGGGAAGACGGGCAAGGTGATGGTTGTGCACGAGGACAACAAGTTCCTCGGTCTGGGGGCGGAGATCTCGGCGCAGATCGGCGAGAAGGCGCTGTCCGAGCTCGACTGTCCGGTCGTCAGGATCGCGCCACCCCACGTCCCGGCGATGCCATATTCGCCGACCCTCGAGCATTGGTATCTCCCCGACGCCGATAGGCTCGAGCAAGAGATGCGAAAACTGGCGAGCTACTGATGTTTGCGGGCACATGACCCAACCACCACTGTTGATCCCAACCATCAAGACGCGTGCGGAGGCCGAGCGCGATCTCCGGCGTGGCACCCCCATGCACGCCGCCCCCGGGGATGGTGCGCCAAGACCTGAGCGCAGACCCGAATGGCTCAAGGTGCGGGTTCAGCAAGGCGAGAACTTCATCGAGCTCAAAGAGCTCATGCGCGAGCGGGGCCTTCACACGGTCTGCGAGGAGGCGGCGTGTCCCAACATCTACGAGTGTTGGGAGGCGCGCGAGGCCACCTTTCTCTTATGCGGCGATCTCTGCACGAGACGGTGTGGATTCTGCGACATCAAGACAGCCAGGCCGGCGGCCCTCGACCCGGCCGAGCCGGCCAAGATCGCAGAAGCAGTGGCCCTTATGGGACTGAAGTTCGCGGTGATCACCGGAGTGGCGCGCGACGATCTGGCCGACGCCGGTTCAGAGCATTGGGCCTCGACCATCACCGCGGTACGCGCCGCCCGGCCCGAGTGCGGGATCGAGGTCCTGATCCCGGACTTCAAGGGCCGCAAGGAGCATCCCCGTGTCTCCCTCGAGCGAGTGCTGGACGCAGGACCGGATGTGCTGGCCCACAACCTCGAGACGGTTCGGCGCCTGCACCCCTCGATCCGTCCCGGTTTTGGTTACGAGGCCAGCCTGCAGCTCCTCCAGTGGGCCAAGGAGCTCAAGGCGGACCAGGTGACCAAGTCGAACCTCATCGTCGGAATGGGCGAGCGGGAGGAAGAGGTTTACGGGTCCATGCGGGACCTCCGGGAGGCGGGCTGTGACGTATTGACAATCGGGCAGTACCTGCAACCCAGCGTGTCGTGGCATCTGCCCGTGGATCGGTGGGTGCATCCGGACGAGTTTGCCCGCTTCAAGGCCTGGGGTGAGGATGAGCTCGGCTTTGCGTGGGTCGAGTCCGGTCCCCTCGTTCGCTCGAGCTATCACGCCGGAAAGCAGTTCCGTAGCGCTGCAGCGCGCTTGGCCGCCACGGTCTAGAGGTCGCAACGCTTTTTGCTTGCCTCGATTCCTATCGCTGCAAGCCCCCCGGAGCCAGGAGGTAGTCCCCTTCACTTGGTATCGGTCTCCGGCCTGCGACGCTTAACCGGGTATCATCCCTATGTGAGCTGTATGGGTTGTGTCTTTTCGCCAGGAGGTGAAACTCAATGACGTACGTCATCGCAGAGCCGTGCATCGGCGTCAAAGACCGGGCATGCGTCGATGAGTGTCCCGTCGACTGCATATACGAGGGTGAGGAGCAGTTGTGGATTCATCCGGAGGAGTGTGTCGATTGCGATGCCTGCCTCCCCGCCTGCCCCGTGGACGCGATCTATCCCGCCGACAACGTTCCTCCCGAGTGGACGTCGTTCATCGCCACCCAGGCCCAGTGGTTCGAAGCGCATCCGGACGCCGCCGGCGGCGCCATGGAGAGCCCCTTCGCCCCGGCTGAGGAGCGCGGCGAGTAGAACGGATAAACGAGCCAAGCTCCCCCGATTCCTGGCGGCCCTATCTCGGACGCAGGGTCTCGATTAGATATCGCCTCCACTCCGACCCGTCGCCCTTCTCCGAGGGTGTCGGGGTAGTGCAATCGATAACAGCGGATGCGGCTGGGGCTCAGTCCTTGAAGCTCATGGACCGGCGGGGCGACACAATAGTCGTGCCGGTTGTGGACGTGGTGGCGGCCAAGGCCTTCTAAGGGGCAGTGCCGGGCACAACTAGCTTGAAGGCGCTGTTATGGTTCATAGACACAATGTATGGAGGCTTTTTGCGCGCGTCCCGGCGGGGTTAGATGACGGCCCACGCAGCTCCACCCGTCCACGTCCGGCCCGATCGCAAGGAACTACCGAGAGTGGTGGTCCGTTTCGCGGGTGACTCCGGAGACGGGATGCAACTGACGGGCGATCGCTTCACCAGCGTCAGCGCCGCCTTCGGCAACGACCTCGTCACCATGCCGGACTTTCCGGCCGAGATCCGGGCTCCGGCCGGTTCTCTGGCGGGTGTCTCGGCCTTCCAGATCCACTTTTCCGACCACGACATCCTCACTCCAGGCGATCAGCCCGGCGTGTTGGTGGCGATGAACCCCGCTGCTCTCAAGGCGAACCTTGCCGATGTGATGCGCGGGGGAATGCTGATTCTCAATACCGACTCGTTCGACAAGCGCAACCTCGAGAAGGCCGGCTTCTCGACCAACCCCTTGGAGGATGGCTCTCTCGACAGCTACCAGGTCTACAAGATCCCTATGACCTCCATGACCGTCGATTCGGTCAAAGGAACCGGAGCGTCGAAGAAGGAGGGGGAACGCTCCAAGAACATGTTCGCCTTGGGGGTGCTTTCGTGGATGTACTCCCGTCCGCTCGAGCCGACCATCGAGTACCTAGAGAAGAAGTTCGCCAAGAAGGAATCCATCGCCAAGGCAAATGTGGCGGCTCTGAAGGCTGGGCATGCGTTCGGTGAAACCGCAGAGCTGAGCGCCTTCGAGGTCAAGCCCGCAGTTCTTGCTCCAGGCAGATATCGAAGGATCACCGGCAACCAGGCGCTCGCCTACGGACTGATCGCCGCCAGCGTGCAATCCAAGCTGCCTTTGTTCCTCGGCTCCTATCCCATCACTCCCGCCTCGGATGTGCTCCACGAGCTCGCCCGCTACAAGAACTTCGGGGTCCGTACTCTTCAGGCGGAGGACGAGATCGCTGCTATCGGAATGGCCCTGGGGGCCGCCTTCTCTGGGCATCTCGGCATCACGACCACATCCGGTCCTGGACTGGATCTCAAATCGGAGACGCTCGGACTGGCGATATCGCTCGAGCTACCGCTGATCGTGATCGACATCCAAAGAGGGGGCCCATCGACCGGGCTGCCGACCAAGACCGAGCAATCCGACCTTCTGCACGCGATGTACGGCCGCCACGGCGAGGCGCCCCTCCCCATCGTGGCTTCTTACTCGCCCGCATCTTGCTTCTGGGCTGCTCTCGAGGCGGCGCGCATCGCGCTCAAGTACATGACGCCCGTGATCCTGCTCTCCGATGGTTACATCGCAAACGGCGCCGAACCGTGGCACATCCCGTCGGTGGACAAGCTTCCCGACATCTCGGTCCGGTTTGCCTCACAGCCCAACGTGGGCGAGGACTTCTGGCCGTATCTACGTGACGACGAGACCTTGGCGCGTCCATGGGCGATACCCGGCACAGCCGGTCTCGAGCATCGAGTGGGCGGGCTCGAAAAGGCGGATGGCACCGGAAACATCTCTTACGATCCCGACAACCATCACCTCATGACGCAACTGCGCCAGGCGAAGGTCAAGGTCATAGAGGAGGACATCGACCCGCTCGAGTTCGACGGCAGCGAGGATGCACGCGTGCTGGTGCTCGGCTGGGGAGGAACCTACGGCACGATCGGCGAAGTCTGCCGGCGTCTTCGCGCCCGGGGAAAGCCTGTGGCAAGAGCGCATCTCAAGCACCTCAACCCGATGCCCAAGAACACCGGCGAGGTGCTTCGCCGTTTCGAGAAGGTGGTTGTTCCCGAGCTCAACATGGGGCAGTTGTCCAAGCTGATTCGCTCCGAGTTCTTGATCGACACCGTTCCTATCAACTGCGTCCGGGGACTGCCCTTCTCCTCGACCGAGTTGGAGGCTGAGCTCGAGGAGTTGATCCCATGACCGAAGAGAACGGCCCTTCCCTGGACGAGAAGGGGCGCGGGATCACCGAGGCCTCGGGCGGCATCGGTACGTTGACGCGGGGGGATTTCGTCTCCGATCAAGAGGTTCGCTGGTGCCCCGGTTGTGGTGACTACGCGATTCTTGCAGCGGTCCAGAGCATCATGCCCGAGCTCGGCGTCCCCCGCGAGAAGATCGTCTTCGTATCGGGGATCGGCTGCTCCAGCCGGTTTCCCTACTACATGAACACTTACGGGGTGCACGGGATCCACGGACGGGCCCCAGCAATTGCAACCGGTATCGCCAGTGCCCGCCCAGACCTGCAGGTGTGGGTTGTCACAGGCGACGGCGATGGTCTTTCCATCGGAGGAAACCACCTCATCCACGCTCTCAGGCGAAATGTGAATCTGAAGATTCTGCTGTTCAACAACCAGATATACGGTCTGACGAAAGGGCAGTATTCGCCCACCTCGGAGCAGGGAAAGGTGACCAAGTCCACGCCGTTCGGTTCCGTCGAGCAGCCTTTCAACCCGATCTCCCTTGCGCTCGGAGCGGAGGCGACGTTTGTGGCTCGTACGATCGACGTCGAGCGTAAACATCTGCCCGAGATGCTCAGGCGCGCCGCCGCTCATCGCGGCTCGGCGTTCATCGAGATCTATCAGAACTGCAATATCTTCAACGATGGAGCGTTTCTTGCGCTCACCTCCAAAGAGGGTCGAACTCAAAACCGCGTCTATCTCGAGCACGGCCGCCCAATACGGTTTGATCACGACGGCTCGAAGGGGATTCGCATGACCGGGACAGGGCACCTCGAGGTCGTCGATGTATCCGAAGTCGGCGAGAAAGAGCTCCTGGTGCACGATGAGCACCGTTACGATGCCGGATTGGCGTTCGCGTTGTCCAGATTGTCCGCCGGACCACACGGACCAACGCCTCTTGGTGTTTTCCGTCAGGTGGACCGCCCCGTTTACGGTGATGGGATGGAAAGCCAACTGCGCTCCGCTGCGGCCGAGCAAGGTCCCGGCGACCTCGCCAAGCTTCTCTCCTCGGGCGACACATGGGATGTCGGCTGAGTGCCGAAGGGCACCCCCGGCGGTGACAGGGTGGAGCGTCTCGCCCGCACTCTTCTGATATCGACCGATGAGGACGCAGAGGCGATTACCGATATCGAGACTGCCCGCCGGGTTGCGGCTGCGCGACTCGGAGATTCGGAAGCGCGCACTTTCGACCCGGCGGTGACCGACCCCGGGAACTCCGGCGTGATTCGACGGACCTCTGAGGAGACGACGACCGACAAAGAAGCCGAGGAGCAGCCGTGACGCGTTCGGGCCCCATGAGCGACCTCCTCGATACTGCCCTCGACGCCGCAACTTCGTGGGGCGCCTCGTACGCAGACGTGCGCGGAGTCGAAACGAACGCGGAGTCCCTGGGTGTGAAGGGCCCCGCCGTCGAGTCCCTCGACCTTTACGATTCAGTCGGCTTCGGGGTTCGGGTGTTGGTTGACGGTGCGTGGGGTTACGCGTGTTCGGCCGAGCTCGGCTCCGCCGAGGCGGTCTCCATTGCCCGCACGGCGGTCGAGATCGCCCGCGCCAGTGCGACCGCGTCGTCCCATCCGGTCGAGTTGGTGCCCGAGCCCGTGCATCGCGACAGCTGGGCCGGCCCGATGGATATAGACCCCTTTGCGGTGACGCTCGAGGCCAAGCTCGAGCTCCTGACTTCGGCAACGGCGGGGATGCAGGTGTCTTCCAAGATAAAGACGACGCGAGCGACCATGGACCTGCTCAGGCAGAAAACCTGGTTTGTGTCGTCGGAGGGAAGCTCGATCGACCAGATATTTGTGCAAAGTGCTGCAGGAATCGAAGCGGTCGCCGTGTATGACTCCGAGGTCCAGCAGCGTTCCTATCCGGGTTCGTTTCGCGGACACTTTGCCTCGGGCGGCTTTGAGGTCATCACGGACATGGATCTGGCCGCCAACGCTGAGCGGACCGGAGAAGAGGCGGTGGCGCTGCTGACGGCGCCACCATGTCCGGCAACCGTGACCTCCGTGGTCCTGGACGGTCATCAGACGATGCTCCAGGTGCATGAGTCGGTGGGTCACCCAACGGAGCTCGACCGGGTTCTGGGGATGGAGGCAGCCTTCGCGGGGACGTCGTTTGTGGGGGTTCCCGATCTTGGCTCTCTTCGCTACGGATCCAATGTGGTCAATATCAACTCGGACGCGACGATCCCCGGGGGGCTCGGCTCGTATGGTTACGACGATGAAGGAGTTGCAGCACAGCGAGTCGACCTCGTGAAAGAGGGCATCCTGGTCGGTTTTCAGACGTCGCGCGAGACAGCGGCGAGAATCGGTGCGGACAGATCGAACGGCACCATGAGGGCCGAAGGGTGGGAGAACTTCCCTTTGATCCGGATGCCGAATATCAATTTGCTTCCGGGCGAGGGAAGCATCGACGATCTTCTAGCCGATGTCGACGACGGCGTCTACATGGCCACCAACAAGTCGTGGTCCATCGATGACAAGCGTTTGAACTTCCAGTTCGGCTGCGAGATCGCCTGGGAGATCAAAGATGGCCGCCTTGGACGAATGCTGAAAGACCCGCGTTACACGGGGATAACGCCGGTGTTCTGGGGATCCTGCGATGCGATAGCCGGGCCTGGAGAGTGGAAGGTGTGGGGGACCCCCAACTGCGGCAAAGGCCAGCCGGGGCAGACGATGCGGGTCGGTCACGGCACCTCACCGGCGCGTTTCCGCAACGTTTCCACCGGCGTGTCGAGTTGAGCTCGGGGGAGCCTCCCCTCGGCGCCGAGCAAGCCAGGCGCGCCGCTCAGACCGTCCTCGACACCACCGGGGCCGACGGTGTCGAGGTGCTCGTGAGTGCGTCTTCAACCGGTGTGACTCGATTCGCGAACTCTCAGATCATTCAGAACATCGCTCGCAAAGAGGTGCGGGCCTACGTGCGGGTCGCCGTTGGGGACCGCATTGCATCTTCTGGGACCAACCAGCTCGACGCTGGCCACATGAAGAGTGCCGTGGCCCGAGCGTTGGAGGCCGCACGCGCCACGCGCGATGATGCCGACTTCCCAGGGTTTGCACGGCCGGACAAGGACGGGCGCGCCCAGGCGGTCGGTCGGTGGGACGACGCCACTGCGGGTGCCTCACCCGCCCTGCGCGCCGAGGCTGTGAACCGCATCCTGCGGTCGTCCGATTCGGGCAACGCGGCCGGGATCTACGAGACGAGCTCATATGCCTTCGGTGTCTTCTCGTCCGCGGGCATCGACTGCTTCGACGCCTACACACGTTGCGTCATGACCTGCCTCGTGGACAATGGGGAGTCGACCGGCTGGGGCGACAGCTCGTCTCATGCAATGCATGAGGTCGACGTCGAAGCAGCGGCGCGCCGGGCTGCCCGAAAAGCGGAGGCGAGCAAGAGCCCTCGCCCGGCCCCCCCAGGAAGCTATGAGGTGGTGCTCGAGCCAACCGCGACGGGCACGCTCTTGGAGTATCTGGCCTACGCCGGATTCGGCGCAAAGCAGGTCCTCGAGGACGAAAGCTTCCTGGCACGGCTCGCCGGGGACGAGGTAGGCGCGCCCTGGGTCACCATCCTCGATGACGTCTGGCACCCGCAATCGGTGGGGATCGGCTTCGACTTCGAGGGAGTCCCTCGCCAGAGGGTGCCGGTGATCGACAACGGCCGGGCCACGGGGCCCGTGAGCGACTTGCGCACGGCACGCCAGATGGGGGTCGAGGCGACCGGGCACGGCTCAGGGTCGAATGAGCTTGGGCCCTATGCCGCCAACGTCGTCCTCGAACCGGGGGACAAGACCCTGGAGGAGCTCATAGGGGGCGTCACGCACGGCTTCCTGGTCACCCGTTTCCACTACGTCAACATCCTCGACCGCCCGGCGACGCTGCTTACGGGGATGACGCGGGATGGGACCTTCGCCGTGGAGGACGGCGCCATCACCGGGGGGGTCCACAACTTCCGCTTCGCTCAAAACGTCCTCTCGGCCCTGGCCTCCGTCCAGGGGGTGGGCCGGGAACTGGTCTGTTTGGCGCCGGAGTTCGGCGGATTCGGGTCGACCGTCGCCCCCGCCTTGCACCTGGGTGAGTTCGATTTCGTGTCCACGACCTCGCACTAGGACAGCTCCTGTGTCTTTGCACGAGCTCTGGCATGTGACGGTCCTGGCCACGGCGCTCTTGGCCGCCGCCGGTCTGGCGATAGTCCTGCTTGCCCCGCTGGTGTTCGACCCGCCGCCGCCTGGGCTGGCAGGGACCCGGCCGGGCGTCTACTTGCTCGCTGGTCTGGCAACCGTGCTATTGGTGGCGGAATGGACGGCCATTCACTGAGGTTGACTACAATGTGGGTATTCAAGCGGGCAGAGGCCCGGAATAAGGAGGTCACCAGGTGTCCACCGCCATGCAGACGATAACGATGAGTGAAAGTGCGGCTTCCAAGGTGCTCGAGCTCCTGAAGCGCGAGGTCGAGTCGTCTCCCGAGGACCATGCGGGCAAGGAGTATGCCCTGCGGGTGGCCGTACAGCCGGGTGGCTGCGCCGGCTTGCGTTATGCGCTGTATTTCGACGACCGCAAGATGGACGATGATCGGATCGAGTCACTCCACGGTCTGGAGATCAGGGTCGACAAGATGAGCGCCCCATATCTCGCCGGCGCCGAGATCGACTATCTCGACGGGCTTGCTCAGTCCGGTTTCACGATCAACAATCCGAATGCCAAAGGATCGTGCGCCTGCGGGGACTCGGCGACGTTCTAACGTACCGGCCGGGGGCCGAGTCTGCAGAGCCGGTCGAGCAGGGAGCGCGTAATCCGGCTGACGAGGTATCGACCCACGAAGCCCCCAATTAGAAGCTGAAACCAGGCGGAGGCGGGACGCATAACTTCTGAACCCGCTCGCGCATCGATTCCAGGATCGCACTCGAGCCCGCCGACCCGGCGGCGTTTTCGAGTTGGTATCGGTCGGTGCGCATGTCGTAGAGCTCCTCTTCGCCGGTGGAGTAGCGCACGTAGCTGTAGTCGTCGCTCCGTACCTGGCAGTAGGTGGGCACGAGCTCGCCGTGGTGCTCGATGAGCAGGTCCTCGCGCCACCGGCGCGCCGACGAGAACAGCCGATTAAGGTTTTTGCCTTCGGCCTCCGGCGCCGGCACTCCGGCAACTGCCGCGAAGGTCGGGGCGAGGTCGATGTTGGCTACAAGGCGGCTCTCGGTGGTGCCCGGATCGGTCAACGGGTCGTAGCGCACGATGAAGGGAACCCGGATGCTCTCTTCGTATGGTGTCTGCTTGCCCTGAAGTCGGTGCTCGCCCAAGGTGAAGCCGTTGTCCGACACGAACGCGATCATCGTGTTCTCGAGGCGGCCCGTGGCTCCAAGCGCATCCATTATGCGATCGATGCCGTCGTCGACCGATAGCAGGGACCTGAGCATCTGCTTGCGCTGCCTGTCGGTACGGCGCGCCTTATCGTCAGTCCATTCGGGCCACCCCTGCAGCCAGGCGGGCTTATCTACCATGTCGAGCTCGTTGTAGTTGGGGGGACGCGACGGCGGAAGGCCGCGGAAGGCAAGGCGGTGCCGGGGCGCCGGGGTGGATGGCGCGTGCGGAGCTTTCGGCGCCCAGTACAAGAACAGCGGCCCATCTGTCTTCCGAATGAAGGACGCCGCCCTGTCCGCGAAGACGTCGGTCGAGTAGTCCTCGGGAGAGCTCCCAAACTCCCGGGTCCGCCCGTCGATGGTCAAGGTGTAGTTGTAGAAGCCCGACTTCGCGAACGTGACCCACCGGTCCCACCCGGGGGGGATATAAGTGGACTGTTGGCGGTTGTAACCGTTTATGTATTTGCCGATGAGAGCGGTGCTGTAGCCACTGTCGTCAAGCCATGTCGCTATGGTCGAGCTGTCGTCGAAGACCTTGAAACCTCCAAACGGTCCCGCGTTGTCGTAGACACCCGTGGAGTGGGAATACTGGCCGGTGAGGATGCTGGCCCTGCTCGGACAGCACAGCGGATTTACGACGAATCCTTTGGTGAATCTGACACCGCGGTCGACCAGGCGCCTTTGCAGCGCGGGCATCCCAAAGGTCAGGTCCCAGCGCTGATCGTCGGTCACGATCAGCACCAGACTCGGGCGCTGGGCCGCCGTTGCGGACGTGGGCGCGGCAGGGGTGAGCATCGGCCCGATCAGGGCGAGGCACAGCGCGCAGGCGAGCGCGGCGCGACGGGTGGCGGCAGGACGCAGTGATGTCCTTGCATGCAGAATCATGATCGTGTCACCCCAGACATTGGCGAGGCCTGGTTGCTTCGCCTATAGTGGCGGCGCTCATGCAGAGCGGGGAAGGGACCGGCCCGTTGATCCCGCCGCAACCACCGGTTGAACCACCGGCAGGTGCGAATCCCGGACGGATGAGCGGGTTCCTTCCGAAAGAGCCTGTCTCCTCCGACGGATGGTCGTCGAAGTTGCACAAGGAAGGAACATATGCCAGTCCGGACAACAATGCTCGGGTCTTACCCCAAACCGCCCCCCGAAGGCGGCTCCTTTAACCTCCGCAATACGCTCCACGCCATCGAGCGGGGCACGGCGGACGAAGGCGATTTGCAGCGTGTCAGGCAGGAACTGGTGGCCGAGGTCATCTCGGAGCAGGAGGCCGCCGGGCTCGATGTGGTGACCGACGGGCAGGTCTGGTGGGACGACCTCCTCACGCCGTTCGCCCGCAATATGGCAGGTTTTTCTATCGGGGGTCTCTTGCGCTGGTTCGACAACAACGTCTACTACCGGCGCCCGATCTGCACGGGACCGGTGGAGTGGCGAGGGCCCTCGTCCGTGGATGGCTGGGAGTACGCCCAATCGGTGGCGCATGTGCCGGTTAAGGCGATCATCCCCGGCCCCATAACCTTCGCCCGGCTGTCGGTTGACGATCACTATGGGGACAGGGGAAAATTCGTGAAGGCCCTGGCGTCGGTCCTGGCGCAGGAAGCGTTCGAGCTGGAGGCGGCGGGCGCGCCGATCATCCAGATCGACGAGCCGGCCCTGCTGAACGCTCCCGAGGAGCTGGAGCTCGCGAGGGTCTCGCTTGAGTTCATAACTTCGCAGCTCCAGACTGCGACGACGATCGTCTGCACCTACTTCGGAGATGCCAAACGATTGGGACCGGAGCTCTTCCAGCTTCCGGCAGATTGTTTCGGACTGGACTTCGTAGCCGGACCAGACAACGCTCAACTGGTCGACGATCTGCCTCCGGAGAAGTCGCTGCAGGCGGGGATCGTGGATGCCCGTAACACCGCTCTCGAGTCAACTGCGGCCCTCCAGGCGACGATCGAGCCGCTGTCGGAGTCGCTGGGGGACAGGCTGTCTCTCGGCCCATCCGCCGGTTTGGAGTTTCTCCCGCGGGAAAAGGCGAAGGCGAAGCTCGAGCGGCTCGTAGAAGCAGCCAAAGCGGTGGCTGGGTCAGGAGGGAGCTGAAGTGGGTTCGGTAGATCTGCAAGGACCGGGGTTGTGGACGACGTCGGTTGGGAGCTTGCCCAAGCCCGAATATCTGACCAAGGCGCGTTCCCAACATGCTCGCGCCGAAATCACCCCCGAAGAGCTGCATGAGCTAGAGCGAATCGCCACGCGTGAGTGGGTTGACTTCCAGAACTCATTAGGCACCGATGTCGTGGTGGACGGCGAGCAGTACCGCGGCGACATGGTCGCTTTCTTCGCCCAGGAGCTGGCCGGGTTCGAGATCGGCGGGTTGGTTCGCTCATACGGAAACCGCTACTACAGGAAACCGATTGCAACGGGTGCGGTTGGCCGGGATCATGCAATGACGGTTGACTGGTGGCGTTACGCGCAGTCTCTGACGGATGCGCCGGTCAAGGGCATGCTCACCGGTCCCTACACAATCTGCGACTGGTCGTTCAACGAACACTACAGCACTCGGCGGGATCTGGTCCTTGATCTCGCCAAGGTGATTCGAGATGAGGCGCTTGATCTCGAGCGGGCTGGGGCCCGCTTCATCCAGATCGACGAGCCCGCTGCTTCGACGCGAATGGATGAGTTGGATCTTGTAATCGAAGCGATGGGAATCGTTACTGAGCCTCTCAACGCCCACACGATCACACACATCTGCTACGGCGACTTCCATAGGGCTTATCCGAAGATGCTGGAGATTCCTGTCGACCAAATCGATCTGGAGTTTGCCAACTCGAACTACTCCCTGCTGTCCGAGTTCGGGGCGCATCCGTTCTCAAAGTATCTGGGCCTAGGTGTTACAGATGTCCACTCTCACGAGCTCGAGCCGGTGGACGAGCTCGTTGCGGGGATTCGAAAGGTGCTCGAGCACCTGGCCCCGGAGTGCATCTTCGTGGATCCCGATTGCGGCCTGAAGACGCGCACTCCGGACGAGGCCAAGGCGAAGCTTTCGAGCATCAAGAAAGCTGTCGATGTCGTCAGGGGAGAATTGTAACCACAGGGGAGTTGAGAGACCCACTCCTTTTCACAGGTAACCTGTCTACAGCGCGGGGGAGCTCTCCAGAGAGCTGAGAGGCCTAACGGCGACCCCACGAACCTGCTCGGGCTAGGACCTGCGAAGGGAGTCGCAAATGAGCGCTGTAACGGGGCGCGCCGAAGGCGCGCCGGGGGCGGGCATCCAGCCGGTCCCCCAAGCCCAACGAACCCTGAACGCATTCGATCTGGCGGTTCTTTGGGGCGATCTCGGAATCGGGTTGCTCGTGTTGGTCACTGGCGCTCTGTTGGTCCCCGGCCTCGGCTTCGCAGCCGCTATGGGAGCGATCGTCCTTGGCTCGGTGATCGGCTCCGCCCTCCTTGCTCTTACCGGAGTAGCAGGCGCCGACCACGGAGTGCCCACGATGGTGCTTTTTCGATCCGTCCTGGGAGTGCGCGGTTCCTGGGCGCCGAGCTTCCTCAATGCGATGCAGATGGTTGGCTGGACGGCCGTCGAACTGTGGGCGATGTCCTACGTGGCCGATCTCGTAACGCGACGGATCTTTGGGTTCTCGGCACGCCCCCTGTGGCTTGGGATAACGGCGGTTCTGTGCACCGGATTGGCGCTGTGGGGGCCCGTTGGCGTGATCCGGGTGTGGATGGAGCGCTTCGGCACGTGGATGATTCTGCTCATATGCGGCGCAATGACCCTTCTGGTCCTCGGGAGCACCGGCATTGGTGCGGCGCTGTCGGCGAAGGGGACCGGTGGATGGCCTGCGTTCGGGTCTGCGGTCGACCTGGTGATTGCGATGCCGATATCTTGGCTTCCGCTCATCGCCGACTACAACCGATTCGCGAAGGGGCCCCGGTCTGCCTTCCTCGGTACCTTTTCCGGCTACCTCTTCGCAAACGTGTGGCTGTACGCGTTGGGTGCGTTGCTGGTTCTCACGGCTGGAGCCTCTCCCTCTCCGGGCGCCATTGCAGGGGGAATCCTCGCGTTGGCGGGCGGCTCGCTGGCGGGGTTGTTGTTTTTGGTCGGACTCCTGGTGGGGGAGTCAGATGAGGCCTTCGCAAACATCTATTCGGGGGCGGTGACTCTTCAAAATATCTGGCCGCGCGTGGCACATCGAGCCCTGGTGCTGATAGTCGCCGGGCTCGGCACCGCCTTGGCTGCATGGCTGACCATGGAGCGCTACGAGAGCTTCCTGTTTCTCCTGGGATCGGTGTTCGTTCCCCTTTTCGGCATCCTCGCCGCCGAGTACTTCGTCATGCGGCGCCGGACGCTGGACGTTGACCAGTTGTACCGTCGCGACGGTCAGTACTGGTTCTCCGACGGAGTGCGATGGCGCGCATTCGTCCCCTGGATCCTGGGCTTCTTCGTCTACCACTGGTTCACCCCTACGGGGCCTGGATGGTGGATCGAGGCAGTGAGGTCGTTAGCGGGGGCGCCGCTGACGGAGCGTTTCACGTACCTGGGGGCGTCAATCCCTTCCTTTGTGGCAGCTTTCCTGATAGCTCTTGCTCTGCCTCGGCTATCATCGAAGACCTAGGACACGCTGCACCGCAGCGGAAGGGTTCCTCGTTCGAAGAGGTCGGCATGAAGATCGAAGCTCGATGTGATACCTGTGCCCGCACTTTCGCCCTGTCGCAGGCGGGCCCAGATGCCCAGACACCTGGACGGTGCCCGTTCTGCGGGGCACGCTTCGCGCGTCACTACACCACGGTGCTAATGGACATCATTCCGCAGGCGGGAAGCTCAGCCGACGCCTTCATTCATGCTCTCAGCCGGATCCAGGCTATGGACACCGGGTTCGATATCGACATCAAGGGTTTGCTCGCGGAGGTCACGAAACAACTGCGGGAGCACGACCAGCACTCTTCCGCCGGCTGATCATTCCTCCTTCCCCGGGGGCACCGGGACGGGAGGCCGAGTCGCCCGCTTGGGCAAAATTGCAGGTCAAGGGCCTTGCACTCCTAGAATCACACCTTTAGGATTACACGAGTGTCATTTGCTGAGAGAGCCCCAATCCGCCGGGTTTTCGAGGACGAAAGGTGCCGGGGAATGCAGGGAATACAGCGCATCACGACAAGACTGCTCCAACCCGTCGAGTGGCAGACTCATGCTCGGTGCGCAGAGGTCGAACCTGAAATCTTCTTTCCGGAACGCGGGGGTTCATCGAAAGCAGCACGCGCGGTGTGCGGTAAATGCCAAGTGCGCGCCGAATGCCTTGAATACGCACTCAACAACAAAGAGCAGTTCGGTATCTGGGGCGGAACATCCGAACGTGAACGGCGCGGCTTGCGGAGAGACCGACTGCGGCGTCTGCGATCCGCGTCATAGGAACCCATTACTCAAAGAAGTCCTGTTGCGGCCCGCAAAAGGCGCGCGCGGCATTCAAGATTCCATAATGTCGGCATCTACGGTATCAAAAAGTTTTGCAGGAATGCTTGCACCCTGTCGCGTTCTGTGTGCGTAATAAGTGTGTGAACGTGTGACCACGCTCGGTATCCGCAGCACAGAGGTAGTTCAAGCCTTGACCGGGCATACCGAGGACACACGTCATGTGCATGTGCTGGTCACGAGACGACGAGCGTCTTCGTGCAGAGTGAGGGAGGTGGCAGGATTGGCAGCGAAGAAAACCGCAGGACGAAAAACTGCCAGACGAAAGGGCAACAGCCGGCCTTCGTCGAGCAGACCCAGGTCGCGCAAGTCGACCGGCCGCAAGAAGAGCACGGGTCGGAAGCCAACCGCACGTAAGTCCACCGGGCGTAGGAAATCCACCGGCCGGAAGTCGACTGCACGCAAGTCGTCAGGCCGTAAGAAGTCCACAGGTCGTAAGAAGTCCAC
>JALZIC010000057.1 GCA_030860455.1 Actinomycetota bacterium
ACGAGGACCTGTATCCGTATTTCGGCATGAGAGACTCCTTAGCCATGGACCAGTCCTCGAACTCACTGAACCTTGGTCGGAGTCTCAGAATCTGCGCTCGTCGTTTGACATCCGGTAAAAGAGCCGGCGGACGGGCGCTCGAGGGGCGGCTTGGCGGAGGCGTCGAGATGGGGCGCAGCGTGGCCGAAGCGCGGGCCGGCCGAGCCGAGACCGCCTGGAGCCGCTAGGAATGGGACGGCCCCCCGGTTTGCGAAATCGCGTCTTTTGTTCGTCCTGCGGGCTCTCGGCGATCCGTCGTCACGGTGTAGCACCGCTGGGCTGGCAGGAGATGCCCGGCAAGGACGGTCAAGTGGTCGCCCTCTGCCCTTCTTGCGTCCGCCGGAACCTTTGGATGATCGAAGCGCGTTTGGAGATCGATTTCGAGGCCGGGCCGGATCCGATCGCCTAGCCGCTCCTGAACGCCTCGGCCGCTGCACCCTGGTGGTGGTGTCGAAGTTCCTCCAACTGCCCCTGAGCGCGTTGCAATAACGCCTGGAAGTCTGCAGGCGGTGGTTGGGGGGGTGGAAAAGCTTCGGAGAGGCTGCGCCACAAGCCGATCTTCCCTGTCACGCCGACCATCAGGCCTTCGAGCTCGATGAGACGGCCAAGATCCGAGTAACCGGTGAGCTGGCCGTTGCTCTTCAAGCGACCCATTTTTTCGGCCACCCAGGCCGCCCTGGATTTCATCATGTTCCTGCCGGCGCCGATCTTCGCCATGAGTTCTTCTAGCTGAGCTTTGTCCGCCGAAATATCAGCCGCGAACTCGGCCAGGAAATCGCCCAAGGGGGTGCCCTTGTTGCTTTTCTGCGAACGCTTTGCGAGTTCGACCCCGACGGTCGCGCCCGCGAGATGGTCATTCAGGTAGATGCGAAGAAACCTGTTGGTCTTGTTCATGAGATGTATTTCTCCCTCTAGACCAAAACCCAACCGTGAAAAAGCTTGCATTTGCACTTTGTTTGGTTTTTGTTAGGCAGTAAGTGTCCCAGCTGATGTAGCCGGGCGTTGCGATGGAGGGGAGGGGAGCGATGTCTCTAGAGGCGGAAGGCGTGGGAAACGTCACCAGTGAGCCCAACTTATCGGCAGACGACGCCGAGACCGGGTTCACTACTCAGCGCGAGATCGCCATCCCAGATGTGCGCACGGATGATCCTAATGTCGAGACGGTTGTTCGTGAGGAGGTGACGGTACTACCCCCCCAGCCCAAGAAGACCTCTGGGCGCAAGAAGTCGACGGGGCGCAAGAAAACCACACGAAAGAAGTCGACCGCCCGCAAGAAGAGCACCGCCCGCAAGAAGAGCACCGCCCGCAAGAAGTCCACCGCCCGCAAGAAGTCAAACGGCCGCAGGAAGTCCACAGGCAGGAGGAAAGTCGCCGTCCGGAAGTCCTCGACGGGCCGGACGGCCACGGGACACAGAAGGGCGATCGGCACCAGGAAGGGAACGGCTCGCAGGGCCGTCAGCTAGTCGAGCAACGTCTCCAAGGTGGCCCGGGATCAAAGCCCGGGCCACCGGTGGCGACGGTAAGGCAGGCTGTCCCGCGCCATGAAGCCCTAGGATGAAACCGATGTTGCGCTACTCGATCCAAGGACCCTGCGCTTTGCGGGGTGAGGTTTCAATCAGTGGGGCCAAGAACTCTGCCCTGAAGATAATGGCAGCGGCTCTATTGGTACCAGGCGAGGTAGTGGTCGAGCGGGTCCCTCGAATCACCGATGTCTCCCTCATGAGCGAGGTCCTGAAACGGCTCGGCGCCCGGGTGGATCGCGACGGCGACGCCCTTTGGATCGACTCCTCGGGAGAGCTCCGCGACGAGACCCCTTATGAGCTCGTCACGATGATGCGAGCTTCTATTCAGGTTCTGGGCCCGCTCCTGGCGCGCCTGGGACGGGCACGGGTTGCGCTTCCAGGCGGAGATGCAATCGGATCACGTCCCATCGATCTGCATCTCAAGGGCTTCGAACGGATGGGCGCTAAGTTCGCTTCCGAGCACGGCTACGTGGAAGGTGTTGCCGATCGCCTTGTGGGCGCCGATGTTCTGCTCGAATTTCCCTCCGTGGGGGCGACCGAGAACCTCCTGATGGCCGCGGTTACGGCCGCCGGTGAGACGACGATCGAGAACGCGGCGCGTGAACCGGAAATTCAGGATCTCGCATGTTTTCTGAATGCGGCGGGTGCCCGGATCTCGGGGGCAGGTACCCCGTCTATAAGAGTCCAGGGCGTAGCCGAGCTCCGGCCGGTGCGTCACACGATAATGCCGGACCGCATCGAAGCAGGTACCTATGCTATCGGAGCGGCGGCAACCGGCGGTGACGTTCGTCTGTCCGGGCTTCGACCCGAGCATATTGAGCTTCCGCTGCAAAAGCTCGAGGAAGCAGGTGCGGAGGTTCGCCGGCACAGCGATGCAGTCGAGGTGAGCATGACGAGCCGGCCACATGCCATCGACCTGGTTACCCTCCCCTTCCCCGGGTTTCCCACCGACTTGCAGCATCCGATGATGGTTCTGTTGGCCCAGGCCCAGGGCTCGTCGTTGTTGACCGAGAATGTTTTCGAGGCGCGCTTTGTCTTCGTGGACGAGCTCTCGCGCATGGGATCCTCCATAAAAGTGGAGGGTCATCACGCTGTGATCCGTGGGGTCGAAAGGTTGTCCGGTGCTCCGGTGGAGGCGCCCGATATCCGGGCCGGCGCCGCCCTGGTGCTGGCCGGAATGTGCGCTCAGGGCCGAACCGATGTGTTGGACAAAGGGCATATCCGACGAGGCTACGAAGATTTCGATCTCAAACTCCGGCTTCTGGGGGCGGACTTGGACGTTTCCACCGTGTGACATGCAGGGTGCAACTCCTCGCAGCTCATGCCACCGGGGGCCGCTTCCTGCCGGTTCCCGGGCCCGCCGGGTAGGATAAGCCGGTGGAGCAGCTCAAGTCGGTCGAGGATCAGGTCAGGGCGGCCCTCGAGTTGATCCGTCCCGCAATCCAGATGGACGGTGGGGACATCCAGCTCGACAGCGTCAAGGGCGGAACTGTGACGGTGCAGCTGTCCGGGACCTGTGACACCTGCCCGATCTCTCCTGTGACGCTTCGGCATGGAGTCGAGCGCATCCTGCGCGAACGCGTCCCGGGCATTACCGAGGTCGTAGCCCTCGAGGTCTGACCCGGCGAAGCTCCAGAGCCTTGCCGAGCGCGTGTTCGAGGGCGACCCCCGTGCGATGGGGCGCTTGATCTCACTGGTCGAAGACGG
This sequence comes from Actinomycetota bacterium, assembly GCA_030860455.1. GTDB lineage: Bacteria > Actinomycetota > CADDZG01 > CADDZG01 > WHSQ01 > JACDDL01. Next base: position 3,270 of record JALZIC010000057.1, read on the forward strand.
GGCTCCGGCGCTTGGCCCCGTGATGCACGACCTGTACGTGCGCACAGGCCACGTCTACTCCGTCGGCGTCACCGGGGCGCCGGGGGCAGGCAAGTCGACTCTTACCGAGCGGCTCATCGCCGAGATCAGGAGGCATAAGGACCGCGTCGGTGTTCTCGCCATCGACCCGACAAGCCCATTTTCGGGCGGAGCACTCCTGGGCGACCGTGTTCGGATGCAGGGCCATGCGACCGACCGCGGTGTATTCATCAGGTCGATGGCTACTCGAGGACACCTCGGAGGCTTGTCCCTCGCCACCTTCGAGGCCATGCGCGTGCTCGAAGCTGCCGGCATCGACGCCGTGATCGTCGAGACGGTCGGCGTTGGGCAAGCCGAGGTCGAGATCGTCGACATATGCGACACCACTGTGGTGGTGGTGAACCCGGGCTGGGGAGACGCTATTCAGACGGCCAAGGCGGGACTCTTGGAGATCGCAGACGTCTTCGTCGTAAACAAGGCCGACCGTCCGGGAGCGCGGGAGACGGCGCAGGAGCTGACCCGAATGCTGGAGCTCGCCCGCGCCGACTGGAAACCAGAGATCCTCCAGACGACCGCGACCAAAGGGGAGGGAATCGAAGCCCTGTGGGCAACCATCGAAAGGCACCGCGTCTGGCAAGAGGAGACGGGGCGACTCGAGAGTCGCCGGCGGGTTCGAACGAAGCGCGAGATCAAACGGATCGTAGCGGAACGCTACCGCAGGCGCGTCGAAGAAGAGCTGGCGCCGTTACTTTCGGAGATGACGAACGAGGTTGTGGCGCGCCGGATCGATCCCTACCAGGCTGCGGACCTCTTGATGAACGAGCTCAAAGGGGACGCTCAGGTCATGTAGACGTCGGTGTCATCGCTTCCATCGAAGACCGCATCGACGTACTCTTTGACGTACCGTCTCTTGTCGACACCATCCAGGATCATGTTCTCCATGACATAGATCACACCGGGCGCGAAGTCATTGAGCTCTTCGACAACCGGGCGCCGGTTGCGCCATGGAGTCTGGTCTGTAACGAACTCGAAGAGCTCGTCGGTGAGCGCATCCTTGTCTACGAGCAAGCGGAAAAATCGAGGCATAGTCGTCCAATCTCTGGCTGTCGGGCCGCCGGCCGATCTGGCTGTCGGGCCGCCGGCCGATCCTAGCCGTCTGTCGGGAATAGTTGTACCCAGCCCACCCCGCCCTACCGGCTGCGGCGAAGATAGAATCGCAAGATGTCAAACGATTCCCGCAGTCGATGGGAGGAGCGGTACAGAGCCAGCAGGCTGAGAGACGATGTCGACTTCGACACCCTCTCGAGCGTCCCTCTCGCCCCCCTTTACGGGCCCGACGACGTCGATCCACGCATAGGTGTCCCCGGGGAGTGGCCATACACCCGGGGCATCTACCCGAATGGCTATCGCGGCCGGCTCTGGACCATGCGCCAGTTTTCCGGCTACGGGTCCGCCGCCCAAACGAATCGCCGCTACAAGTTCCTGCTCGACCACGGACTAACAGGGTTGTCGGTGGCGTTCGACATGCCGACCCTTATGGGGCTCGACTCCGATGATCCTCATTCCGAAGGTGAGGTTGGCCGTTGTGGCGTGGCCATAGATTCGCTTGCCGACATGGAGGTGTTGTTCGACGCGATTGACCTGACCGCCATATCGACCTCCATGACGATCTCGGGTCCTGCGCCGATGCTGTTCGCGTTCTATATCGCGGCCGCGGAAAAGCAGGGAGCGGACCTCTCCAAGCTCGATGGAACCTGTCAAACAGACATCCTGAAGGAGTACATCGCCCAGAAGGAATGGCTGTTTCCACCAGAGCCACACTTGCGGCTCACGGCAGACATGATGGGGTTCTGCCTAAGCGAAGTCCCCCGCTACAAGCCGCTGTCCATATCCGGCTACCACATTCGCGAGGCTGGCTCGACTGCGGTTCAGGAGCTTGCATTCACACTTGGGTCTGGTTTCGCTCACGTCGAGTTGGGCTTGCGCCGCGGCTTGGCAGTGGACGACTTCGCCCCCGGGTTGTCGTTCTTTTTCAATTCGCATATCGACTTCTTTGAAGAGATTGCGAAGTTTCGGGCCGCGCGCCGGATCTGGGCTCGCTGGATGCGGGATCGTTACTCCGCCACCAAGGAACGGTCGTGGATGCTGAAGTTCCACACCCAGACTGCGGGCGTTTCGCTCACGGCCCAACAGCCTTTTAACAACGTAATTCGCACGACAACGGAAGCTCTGGCCGCCGTCCTGGGAGGGACGCAGTCCTTGCATACGAATTCGCTCGATGAGGTACTTGCGCTGCCAAGTGACGAGGCCGTGGAAATTTCGCTCAGGACCCAACAAGTCGTCGCATACGAGACAGGTGCGGCCAACGTCATCGATCCGCTGGGCGGCTCATGGTTTGTCGAGGAGCTAACTGAGCGAACCGAGAAGGAGGCGGAGCTCTACCTAGCTCGGATTGACGAGTTGGGTGGTGGCTCGATTCTCGAGGGGATGCTCGCCGGCATCGAGGATGCGTATTTCCAGAAGGAGATCGCCGACGCCGCCTTCAGATACCAGCAGCTGCTCGAGGAGGGGCAGAAGGTGATCGTGGGTGTGAATCGATTTACCGGAACGGTGCAGGAGGCACCTGATCTGCTCATCATCGGCCCCGATATCGAAGAGGGCCAGACCAAGGCGGTGGCGGAGGTCAGAGCCAACCGGAACGAGCATGCGGCCCAAGCTGCGATCGACTCCCTGAGGCGGGCCGCGAATGACGAGACGGTGAACACGATACCGGTCATGATCGAGGCGGCCAAGGCTTACGTGACGCTGGGCGAAATGACCGAGGCCCTCAGGCAGGTCTGGGGAAGGTACACCGAACCGCCCGCCTTCTAGCCCCTCGGTATCCTGTCGTTCGCCAACCCGTCCTGGCAAAGGTCGCTGCGCGGATAACCCGACGCCCTTCCGTCGTAGGGAGTGCATAGCATGCGCTGATAGCGGTGCACATGCGCTAAGCATGATACGCTGCCAATCAACATGGCCAAAATGGTGCAAATAAGAGGAATGCCGGAGGACGTCTACAGGAGGCTGAAGGTCAAGGCCGCCGAGGAGGGACTGCCTCTCTCCTCCTACCTGTTGATGGAAACATCCAGGATCGCGGCGCGCAGATCGTGGCGAGAGGTGGCCGAGCGAGCTCATCAGCGCGGAGCCGTCAGTGTGTCACGATCCCCGGAAGAGTACGTTAGAGACGAGCGGGACTCCGTCTGATAGTCCTCGACGCCTCTGCGGCTCTGGCTCTATTGGTGGAGTTTCCTGTTGCTTCGGCCGCAGTCAAGGGAGCTCTGCTGGAGCTGGATGATGAGCTGGCGGCGCCACACGTAATCGACCTCGAGATAGCACAGGTGCTGCGCAGGCTTGTCCGGCAAGAGGTGCTCTCCACCCATGCAGGCGCCGAGGCGTTGAACGACCTTGCTCTCTTGCGATTGGAGCGTTACCCCCACGATGGTCTGCTCCAGCTGATTTGGGGCTGGCGCGACAATCTCACCGCATACGACGCGGCCTATCTCGCCCTGGCGGAATCTCTCAGCGCCACCTTGGTCACCCGCGACCGTGCCTTCTTGGGGTTGCCCAACCCGCGTGTCGAAATACAGGTCGTAGCCTGAGCCGCAGGCAGAGGCGGGATCATACGCATCGCGAAATGCCGGCGGCCCATTTGTCCGAGGCGTCGCAGGATCTGCGCCGATTCGGAAGCTCTCCTTCGAGGAGCGAGGAGTCCTGCTGCCTCCTACCTGCGAATCGCTGCCCCCAAGATGTGGGGCGAAGTCGGCATGGCGACGGCTGTGTCGGGGAATCGGAACCTCTCGAGCCGTTCGATCTCGAAGCCGGCTGCCTCAATCGCCGCAAGCGTGTCGCGTCCGGCGTGGCACCCTCCTGCCGCCAAAGGCCACATGGTCAGATCAAGCAGGCGCTGGATCCGCCTGAGGGGGCCTGAGTTTGCCTGCACGTGCTCGAAGAAGCGCAACTCTCCACCGGGTCTGATCGCTCGACGCGCTTCTTCTAGCGCCGATCTTTGATCTGGAACCGAGCAAAGAACCAGCGATGCCACCGCCGCGTCGAAGCCCGCATTCGCTGTCGGAAGGTCATCGGCGAGCCCTTCGACGACCTCCACGGGAACCGAGGCTCGTTCAGCCTGGCGGTGAGCGAGGGCGCGCAGGTGAGGCTCCGGCTCTACTGCGAGCACACTCGTGACCTCCGCCGGGTAGTGCGTGAAGTTGAGCCCGTTGCCGGCACCGATCTCGATCACGCGTCCGGACAGCCCCGAGAGAAGCTGCTCCCGCCGCTCGGCGACCCCGTCCTCCTCCATCTTGGAACTCAGCCGGGCATAGAAGCGGGCAAAGATCGGGTGGTTGACCTTGGCGCCGAGGTTGGTGCGTCGTCTCACAATTCGATGACCTCGAAGTCCACTGCGTATTCGTGGTTCGCCTGGCGACCGGCGGCCCCCAGGTTTGATTCCAAAAAGGCACGTGCGTCGAACTCTCCTCCGAGCCCGTCTATGTAGGCCGCGTGGGCTTCCAGGGAGGCAACCCCGTGCTCGACGAAACCAGACACGTCCACGATATGGCTCGGGTATGGGGATGCGTTGATGCAAACCATGCGCGTGCCGCTCCACGGCTCGAGACCTTCTTCGAGCAGGTCCATGAACACCCAACGGTTGGCGGCGTCTCTTGCGGCGTCCAAAGCGGCAAGACCGACCACCCGATGGTCTGCCATGTTGAATCCCCCATGAGGCCATGTCGGATGGTGGTTCATGGTGACAAGGATTTCCGGTCTCGACCGGCGGATCGCGCGGGCGATATCTCTTCTGAGCTCGAGCGTGTGCTCGATCACACCATCTCTGTGCCCAAGAAACTGCACGTCTTCGACGCCCACCGCAGCGGCACCGAGGCGCTCTTCCTGCTCGCGTAGCGGCCGGGCGTCTTCGGGAGTCATTGAGTCGATCCCTGCCTCACCGCTCGTCACGAGCGCATAGGACACCGACTTCCCCTGCGACGTCCAGCGCGCCACAGCTGCGGCTGCTCCATACTCGAGATCGTCGGGGTGGGCGACTATCGCCAGCGCGCGATCCCAGTCCTCCGGAAGCTCCGTCAGGTGCTCGGATCTCTTCTTCAGGTCTCTCCTCGTCCCCGGGTTGAGGTTGGGTTGAAAATGGTCAAGCAAGGCCCACGCCCGGCTGGCTTGCCCCGGCCGGGGAATCTCGACACGCCGGCGAATTCTCGCATGGACGGGAGGCGCCTTCTCATGCCTCCTGGGCGGGTGTGGTCCTCGAGCGCGATGGGAGATGCGGGCGAACGAGGCGGGCGATCAGCAACACGATCGCCAGCAGGACGACCAGCGGCAGCGCAAAACCGGCACCCAGGATGACGGCCGAGACGACAGTGAAGAAGGTCTTCGTCGCGTTGTTCCACGCTTCTTCGAGAAGGCCGGAGCTTGCCGCGATCGGTGCTCCCTTCTCGTCGAGCGCCAGGGAGATTGTGCTGAACGAGGTCTGGTCCTCGAGATAGCGCAAGCGTCCACTCAGTTGCTCGACAAGGAGCTGAACCGTCTGCAGCTCGCGCTGCACGTCGATCGTGTCCTGCACCGACTTCGACCGGTTCATTAGCTTCAGCAGCACCTCCTCCTGCGCCTCCGCGTTTCGAAGGCGCGCCTGCAGGTCTATGAACTCCTGGGACACGTCCTCTCCGGAGACGACCTCGCGCTCGACATCTCCTAGGGATTCGATATCTGCCAAAGCACGTTCGAACGACTCCGCCGGGACCCTGAGCACGAGCCTGCCCGATCCAGCGTTTCCGCCTGAGACCGAGGTGGACAATACGAAGCCTCCGTGGCGCCGGGCCATCTCGACGGCGGCGGTGACCGACGAGCGGAAGTCACCCTCGGGAACGGCCACCTCGAGGTCGGCGGTCTTGATCACTCGGGCCGCCACCGTGGGGAGGGTCACGTTCTGGACCTTCGGCGCGCCCTTGGAGTTCAAGGACTGGTCGGGCGCCGCCGCCGGCCCGGAGCGCTCGGCCACTAAGTCCTCCACCACCGCCCCTCCATCAGAGCCGCCGCCGATTTCGTCGGAGCCGCCGCTGCAACCGGCCAGCAATGCCCCCAGAATCCCCATCGCTACCAACGTCCTGAGCATTCTGCGACCGTCCGTCATCTTCTTCTCCTCGGTTTCGGGTTGTCGTTGGGTTGGACGGACGAGGAGCCGCAGATGTTCCCTAGATGCCGCGCCCTCCCCTGATGACGCGATAGGCGAGGACCCCCGCCGCGAGGGCAAGGAGGATCGACAGGACTGCGCCGGCGGTCTGCAGTGCGTCGGCGGGGGGGGCCTTGAGGGGTCCTGTGGGCGAGGGGGTGGGCTTGACCACGACGGCTACGACGACAGCGGCCATGGCTCCGAGGGGGCCTCAGGGGCCTCGGCAAGCCCCGCCTCCGCGAGTACGTCGAAGAACAGCCGGAGCAGGCGTGCGGTCAATCCCCAGATGACCGAACCGCGCCATATCCAGGCTTCGGTCGGATAGGTCCGGCCCCCGTGGGAGAAACCGGGATCGGCCCGGAGCTCCTCGGTCAACTGCGCCAGCGGAATCTGCAGCACCTCCGCTACCTCGGCGGGATTGGGCGATAGCGACGGAGGTCTGTCGATCCAGCCGACGAACGGGCTGACGATGTAGCCGGATACATAGGTGAGTACCGTATCCAGCTCGCCGAGTATGCGGACGGTGGACGGGTCGAGCCCAAGTTCCTCCCTGGTCTCTCTTAGGGCGGCGGCCTCGGTCGTCGGATCGGAAAAGTCCAACGATCCCCCGGGGAAGGAGATCTGCCCCTTATGGCTGGGGAGGGTTTCCGTCCGCACGGTGAACAGCAGCGTCGGCTCGGGCTCGGCCACAATGGGAATGAGCACCGCCGCCGCACGAGCTCCCACGGCCTCGGGACGTTGGGGAGGGCGTTGGCCCAATGCCCATTGGAGGGCCCGATCGAAGTCTCTGCTCACGACATCATCGTAGCCTTGGCGCTCGAGGCGTTTACCAGTCGACAGAGGAGGGATCATGGCGGAGCTTGTCCACTTCGAGATTTCCGGCGACGGGGTCGGCACCCTGCTGATCGACAGGCCGCCCGTCAACGCATTGAGCGCAGAGGTTCTGGGCCAGCTCGACGCCGCACTGGATCTCGCCGTAGGCGAGGGGCGCGCCGGTGCCCTGGTGGTCACGGGTGGCCACAAGGTGTTCGCCGCCGGTGGAGACATCAAGGAGATGATGTCATTGGACCCGGTTTCGGCGACCGGCTACATCTCTTTCTTCCAGACGGTGCTGACCCGGCTCGAGCAGGTACCGATGGTGACGGTTGCAGCCGTCAATGGCTATGCCCTGGGGGGAGGGTGCGAGCTGGCGCTTGCCTGTGATCTCCGAATCTGCGCCGAGGACGCCCGTTTCGGGCAGCCCGAGATCAATCTCGGTGTGATCCCCGGCGCAGGGGGCACCCAGCGCCTCCCGAGGTTGGTGGGCGTGGGCCGGGCCAAAGAGCTCATCTACTCGGGGCGCATGGTCGCTTCGCAGGAGGCGGCGGCCATCGGCCTCGTCAACGAAGTGGTCCCCGGCCCCGAGGTCGGCCGGCGCGCGGGAGTGCTCGCCGAGACCTTCGCCAAGGGCCCGCGGGTGGCGCTTCGGGCAGCGAAGGAGGCCATTGGGACGGGCATCGAAACCGACCTGGCAACCGGTCTTCTGATCGAGCGGCAGGCGTTCGCCTCCCTGTTCGCTACCGAGGATCAAAAAGCAGGCATGACGTCCTTCGCCGAGAAGGGGCCGGGCAAGGCAAGGTTTGTCGGTCGATAACCGGCGTCCGCAGGCGCCCATTTCTGAGTCACCGGTCTCGTTCGGGGCGAGGGTGAAGCACTGAGCGACACGGTTTCTCGTCGGGGGACGAAGTGTCGCGACGGTAGGCTCGGACGGGCACCGCCGGCCGAGAACCAGAGAGGCGGATCATAGGAGGGCAAGTGGACATCGTCGTATGCGTCAAGCACGTCCCCGACCCGAACGCGCCGGTTGAGATTCAGGACAACCGGATCAAGCGTGATGGGGCCCAGAGTGTGTTGGACCCGGGCGACATGTACGGGATCGAGGCGGGGCTGGTGCTCAAGGAGGCCCTGGGGGGAGAGGTCGCCGTCGTTTCGATGGGGCCGGCTCAGGCAGTTGAGGCCGTAAAAAGAGCCCTGTCGATGGGCGCTGACAGGGGCGTCTTGATCTCGGATGACGCCCTCGTAGGCGCCGACAGCCTCGTCACGGCCCGGGTGCTGGCGGCCGCTATCCGGCGCGCGGCGTTCGACCTTGTGATCGCCGGCGTTGAGTCGACCGACGGATACACGGGCACCATGCCGTCTTCTCTGGCCGAGCTCCTCGGCGTCCCGCAGGTGACATTCGCCAGAGGCCTCACTGCGTCCGACTCCTCGGTAACGGTCGATCGTCAGACCGCCGACGGCTATCACATGATCGAGTGTTCGATTCCGGCGTTGGTCACCGTTACGGCGGGCGCGAACGAGCCCCGCTACCCGTCGTTCAAGGGCATCATGGCGGCGAAGAAGAAGCCTTTGGAACACCTGACGCTCGGTGACCTGGGCCTCTCTGCGGCCGATGCCGAAGTCAAGCAAGAGATCGTTGCGATGTCCTCGGTCGAAGAGCGCAAGTCCGGCAAAAGAGTTGCCGAGGACGAAGCGGCCGCCCGCATCGCAGATCTCCTCGACGAGGTCAAGGCCATCTGATGCCCGAGGTCTGGGTTTACGCAGAGATCACCCCTGCGGGGGTGGTGGACACCACCGCCCTCGAGCTGCTGACCAGAGCGCGCTCCCTTGAGGCAGGGGTTGCGGCGGTTGCTTTGGGGCCGGGCGCCAGCCGGGCAGCAGAGACTCTCGGAAGCTACGGTGCTTCGAAGATCTATCTGAGTGATGACGACGTCTTCGGGGACTTCCTCGCCCAACCGGCCACCGAAGCTCTGTACCGGCTCGTCACCGAGCACTTCCCTGACCTGCTGTTGTTCGCAACCAACTACGATTCGCGCGATATCGCCGGACGCCTGTCCGCCAAGACCGGCGCGACCCTCGTGAGCAATGCAACCGGCGTGAGTGGGCTGGACCGGGTGCAGACCGCGATTTCGGGAGGAGCGCTCGTGGTCGATGTCGCGTTGCAAGGTCCGCTCAAAATTGTCCTGGTCCGGCCGAAGTCGTTCGTGGCGGAGGCAACGGACGGGGTCGCCGAGGTGATCCGCGTCGACGCCGGCGTACCCGAAGAGCTACGGCAGGCTAGACGGGTGGAGCGTCACGAACAGGATGCCGCCGGGCCCAAGCTCGAGGAGGCCGGGATCGTGATAGCCGGTGGGCGAGGTTTGCGGGAGCCGGACAACTTCAAGCTCCTCGAGGAGCTCGCGTCTCTGCTCGATGACTGCGCGGTGGGTGCCACGCGCGCAGTGGTGGATGCGGGATGGGTGCCCTACGCTTATCAGATCGGCCAAACCGGAAAGACCATCAAGCCCGGCGTCTATGTGGCCGCCGGAATCAGCGGCGCCACACAGCATCTTGTTGGGATGAAAGGCGCGAAGCGGATCGTTGCGATAAATAAGGATGCAGATGCGCCTATCTTCGAGGTGGCGGACCTGCAGGTGGTGGGCGACGCGACCAAGGTGCTCGAACAGCTTATCGAAGAGGTGAAAGGCCGCAAGGGCCAACAATGAGCTTTGGGGACAAGATGAGAGGGTTTTTCAGCCGAAAGAACAACCCGGCGTTACGCGAGCTCGAGGAGTTCGTAAGGGAGCGTAAAGGAGTTGAGGGGTTCATCGAGCCGCGCACCGCAACCAGCCCGACGACCCTGCTCGTGGTGGACCGGCAGGGCGATCACCTGCGGGCCCCTGTGCGCCAGCCAACCGATGCAGTTTCCTTTTGTGATCACATGTCGATCCCAGTCTACGATGCACAGGTTATCGGATACCCCCAGCGCATGAGGGACTTCGAACGCCGGCGTCGCACGGATGCCGTCCAGAACATCGATGAAGACATTGCAGAGCTAGAGCGCCGGCTAAACGAAACCGATCCGAACACGCCCGACAATTAGTAATCGGCGTTGTCCTTGACGTCGACTGCGCGCAGGACACCATCTTCGGCTCGCTATGTGATCCTCGGGCGCAGGCTGCGTGGCCCTCTCGCGTTGGCGGCGATCTGCGCAGCGCCCGTCGCGCTGTGGGCCGTCGCGCAGCCGTTGAGCAGTCGGTGGACCGACCCCAGCACCACCCTCATCAGCATTGCGATCCCCCTAGCGCTGGCGGGAACGTGCGCGTTTGCGTTGAACCTCGTACTGGGCGCCCGCCTGCGTGTTGTCGAGTGGTTCTTCGGCGGGCTCGACAGGATGTACGGCGTCCACAAGATCAACGGCCGGGTGGCGTTCTGCTTGCTGCTCGGTCATGCGCTTCTCATAACCGCCGGCCGGGCTGTAATTTCCGTCGAGAGTGCTGGGGCGCTTTATTCAGGCGGGGCCGGATGGGTCGTGTCGTTCGGCGTCTTGGCGCTCGTGTTCATGACCGTGGCGATAGTGTTCACTCTTTACGGACGGTTGAACCACGAATGGTTCATCTATGTACAAAGATCCTTTGGGTTTATCTTCATGCTGGCGAGTCTCCACGTCTTCATGACCGCGGGTGCAAAGGCGTCGTCCCCCGCCCTCACCCTCTATCTGGCTGCGGTGTCCCTGGCCGGCCTGGCGGCCTTTGCTTATCGGTCGTTGTTGGGGGATGTTTTCATTCCCCGGCTGCAATACTCCGTGCTTCAGGTAACCGAACTGGGGGACCATTCGGTAAGGGAGATCACCATGGCTACAGAGGGGCGGCGTCTGTCTTTCACTCCTGGACAGTTCGTGTTCGTGACATTCGGCTCGAACGCCATGAGCAAAGAGTTCCACGCGCTCACGCACCAGCCCGCCGGCGAATCCGAGGTGATGACTTTTCGGGCCGGCGCCGTCGCAAACCAGTGGCACCCCTTTTCCATAACCTCGTCTCCGAGCGAGCCAGAGCTCAGGATTGCGGTCAAGGAAGTCGGCGACTTCACGAGCGCCCTGCACTGGCTGGAGAATGGCGCTGAGGCCAGAGTCGAAGGCCCTTACGGCGCCTTCTCTCATCTCCGCATCCCAAACAAGCGTCAGATCTGGCTCGCCGGGGGCATCGGGATCACTCCGTTCCTGAGCATGGCACGGGGCCTGGACTCTCCGGGCTACCAGATCGATCTGTATTACGGGATGGAGCACGACGACGAGGGCTATTTCCTCCAGGAGCTGGCCGGAATCGGCGACCGTTACCCAGGGCTGAGAGTGATCCCCTGGCAACGCAACGAGCGGGGTTTCATAACGGCCGAAGCGGTCGCCCGGATCAGCGGCCCGCTGGAGGAGCCGGACTACCTCATCTGCGGTCCCCCTGCGATGATAGACAACCTCACGGGGCAGCTCCGGGCGGCGGGCGTCCCCGACTCGCGCATCCACTTCGAGAAATTCGGGTTCGTCTAGCCCAGTCGCTGAGCTAACGCAGCCTCCCTCACGGCCCTTATCCTCAGATGATGGCCTATCTGGATCACGCAGCGACCACGCCGCTCCTGCCGGAGGTGACCGAAGTCATGCTCGCCTCGATGGTGAGTGAGTTCGGCAATCCCTCTTCGGTGCACTCGTACGGACGCCGGGCAAAGGGGATTGTCGAGGACGCCCGCGACAAGGTGGCGGCTGCGATGGGAGCCCTCCACTCGGAGATCACTTTCACTGGGGGAGGGACCGAGGCCGACAACCTCGCCCTCAAGGGCCCCTTCGATGCCATTGCGGGTGGTCACGTAATCGTGAGCGCCATAGAGCACCGGGCGGTGCTCGACACCGCCAAGTGGCTCGAACGGCAAGGTGCGACCGTCGCTGTGGTCTCGGTGGGTGAGGGTGGAATCGCCGACCCTCGCGATGTCGCAGCGGCCGTCACCTCGTCCACGGTGGTCGTCTCGGTGATGGCGGTCAACAACGAGATCGGAACGATCCAACCCATAGCGGATATCGCCGCCGCCGTCAAGGCGGTGAACCCCGCAACCCTGGTCCACACCGACGCCGTGCAGGCGCTTGGCAACCTCCCGGTTGATGTCAACCTATGGGGCGTCGACCTGGCATCTTTCGCAGCTCATAAGCTTGGAGGCCCGAAAGGCGTCGGTGCGCTTTTTGTGCGCTCGGGTGTCCGGTTGACTCCGTTGATTCACGGCGGGGGACACGAGCGGGGCCTTCGGTCGGGCACCTCCAACGTCGCGGGGATCGCCGGCTTCGGAATGGCTGCCGAGATCGCAGCCAAGGAGGTGAACGCCAAAGGCGAGCGCCTCATGGATTTGCGTGGGCAACTGCTGGACGGGATCCGGCGCGCGGTGCCCGGCGTCGGCGTTAATGGGGACCTCACCAACCGAATTCCCGGGAACCTGAATGTCTCGGTACCGGGGGCTGCGGGCGAGACTCTCCTCATGCTCCTGGACCAGGCGGGTATAGCGTGTTCGTCGGGGTCGGCATGCGCATCCGGTGCGATCGATCCGTCGCACGTGCTGCTTGCGATTGGAACGGACCGGGTTATGGCGGCGGGTAGCTTGCGACTGTCCATGGGCCGCTCCACGACCGAAGACGACATCTCCTCCGTGCTCGAGATCTTCCCCGAGATCGTTGAGCGCGCCAGGAGAGCCGCCTGATGTCCGGCATCCGGCGGCCGCCGACCGTAGTTGCCGGGGGGCCCGGAGGAGCAGGCGGCTTGAGCCGCCGACCCAAACGCAAAGCGGTCGTTGCGATGTCGGGCGGGGTCGACTCTTCGGTGGCCGCAGCGTTGCTAAAGGATGAGGGTTACGACGTGACGGGCGTCATGCTCAAGCTGTGGAAGGGCGAAGCCGCCAACAACGACTCCGGCTGTTGCAATGTCGGGGCGGCCGACGATGCGAGGCGCGTCGCCGATGTGCTCGGCATCCCCTTCTATGTGCTCAACTTCGCCGATCGTTTCAGCGACTCCGTTGTGAGGGACTTCCACGCTGATTACGCCGCGGGGCGCACACCGAATCCGTGCGTCAGGTGCAATCAATGGGTGAAGTTTGGCGCGCTTATGGATCGGGCGCGCTCTCTCGGCGCCGATGTGCTGGCCACCGGTCACTACGCGCGCGTGCGTATTCGGAACGGAATCTACCGGTTGCTCCGGGGAGTTGACACGAACAAGGATCAGTCATATGTGCTGTGGATGTTGAATCAGGAAGATCTCAGACACTGCCTTTTTCCCGTTGGGGACTTAGACAAGCCGCAGACGAGGGCATTGGCATCCGAACTGGGATTGCGCACGGCGGCGAAGCCTGATTCGCAGGAGATCTGCTTCGTCCCTGATGGCGATGTCGGCTCCTACATAACCGAGCACATTCCCGAGGGAGCTCAATCTGGACCGATCCGAGACCGAGACGGCCGGGTCGTGGGCGAGCATCGGGGGCTGGCCCGTTACACGGTGGGACAGCGAAAGGGCCTCGGCATCTCCCTTGGTGAACCGGTTTTCGTGACGTCGATCGATCCATCGGAGAACGCCATCAACGTCGGCCGCCGGGGGGATCTGTCCGTGTCGGAGTGTTTGATCGAAGAGTCGAGCTTTGTCCGGCCCGATGGGCCCTCTCACATGGATGTCCTGGTGCAGCACAGGGCACACGGGGACACGAGCCCGGGGCGGCTCCGACGCCTAGCCCCCGGTCGCTGCTCCGTCTATTTCGGCAGCCCGGTCGAGGCGGTTGCACCCGGCCAGTCGGCCGCGTTCTACGACCCGCTACGGCCGGATGAGTTGATCGGCGGCGGGATCATCGCCTCCACCGTGTCAGGTCCCCCTTCACCCAAGGTCGCCTCTGCCGCGCGTGGTTGAGAGGGATCTGGACACCGCCAATCGGGGGCAACTCCAAACCGAGTTCTCGCGTGCTGCCACCGGCTTCTCGGAGCGCACCAAGGGCCGTTTTGATGACATGGATGTCTTGTCTTTCGCCCGCTTCAAGCCGTTCGAGACGGTCGTAGAGGTAGGAGCCGGGACTGGCAACTTCCTGGCGCTGTTTGCGGGGGCGAGTCTGGCGCTTGGAATCGATGCGGTGCCCAGGATGTTGGCGCAGGCCCGGATCGCTTATCCGGATCTGTCGGCCGCCGTCGGAGATGGGCACTGCCTGCCGCTGGCGTCCGACTCGTTCGATCTCGTAGCCTGCGCGCAAATGCTCCACCATGTGCACAAGCCTCTCGAGATACTCGAGGAAATGAAGCGGGTGATGCGTCCGTCGGGCAGGCTGTTGGTAATAGATCAGGTCGCGTCGGACAGATTCGAAGAGGCCGTTGCGATGAACGAGCTCGACATCCTGCGCGATCCCTCACATGCTTCGAGCAGACCGGCATCGGCCTTTCGTATTCTGTTCAATAGCGCCGGCCTCTCCGTGGTCGACGAACGACGCTGGGAGGGCAATCAACGGCTGTCGCAATGGATGTGGCCGGGCGAATTCCCCGAGGAGCGCATTCGGCGGGTGCGCGATTTCATCGTCAACAGGGGTGGGGACACCGGAATGGGCTGGCGGCCGGACGCCGATGACTGGGTGTACACGAGACGCCGCATCATGCTGCTTGCGACCAAGGACTGAAACAATGGCGAAACAAGGAAACGCCGGCCGGGTGAGCGAACTGCGCGAGACGATCGATCACCACTCGTATCGCTACCATGTCCTCGATGACCCAGAGGTAGCCGACGTCGAGTACGACGCTCTTGTGAGCGAGCTGATGACCCTCGAGGAGGCCAATCCCGAGCTGGTGACTCCCGACTCACCCACCCAGCGAGTCGGCGCTCCACCTTCGGACCTCTTCGCGCCCGTCGCCCATCGGACGCCGATGATGTCGCTCGACAACTGTTTCTCCCTGGACGAGCTCATGGCATGGGGAAAGCGGCTCGAACGCATCATCGACAAGCCAGAGGCTTTCGTCACCGAGCTGAAGATGGACGGGATCGCCGTCAATCTCATCTACGAGGATGGTGTGTTCGTCAAGGGCGCGACGCGCGGCGACGGACGGCGAGGCGAGGACATCACCGCAAATCTCAGGACCGTTTCCGCGGTGCCGTTGCGGCTGCGGGGGACGCCTCCGGGGGTTCTGGAGGCGCGCGGTGAGGTCTACATGCAGGTCACCGACTTCGAGCAACTGAACGAGCGCCTGAGGGAGCAGGGGCTCAGGACCTTTGCGAACCCACGCAATGCCGCAGCCGGGTCGCTGCGGCAGAAGGACCCGAGCGTGACCGCCTCGCGCAACCTCTCGCTCATCTGCCACGGGGTCGGTTGGCTGCAAGGAAAGCGCTTGTCTTCGCATTGGGAGGCAATGCAGACATTCCGTGATCTGGGCCTGCGCACAAATCCTCAGAATCGCCGGGTGACAACCCTCGATGAGGTCTACGAGTTCTGCACCCGTTGGGGCCATCACCGCCACGACGTGCCCTACGAGATCGACGGGGTCGTCGTGAAAGTGGATTCTGTCGCCCAGCAGGAAGAGCTGGGATACACGGCGAAGGCTCCCCGGTGGGCTATTGCCTACAAGTATCCACCGGAAGAACGAACCACTTTGCTCAAGAGCATAGAGATCAATGTTGGTCGAACGGGTGCGGCCACTCCCTTCGCACATCTCGAACCGGTCTTCGTCGGCGGCGTCACGGTTTCGACTGCAACGCTGCACAACGAAGACGAAGTCAAGAGAAGGGATATCCGAATCGGCGACACGGTCATCGTGCGACGCGCCGGAGACGTCATCCCCGATGTCGTCGGCCCGGTCGAAGCCACGCGCACCGGTGATGAGCGGCCCTTCGTCATGCCGAGGGAATGCCCGTCCTGCGGCTCCGCGATAGTGCGAGAGCCCGGCGAAGTGGTGTCTCGCTGCACCGGGATCGACTGCCCGGCACAGCGACTCGAGCGCCTGTTCCACTTTGCGTCGCGCGGGGCAATGGACATCGAAGGTCTCGGATACAAGACGATCCAAGCCCTCCTGGCCAAGGGCTGGCTTTCGGACGTGTCGGATATCTATTACCTCACCCGAGAACAGTTGGGCGAGCTGGATGGTTTCGGCGACAAGTCGGTCGACAATCTGCTGCACGCGATAGAAGCGTCCAAGGGGCGTCCGCTCGGCAACTTACTGGTCGGTCTGGGAATCCGTCACATAGGAGCTACTTCGGCCAACGATCTCGCGGCCGAAGTAGGCACCCTGGACGGCCTTCGCACCATGACACGCGAGGAATTGGAGGAAATCGAGGGAATCGGGCCAATCCTCGCCCTCTCGATCGAAACCTTCTTTCGCCAGAAGCGCAACCTGGCGGTGATCGACAGGCTCAAGACGGCCGGAGTCGACCCCAGGGGCCCGGAAAAGAAGGCGGGGGGGCCGTTGGAGGGGAAGAGCTTCGTGCTGACCGGTTCACTCGAGGGTTTCTCGCGTGATGAGGCCACCCGGGCCATTGAGTCCTTCGGCGGGAAGGTGACTTCGGGCGTGTCCAAGAAGACCGACTTCGTCGTCGCGGGCGACAACCCCGGTTCGAAGTACGACAAGGCCTTGAGCCTGGGGGTGGAGGTGCTTGACGAAGCCGCCTTCAGGCAACTCCTCGATACGGTCGCCTTTTAGCCTCAAGATCCGGGTGGTCGTGATGTCATCCGTTGGCCCATACCGGGAGGGCGGATGCGGGTGGGACGCAACGGTGTGCCTAGCTCGGTAGCATCGACGAACCATGCAGAGCAGGGGAGCGGTTCTCACGTCGTTTGGCGCGCCACTCGAGATCGAGTCGTTCGAGGCGCCCGAACCCGAGCCCGGCGCGCTGCTGGTTAAGGTTGCCTACGGGGGAGTCTGCGGGACCGACGTCCACCTCCAGGCCGGGCACCTGCCGATGCCCACCCCGGTCATCCTCGGTCATGAGGCGGTCGGCGCGGTGACCACGCTCGGCAGGGACGTCACCGAGGACGCATTGGGTGCGCCGTTGAGTGAAGGCGACCGAATCACATGGGCGTCGAGCATCGCCTGCGGCCGCTGCTTCTATTGCCGCCAGGAGCGCCAGCCGACGCTGTGCCAAAATCGCAGCGTCTACGGTATTTCGCGCCGGTCCGACAGATGGCCGCACCTTCTCGGATCGTGGGGCGATCTCCAGTACCTCGAGGCCGGTTCTACGGTGGTGCGCCTGCCCGACGAGGTTTCGGTGGAGGCCGCCATCGCGCTCGGATGCGCCGGCCCCACGGTGGTGCATGGGGTGCTCCGGATCGCCAAACCGGGGGTCGGAGATACCGTTGTGGTGCAGGGGTGCGGGCCGGTCGGTCTCGCGGCCTCCATGTTCGCCCGGCTCAGCGGGGCCGGATGCATAGTGATGGCCGGCGGCCCCTCCGGCCGGCTGGAGCTTGCACGAGAGCTCGGCATCGCCGACGCCTACGTCGACATCTTCGCCGTCACCGATCCGGGTTCACGGGTCGCCGTCGTTAGGGATCTGACGCCCGGGGGAAGGGGAGCCGACCTCGTTGTGGAGGCGACCGGCGTCCCCTCGGCTGTGGCGGAGGGCCTCGAGATGTGCCGGCCCAACGGGACCTACCTCGTACTGGGCCAGTACACCGACCACGGGCCGACGCCCTTGAACCCGCACCTCATCACGCGCAAGCAGCTGCGGGTGCTCGGCTCGTGGGCGCTTTCCGGCGCCGACGTCGTGGACTTCGTGGTTTCCCTTCCGCAGTTGAACGACCGCTTCGATCTGGCCCGCCTGGTTACGCCTTACCCTCTCGAAGCAGTAAACGAGGCATTGGATGACGTGCGGGCAGGGGGCGTGACCAAGGCGGTCCTGGCTCCTGCGCGGTGACTCCCAGGAAGCCGTGATGTGGTCGGGGTGGTCATTCTCACCCACCCTGGCCTTGCCCAAATTAAGAACCGGCGCAGGAGATCCCTGCGCCGGTAGGTTGCGAAGCTTCCATCGCCCGCTCTTCGCCGTGTGGCGCCCGATGGACCAGGCCGGGTGCGGTTGATGCCGGTGAACCGGGTTGGACTCTGCCCGTGGCCCAAACTAGAAGCTGGCCAGAATCCGAAGCTCTGAGGCTTAGACCACTAGCAGCCGGTCACCTCACGAGGTCCCTCAAAACTATCTGACAGTTTGGACCACCTCCTTTCTCGTGTACGACAATGTAACCACAGCCCAGACGGATTCGCGAGCCAGCACGCACAAAATTTCCAGACCGGAACAACGGGCCCGAGTGTGGAAAGGGCCCCGCCGAGCAACTGATTGGAGGCACCGGGAATGACGGAGACATCGATCGAATTCAAGCTGCCGGTCGAGCGGGCGAAGATCCGTGAGTTCGCCCTGGCGGTGGGGGAGGATGATCCCATCTTCTTCGAAGCCGAGGCGGCGCGCCGGGCGGGCTTCTCGGATATCGTCGCCCCGCCGACCTTCTCCGTGACCCAGATGTGGCATCTCTCCAGAGAGGAGCGAGAGGCGCGCCTTGGCGCCAACCTCGATCACGCCCGGGTGCTCCACGCCGAGCAGGAGTTCGCCTACAACCGGCTCCCCGTCGCAGGTGAAACCCTGGATGCCACCATCCGCGTGTCAAAGGACGTGACCAAGCAGGGTAGGAGGGGCGGAGAGCTGCGTTTCGTGACCTACGAGACGCGCTTCACCGATGCCGCGGGCGAGGAGGTTCTACGCGCCTTCTACACCCTCGTGCAGACCTCGAAGGACCCAGGGGAATGACCGTGCCCGAGCCTGGATCTTCGTTTCCCGAGCGGACCTTCGGTCCCCTCAGTCGTGTTGACATCGTGCGCTACGCGGGTGCGTCCGGCGACTTCAATCCGATCCACATCGACGCTCCCTATGCCAGGGCGACCGGAGCACCGGACGTCTTCGCGATGGGCATGTTGCCGGCGGGATATCTAGCGCGTGCCGCGTCGGAGTGGCTGGGCGGCCCCGGGGGTTTCCGCCGCTTCAAAGTGCGGTTCGCTGCGCGGGTGTGGCCCGGCGACCTTCTTGTATGCACCGGCTTGGTGACGAAGGTCGCAGACGGGCGCGCCGTGGTGGCTCTCACGGCGCTCCGGCGCGGGGAGGGGCCCGAGGAGCTCAATCTCCCGGCCGAGGAGATTGCGCTCACCGGGGAGATCGAGGCGGAGCTCGGCTCCAGCGCTGGAGCAGGGGACGATGGCGCTTAACCGGGAGATTGCCGGCAAGGTTTACTCGGACACCTTCGACGTAGACGAAAGCTCGATCAAGGGTTACGCGCTGGCGACCGACGACCCGAACGATCACTACCTTGGGCCCGGTGAGGTGGCGGCGTCGCCGGTGTGGCCGGTGGTTCCCGCGTTTGGCCTGTTCATGGCCGCTGCCAAAGACCCGGAGCTCGGCGCCGACTTCCTGCGACTCGTCCATGCCGGTGAAGATCATCGATTGCTTGCACCCATTCGGCCGGGGGATCGCCTGGATGTGGCGGCGACCATCGACTCAGTCGAGGAGACCGAGGCCGGGGAGGCGTTCACCGTAAGCGCGATTGAGAAGAACCAGGACGGGATCGTGGTCGCCGAGGTTGCCGGAACGATGGTGATCAGGGGGGTGGCTCGCCGGAGGAGGCGTCCCCCTCCTCCACGCGACGAGCCCCGTGATGTGGTCCACGAGGCCGTATCGCAGGTGAGCCAAGACCAGGCCCGGCGCTATGCCGACGCGTCGGGTGACCACAACCCGATCCATCTCGACGAGGAGGTGGCCCGTTCCGCCCGCCTCCCCGGAGTGATCCTGCACGGCATGTGCACCATGGCGTTTGCGTGCAAGGGGGCTGTCGACGGGCTGGCAGGGGGCGATCCGACCCGCGTTGAGCAGATAAGCGTGGGCTTCAACAAGCCGGTGTTTCTCGGCCAGACCCTTACGACGAGATTTTGGGTGGACGCGCCCGAGGGCTCCGGGACGACCTACGGCTTCGTCACCGTCCAGAGCGCCGGAGCGGTAGTGCTCAGGGACGGCCGGGTGAGGATCGGGACCGCAAGCTGAGCGACGGTTCCAAAGAGAGCCTGGTTCGCTTCCCTGCGGGTGACTAGAAGCCGCAGGTGAAGGTGGCCGTTCGGTAGAAGACCAGGGCTACGCCCAGCCCTATCACGGCGGTTGCGGTGGCAATCTGCACCGGTGTTCGGCCGGCGGACGCCGGACGATCGAAGCCGAAGCCAAGGAGAAGCCCGGAGGTGAGCCCTCCGAGATGGGCGAAGTTGTCGATCCCCGGCACGATGAACCCGAACACCAGGTTGGCGATGATGAAGAAGCGCAAGCCGCCAAGGAACGAGCCCATCATTGCGCTGCTGCGACGGTTGTACGCATAGACGAACAACACCCCGGCGATCCCGAACACGGCCCCCGACGCACCCACTCCGAGCGCCTGACAGGGGCTGAAGGCGTAGGAGGCCACCGCCCCGAGAAAGCCCGAGATCGCGTAGATGGCGACGAACCGAACGGTGCCGAACGCCTCCTCTGCGTGCGGGCCGTAGATATAGAGGATGTACATGTTCAGGCCGATGTGAAGCAGGTTCGCATGCAGCAACATCGGAGTGAGCAGCCGGTACCACTCGCCGGACGCGGTGGCGGGGGGGAAGCTGGCCAGCTCGCGGGTGAGCCCGAAGAACTGGTCGGCGATGTAGAAGAGGATGGTGATTCCGATGATCGTCCTGACTCCAGGGGCGGTGGCCCGAAGGGCGGTTCGCACCTTGGGCGCACTTCGTCGCGCCTCCGCCACGCACTCCGGGCAATGTTGACCGACCGAAGCCGGGATAGCGCACCGCCCGCAGATGGGTCTCTCGCAGCGCGAGCAACGGAGCTTCGTGGGGACGTCCTTGTGGCCGTAGCAATAGGCCTCGGACGACTCGTCGAGGACGGGGGGAAGCTCCGGAGTGCTCACCCGGCCATGCTCGCACACGAAGATCTCTTATCTGATGCGCCTGGGCCCGATCACAACGCCGGCATGGTGCGGGTTACCCCTCTTCGACGGCAGGGGCTCCCGATGCACCAGGCGTGAGCTCTGTCACAATGCGTCGACCATGACCATCCACCGTGTTGCCACCTTCAACATCCGCCATGGCCGGGGTGTCGATGGGGCCGTCGATCTCGGCCGGGTCGCCAGCGCCATGACGGCGACCGGGGCCGACCTGATTGCGCTGCAGGAGGTCGACAGGGGGCTCGATCGTACGGGGAAGATGGATCAGCCCGAGGTGCTGAAGGAACTCACCGGGCTCCCGGTTCACTTCCGCTCCGTCCTGAAGCGAGGCGAAGGCCGATACGGGCTGGCGCTGGCGGGCGAAGGACTAGCGGAGCTCACCTACAGGGAGCTTCCGAGGGCCGGTGCCGAACAGGTGCGCGGGGTCTTGGGCGGCTCGTGGCGAGGGTTGACTGTGTTGTCCACCCACCTCGCTACTCAGGCCGGCATTCGCCCCCGCCAGACCTCTGCCCTCGCTGCGATGGCCCGAGATGCTGGGAGTCCCGTGATAGTCCTTGGCGACCTCAACCAGGACCGGACGGACCTTTCGGCGCTCCGGGACGCGGGTCTCGACCCGGGGCCGGGGCGCCACGCCACCTTCGTTCACCTGGGGCGCCGCCGGCAGATCGATTTCGTGCTGGCGGGGAACGGGATCGAGGTGGTGCGGTCGTGGACGGTGGCCACCGATGCCTCCGACCACCTCCCCCTGGTCGCCGAAATCCAGCCGGTGGCCCTCCCTCGCCGTTAACCTCATTAGGTCCAAGGGGTTACTTTTGTTGCTCGAGTAGCGTTCTGTAGTCTTCTGTTGCATCCCCGCAGGAGGTTTGCTTGCACCTCGTCTCGGAGCTAGCCGGTGCCACACTGGCGGGTAGGTACCGTCTCGAGGGATCTGTGGCCGGAGGGACGGGGGATATCTACCTGGGCCACGACGCCCTTCTCGAACGCCCGGTGGCGGTCAGGGTTCTCCGGTCCGGCCGGTCGGACGACTCCATCGAGGAGCTCTGGCTGGTGCAGGCGAGTGCAGCAGCCCGGTTGTCACATCCCCACACAGTGACGATCTTCGACTGGGGGTGCGAGGACGATGGGACCTGCTTCATGGTGATGGAGCACGTCCCGGGAGTCGATCTTCGAGATGTGCTCGTCACCCGGGGCATCCTCGACGCTCCGTCCGCTGCCGAGATCATGCTGGCGGTGTGCGACGGCTTGAGCGCGGCGCATTCCCTTGGCATCGTCCACGGCGCTATTAGACCCGAGAGCATCCTGATTGCCCGGGACGGCACCGTGAAGCTGACCGATTTCGGACTCGTCCCCCCCGGATCGCGCGGGGGGAGGCACGACATCGCCGGCCTCACCGCAGGCTCCCGCTATCTGGCACCCGAGCAGGGGGCGGGGCGCCCCGCCACGCTTGCCTCGGACATATGGACCACAGGCGCGGTGCTGGCCGAGGCGTTGAGTGGGAGACCGCCCACTTCGGAGAACGTGGTGCCTCCGTCCAAGCACATCCGTAAGGTGCCGCGGGCCCTCGACGACATCGTTCGGCGCGCCTGTGCGCCGGATCCTCACGAACGATGGCACCAAGTGTCCGATATGGCCTTCGCCCTCCAGCGCTCATTGGCCGCATCCCGCCGGCCTCCGGACCCGGTCGAGAACCTGGTCGACGAGGTGAGTGGAGGTGAGGAGGTACCTGACATCGAAGCACCCCGAAGGCCCACCCGTCAGGACCTGGACACTCAACGAAAATCCCGGCGGCTGCTGCTTGGGGTCATCGCCCTCATCGTTGCGCTCGTGGCCGGGCGGGCCCTCGCCTCTGTGGTGCTGCCCCAGGACGTCGACGTGCCCGAGCTCGTGGGGCTGACACGTGAGGTCGCCGTCGAACGGGCTGAGGCGGCGGGTTTGGGGGCTCGGGTGGAGGATCGGAGGAGGGACCGCAACGCCCCAAGGGGTGTGGTCCTGTCCCAAGACCAGTCGGGGGCCCTGAAGGAAGACTCGATGGTCGGGCTGGTTGTGTCCGCCGGCCCGCCGCGAGTGAAGGTGCCTTTGCTCCTCGGGCTGAACCTCGACGACGCCCAGGTGCAGATGGACAAGTTCGACATGGAGCCCTCGAGTTTGTCCGAGCGCTATTCAGCCGAGCCGGACGGCGACATCATCGAGCAGGCGCCCGCCGCGGGGCAGAAGCGAGCGTGGGGGAGTGCCATCGAGCTCGTCCTGAGCAAAGGGCCTGCGCCAACCGAGATCCCTTCTCCGGACGGAGGGATAGAGGGCGCCCGCCTCGAGCTCAAGCGCGCCGGCTTTGTCCCGGTTCTACAGGAGGCTTATTCGGACGACGTCGACGAAGGCGGGTTGGTCGAGATCACGCCGGCCCCCGGCACCGTTGCCGCCTTCGGCAGTGAGGTGCAGATAGTCGTGTCGGCGGGGCCCGAGTTTCCCGAGCTGACTGTTCCCGACGTGCGCGACCTGGAGGTCGATCCTGCGAGGGACAAGCTCGAGCGCGCTGGATTCCAGGTCGATGTGCTGGAGATCTGCGACGGGGGAGCGAAGGTGGTGGACAGCGATCCAGCCGGCGGGGCGACCTCCAAGAAAGGCGACTTAGTCACCTTGCTCGTCTGCTGAGGTCAGCACCCCCCAGCCCGCCAGGGTCTCTCTGAAGCGCGGAGTGCAGTTCAGACTGCCGATGTCGTCCAGGGGAACCCAGCGGACCTCGGCCGCATCTCCAGCCGCCTGTGGCGTGGAGTCCTCGACGATCTCGGCGGTGTAGTCGAGCACGACGTAGTGCGCCGCCCCGATGACCTCGTGGATCCCGAGGAGGGCCCCGACCTCGATGGCCAGGCCCGTCTCCTCCATCACCTCGCGTCTTACCGCCTGGACGAGGTACTCACCCGGGTCGACCTTTCCACCGGGGATCGACCACAACCCGGCGCCGGGATCATGCGCCCGTTTCACCATCAGGAGCGAACCGTCGCGGAGCACAACGGCGCCAACCCCGAGGGTGGGCGACCCGGCGATGGGCCCGGCGTCCGTGCTCATGAGGCCAAGCTTATTTCGAGAACCGACCCCGCCGGGAATGCCCCACTCGGAGCCGGCCGAGGCGCTTAGGGTGCAGCCGATGCGAGCCATCGCCATCCGCACGGGGGAACGGGGGCCGGCGGAGCCGTGGCTTCGGCTTGGGCTCGCCATCCTCGCAACGTCGTCGTCGGCGATCCTGGTTCGCTATGCCGAAGGTGCTCCGGCGCTTGCGCTGGCCTTCTGGCGCTGCGCCCTCGGCGCGCTGTGCCTCGCTCCGTGGGCACAACCGAGGCTCTCGGGCATGAGGTTCCGACAAACCCTTCTCCCCGCCGTGGCCGGAGCTTTTCTAGCGGTTCACTTCGGGGCCTGGATCAGCTCGATTGGACTCACCACGGTGGCTTCTTCGATCCTGCTGGTCTCCACCACGCCGATCTTCGTTGCTACTGCCGACCGCGTGCTGTTCGGGGTCGAGTTGACCGGGCGTGGATGGGCGGGGATCGCCCTGGCTCTTGCGGGCGTGGGAGTCATCAGTGGCGGGGACTTCGCCGGCGGGTCCATCGCAGGAGACGGGCTGGCTCTGGCGGGGGCTGTGGCCGTTGCGGGCTATCTCATGGCCGGCCAGAGGGCGCGCCGGAGCCTGGGAACCCTGGAATACGCAGCGATCGCCTACGGGTGCGCCGCTGTGCTCCTCTCCATCGCGTGCGGGGTCGCCCGAATCCCTCTGTGGGGCTGGCCGGGACGGACCTGGCTGGTCATCGCACTGATGGTGGCAGGGCCCCAGCTACTTGGCCACACGATGATCAACTTCGTCCTCAAAGCGTTCGATGCAACAACGGTGACCGTGACCGTGATGCTCGAGCCCGTAGTGACCATCCTTCTGGCCCTTGCCCTGCTGGACGAGGTGCCCTCGCTCCTGGTGTTTCCAGGAGGCGTGGCTATCCTCACCGGGATTTATGCGGTCGCCCGCTCCCAGCGCCCGGTTTCGGCCCGAGCGGCGACGTGACCGCGCTCTTTGCCGGGTTTGCGGCCCTCCTGGGTCTTATCTTCGGAAGCTTTGCGACGATGGCCGCCCATCGCATCCCGCTCCGTGCCGGCTTGAACGGACGGAGCAGGTGCCCGGCGTGCGGGCACATGATCACGGCAGCCGAGAACATCCCCTTGTTCAGCTATCTGACCCAGCGGGGGCGCTGCAGGCATTGCCGGGCCCGGATCTCGGTGCGCTATCCCCTTATCGAGCTCCTCACCGCGATCCTCTTCGCTCTCGCCGCACTGAGGTTCGGCCCCAGTCTGGAGGCGTTGATCTACGCTGGGTTTTTTTGGGTTCTGATCGTTCTCAGTGACATCGACATCAGGCTCAAGTTGCTGCCCGATGTGATTATCTTCCCAGCACTCGCCTCTGGGAGCATCCTCATCGTCCTTGCGGCCGCGCTCGATGGGGAGCTCGGGAGGATGTCGGGCGTGCTCCTGATGTCCGGAGTCGTGGTTCTTGCAGTTCTGGCTCTGGCCCGTGGCAAGCGGCACACCCTTGAGGGCCCGGAGGGGACCGCCGCGGGCCGGAGAGCCTTGTCGGTGAGGCTCCGGGGTCACGACGTTTGGCTTCCCGGTGTTGGCTGGCTCCTGGGTTGGGGCGTTCTCCTCATCCTGGCGTTTATCTCCGGCCCCCAGGAGGCGCTGTCGGGGGCGGTGGTGGGAGCTGCAGTTTTCGCCGGATTCTTTCTGGCGATATTGGCTCTGTTGCCCAACGGGATGGGTGGAGGGGATGTGAAGCTCGGTCTTTTTCTGGGAACCTTTCTCGGCTATCTCGGCGGTCCGGGACTTGTGCTGGTCGCAATCTACGCGGCTCTTCTCGTCGGATCACTGGTCGGTATCATCTACGCCCGGCTGACCGGGCGCGGAGGGAAGACCGCCATTCCGTTCGGGCCCTTCCTCGCCCTGGGAGCGATTGTGGCGGTTCTGGTCGGCGAACACGTGATTCACCTCTACAGCGGGTTGGTACCTCAGTAGCGTTGCATTGCCCATTCCTATCGCCTCACCGGAACTCGTTGCCAGGGGCCTTACGATGATGCAATGGAAGACGACCGCCCCTTCGACGACGAGGCTCCCCTGGACGAAGACGAGCGCGTCGCCCTCCAGCAGGACCTCATCGACGTCGAGGTCCTCAAGGAGGTGCTCCGCCCGAAGGGCATCAAGGGGGCGGTGTTCTATTGCCCCGACTGTGAGGAGGACCACTACCTCAGCTGGGACCTTCTCGCCGGAAACCTCAAGGAACTGCTCGACGCAGGTGAATCGCCCGTCCACGAGCCGGCCTTCGACCCGGACCCCGACCAGTACGTCTCGTGGGACTACGCGCGCGGCTTCCTGGACGGCTACGAATCGTTCGAACAGGAGGAGCTCACCGATGTGACGCTCCGGCTCGCCCAGGAGCTGCGGGAACGAGGATGGAGCGGTCCCGAGGTCGTCGGAGTGCTCGACGCCCTG
The DNA here is from genome assembly GCA_030860455.1 of Actinomycetota bacterium. GTDB lineage: Bacteria > Actinomycetota > CADDZG01 > CADDZG01 > WHSQ01 > JACDDL01. The sequence goes on from JALZIC010000057.1 coordinate 29,806, forward strand.
GGGCTCGAGCTGACCTCCCCCGAGGATCCGCCGTCCGCCGCCGTGCAGTAGCCCGGAGCCGCCTCGAGCCGGTACCCCGATTTTCTCACGCCCCCTCGTTCTCGTGCGGAGGCGGGACGCGGGCCGTTTCGGTTACTCTTTGGTCACAACCAGGCCCAGGGAGGAACCTATGTCGAACCGATCGCTCCGGCGCACGCAGAAGAAGGCACGCAAGGAGAGAAACAAATTCATGAAGAACGTGGGTGACCTCCAGAAGAAGAGCATGAAGTCCGCGCGCAGAACCCGAAAGGACCTCACTGGGTCGCGCGAGGCGAAGCGCACACGAGCGGCGGCGCTGGCGACTTCCAAGTCGGCGAAGGCGACCGCAGCAGCAGCTTCGACGACCGCTGCAGCGGCATCCAGCCTGCTCGACATCGCATGGGGGAGGAGCCAGAAAGAGGTTTCGGGCATCGTCAACTCCCGCGAGCTCAAGAAGACCCGCAAGCAGGCCCGCAAGGCCGCGGGCGCCTCCCGTAAGGCGGCACGCGCCACCAGCGAAGTGACCAGGAAACAGGGCGCAGCAGCGGTCGGGCGGACCAAGGGCCGGGCAGAGGCCACGCGCCGGAGGATCGCCAGCTAGACGCTCGCCCCTCAGGCCTTCACTCGGGGCCTCCACAGATCGCGACGCTGACGATCAGGGACGCAGCGACCCTTATCCCATTCCGGGGCAGGGGTCCCTTGCGTGGAGCCGCTATGGGCGCAGACCAATCGCTCGCCCACGCTTCGCTCTATGTCTCCGAAGGCCGAATAGCCGGCCTCGGCGAACCACGACGCGCCGAGGCCGAGATCGACGCCCGTGCCTGCACCGTTGTCCCTGGTTTCGTCGACGCACACACCCACCTTCCCTACGTGGATCCGGTGACAGGGCCCGATCGGAAGCCCAACTGGGTATTCCCCTGCGCCTCTGCTCTGACGGCCTGCGACGACGACGGCGTTGTGGCCTTCTCGGAGCGTCTCGCTGCCGGAATGCTTGCCGGAGGAACGACCTCGTTCGAGGCCAAGTCGGGTCTCGGTCTCTCCGTGGACGGGGAGCTCCGGCACCTCAGGCTGGCGAAGGCCCTGGCGGCGCAAGTGCCACAGCTTGTAACCACGACATGCCTGGCCGCCCATGCTGTACCTCCGGGGAAGTCTCAGGGGCAGTGGGTGGGGGAGGCGGCGACAACTCTGCTTCCCCAGGTGGCAAAGGCCGGGCTCGCCTCCGCCTGTGACATCCATATCGAGCTCTTCTCTTTTGCTCTCGAGCACGCGGCTCGCCTCAGCGATGCAGCCCATGGGTTGGGACTGCGGATGCGCGTCCACGCCGACCGGTTCGCCGACAATCAGACAGCGGCCTTTGCCGCCAGGTGGGGCTTTGCCACAGCGGATCACCTCAACCACACTTCGCTCGACGCGATCGACGACCTCGCATCCTGCGACACGGTGGCCGTCCTCCTGCCGGCCTCCACGCTCGCAAGTGGCCAGAGCCGGCAGCCTTCAGCCCGCGCCATGGTCGAGGCGGGAGTGGCGGTGGCACTTGGCAGTGACGCCGGCCCGGTTGTGGGCGCCCCCGGCATGGCGCAGGTGCTGGAGCTGGCCGGCAAGACACTGGGGTTGAACCAAGTGGAGGCCCTCGCGGCGGCAACCGTCAATGCAGCTTGCGCCCTCGGGCTGGACGGTCGCGCCGGACGTCTCCAGCCGGGCGGTCGCGCCGACGCCGTGGTCCTGGGCGCGCCGGACCTGGCGAGGGCGGACGTACCTCCGGTAGTGGCCGTTGTCTGCGGAGGCCGCCTCGCCTACGTTGCGCCCGGCGCCGAGGACCGTATCCTGCGCCGCTAGACGCCGACGTGTTTCAACTGCATGGGAGGATCCGACCATGACCGAAATCGAGGCCTCCGAGCCCCACCAGATCGAGCTCTTCGAGCATGGCTTCGTCCGGCTTGACGATGCGATGGCGACGGACCTCTCGGTTGTCAATTCGGCGCGCGTCAGCTTCGCGGTGCGCCGGGAGGCGATGGGAGACAAGGACGCCGGACTCATTCGTTTCTTGATGCGCGAGCGTCACGGCAGCCCTTTCGAGCACAACTCGTTCCGCTTCCACATTCGAGCGCCCATCTTCGTCGCACGAGAATGGTTCAGACATCGATTCTCCTCCTTCAACGAGGAATCCGGCAGGTACCACCAACTCGAGGGCGACTTCTACATACCGGAACGGGGGGCGGTCCGCTCCCAGGTCGGCAAGCCAGGTTCCTACTCGTTCGAGCCGGTCGACCCCGACCTCGCCGACGACACGATCGAAACCTTCAGGCGCGTCTACAAGGAGCTCTACGAGGAGTATCAGGCGCTTATGGACAAGGGGGTTGCGAAGGAGTTGGCTCGCGCCCTGCTGCCTTTCGGCGTTTTCACCCAGTTCTATTGGACGGTGAACGCCCGTTCCCTTATGAACTTCCTTTCGCTGCGCAATGCGGCTGCGGCCCAGTACGAGATACGAGCCTACGCGGAGGCCGTCGAGACCTTCTTCGCCCGGGAGATGCCCGTCACCCATAGTTGCTTCGTCGAATCAGGGCGGACGCCGCCGTGATGCTTGGCGCACCGGTGAAACTCGGCGCCGACCCGCTCGCATGGACCATCCTCCCCCGGATAGAGATAGGGCCGATCGCCGTGTCCCCTCACGGAATCGGAATCGCGTTCGGGGTCCTGTTGGGGGCGCGCCTCGGCGTGTATGTGGCGCGGAGGTACGGAGGCCCGGATGAGGCGCATATCTGGAACGGGCTGTTCTGGGCGATGCTCGGCGCCATTGCAGGGGCGCGCATCGGCTATGTGCTCGGCCACGTGTCCGGCGTCACCGACGGCGGAAGCGATCCGCTCGGCGTCCTCAAGGTGTGGGAGGGGGGTATCTCGTTGTTGGGTGGGATCACGGGTGCAGTGTTGGCCTCGATCCCCTACATGCGACGCCACGGGATCCCATTTTGGGGCGCCATGGACGTTGTCGCACCCGGCCTGGCTCTGGGGATCGGCATCGGCCGGATCGGTGACCTGGTGATCGGGGACCATCTCGGCAGGCAGACGAGCTCACCGCTTGGCTGGCGTTGCCTCGGCGAGGCCGGCGGAAGGCCTCCCATCGATGCGGCCGGCTACCGGGCGGCGGTGGCCAACGGGGGCGCCCCGTCCCTCGGCTGCTTCGACGTCACGGTGCACCAGACCGCTCTGTACGATCTCCTTTCGACGCTGCTGCTCCTGGGGCTTCTGTTGTGGTTGGCCGGGCGCCGCCGCCGAGGGGGCCTCCTCGCCCTCGTCTTTGTAATCTGGTACGGGGCCGCCCGGATGGTGACCGACTTCCTGCGAGTGGATCGGCGCTACCTTGGCCTCACCGGAAGCCAGATCTTGGCTCTCACGGTGGGCCTGATCTGCCTTTACCTCCTCGTCAGATACCGGGGTGCGCCGAGGCGGTGGGCGTCTGGGGGACACGAGCCCGGCTCGACAGTGGGGTACCACAGACCCGGCCCCCCTTGCGCCTGAGACGGCCCAAGCTGGCTTCCAAACGCTGTCCCGGGCCCCCAGAAAACCGGACCAGGGCCTTTTTGGCTACACTGCGTAGTCGGAAAGCCCGAGGAATGGCCTCGGAGATGGCAGGATAGACGGGTGCGCGCCCCAGAGGGCGCCGATAGATCTCTTGGAAGGGAGCCGAAACCATGGCCGACACCTACAACGGTTACTGCGTCAAGTGCAGGGAGAAGCGGGACTTCGAGGGCGAAGAGATCGAGCTTAAGAACGGGACAAAGGCCGCCCAGGGAAAGTGCCCCGTCTGTGGCACCAAGATCACCCGGATGCTCGCCCGTAACTCGTAGGGCCGCTGCGGGAGCTCGTTTCCTCACCTAGGGAAACTCTTTGTTGCACTCTGGAGCCCGCTTTCCGGCTTCGTCGGTGCAATGGAGCCTTCAGACGGCCTGTTGGCCCTTGACGCTTTCGTTCCATGCCGGACAGCGATCCTGGAAGGCGCACGACATGCAGAAAGGTGAAGGGCGAGGGCGCCAGTCGCCCGTGTCGGCGGCGCGCCGCACCGCCTTGGCGAGGGCCTTCATCTGCCGTTCGAACGCGAGCAGCGTGCGTTCCGTCGGACGCCACGTAAGTACCGCCGGATCGGCGAGGTAGACGAGTCGCAGCTCGCCGGGGATGATCCCGTATGCGCGCCAGCACACGAGGGCATAGAAGCGCAGCCCCAAACTGGCAGACTGTTCCCGGGCGGCCCCAGGCACTTTGCCGGTCTTATAGTCGGTCAGGATCCAGGAGCCGTCGGGTCTTTCCTCGACACGGTCTATGACCCCGCGCAGCTGCACCTCGTCGAGCTCGTACTCAACCCACCACTCGAGCCTGGCGGCGTCAAGCGTGGACGGGTCCTCGAGGAGAAAGTAGTTCGACAACAGTCTGCGATTGCTCTCTATCCATCCCGCCTCGTCGGCGGGATCGAGCTCCGTAGGGCGCCACTCAGGCTCTTCCCTGAGCTCCGTCCACAACCCGTCCAGCAATTCGTGGGCGCGCGCCGTGGTGCGCGCAGGCGGGTCCTGCGCAAAGAGCTTTTCGAGGACCGCGTGAACGAGCGATCCGACCGCCTGGCGCGTCGAGATCGGCTCGTCCAGCCGGTCGACGTTCCGGTACTTGAACAGCAACGGACAGCTCTTGAAGTTGCTGGCGCTCGAAGGCGAGAGGTGGATAAGGGTCTCGTCCATAGGTTGCACCCTAGAAGCCCCCCGCCCCAACCCTCCGGATTTGACGGCCGGGGCCGGCCTCCCGCCGGGGGTTAGCCGCCTGGGTTGAGTATCATCTGGGCGCTGCTAACGCTCTCTTGAGGGCAACGGACACGCCGTGGCGCCGGCAAGGTTCGCCCTCGCCCGCGACAAATGGGAGCTCGAGATGGAGGAGATGAGGTTGGGCCGTTCAGTTGACATCTCCCGGCGCATCCGTCCATGAAAGTTCTATTCGTCATGGGATGGACCCGGAGTGGGAGCACGATTCTCGACAGCGTCCTGGGTGCGCTCGAAGGGTGGGTGTCTGCCGGAGAGCTTCATTACATCTGGGAGCGGGGCCTCCTCGAGGACAGATTGTGTGGTTGCGGGGAGCCGCTGCGTGAGTGTCCGTTCTGGAACGACGTTTGGGCGGCGGCTTACGGCCGGGTGGAGGATCGCCCCGATCCCTCTCAGGTCGTGGCGTGGCAGCAGCAGGCGGTTCGCACCCGGCACACTCCGAGGTTGCTGCGCCTTGGCCCTCTTCCGACGGGATGGGCGCCGCTCGATGCCTACGCCCCGATAGCGGCCAATCTCTACAGGGGTATCGGTGACGTCGCCGGTGCGGAGGTGGTCGTGGACTCCTCCAAGCGGCCGTCCGATGCGGCCCTGCTCGGTGTTCTGCCGGGAGTCGAACCCTATTTCGTGCATCTCGTGAGGGACCCGAGGGCGGTGGCGTACTCATGGCAGCGAAGGAAGGCGACCCTTGACCTGAAGGGCGTCACCGACGCGGAGATGCCCCGCCACAGCTCGTTCTACAGCGCGTTCGGGTGGCTCGAGCTCAACGGGGGGGCGGAACTGGTCCGACGGCACTTCGGCCCCCATCGCTCCATGCTGGTTCGGTACGAGGACTTCATGGTTGCGCCGTCTGCCACGGTCGAGAGGGTGGCAAGGATGGTCGGTGAGTTGCCGGAGGTGCTCCCCTTTACGGGGGCCCACACGATCACACTTCAGCCCAATCACATGGCCGGCGGGAACCCGACCCGCTTCAATGCGGGTGACGTCACGCTCAAGCCGGATACCGAATGGACCCAGCGCCTGTCGCGCGGCAGCAACCTGCTGACGACGCTGACGGACGCGCCTCTGCTTCGCAGGTACCGCTACCCGCTTCTGACGCGCTGAGGTCTAGTTCAGCGCAGGGCGTCCGGTCGGGTAGTAGACGAAGCCATGATTGGCCATTGTCTCGGGGTCGAAAGCGTTTCGTCCGTCGACTACCACTGGGTATGCCATCGCCTCTTTCAATTCGACGGCGTCGAGGTCGCGGATCTCGGGCCATTCGGTGCAGATAACCACGCAGTCCGCACCGGAAGCCGCGGAGATCGGGTCCGGAGCGAGCTGTAGCTCGGGAAGAACATCCTTGGCGTTGGCCGCCGCGAGGGGGTCGTAGCCGACCACGGTTGCACCTTGGGCCAACAGCTTGGCCCCGAGCGCCAGTGCGGGGGCGTCTCTCACGTCGTCGGTTCCCGGCTTGAAGGCCAGTCCAAGGAGCGCAACCGTCTTGCCCTCGAGGTTCCACAGCGCGTCGCGGACTTTCTCCAGCGTCGAGTCGATGGCTTCGGTGTTGATGCGCGCCACCTCCTGCAGCAGGCGGAAGTCATACCCCAAGCGCTTCGATAGGTGCTCGAAAGCCTGGACGTCCTTCGGGAAGCAAGAGCCGCCGTAGCCCATCCCAGCGTTCAAGAAGGCCCGGCCGATGCGGGCATCGGCTCCCATAGCGTCCGCGACTTCGACCACGTCGGCCCCGGCCTTCTCGCATATGCGCGCAAGCGCGTTCGCAAACGAAATCTTCATTGCAAGAAATGCATTCGAAGCGTGCTTGGACAATTCTGCGGTCGGGATTGAGGTCTCGATCAGAGGATAGCCCTGATCGGTTAGCGGCTTGTATACCTCGCGCATGGCTTCGAACGCCCATTCAGCCTCGCCCCCGACCAGGATTCGCTCGGGGTGCATCGAGTCGTATACGGCCTTGCCCTCCCGGAGGAATTCGGGGTTCGAGACGACCTGAAGGTGCTCTTCGGCCTGAGCGCGGCCTCGCTGCAGCGTGCGCTTGAGGCGCAGGGCGGTGCCACTCGGTACGGTCGACTTCTCGACCACAACTGCTCGATCGGCGATGTGGGGGGCAACCGAGGCGGCCGCCTGTTCCACGGCCACGAGGTTGGCGTCGCCGGTCACCCGCGGCGGTGTTCCCACACAGATAAAAACCACGGGGGCGTCCTTGACGGCCTCCTGGGGCGACGCCGTGAAGGTCAGACGACCCTCCCTGAGCTGCTGTTCGAGCATGGGTTGGAGCTCCGGCTCATAGAAGGGAGCCACGCCTCTTTCGAGGAGAGCGATCTTCTCTGGGTCGTTGTCCCCACCCACGACCTCGTGGCCGATGGCAGCCAGGGAGACGCAGGTGATGAGGCCGACGTGGCCGGTTCCGATTACTCCGATACGCATGGTGAGGTCCTCCTAGAAGCAAAGGGCATTATTTCCATATATTAACTCTGAAGCCGATTTAGTGTTCGATTGCGCGCGCTACGGATTCAGCCCCTCGAGGCTCGGCGAACTCCCGGACGTTGCTCACCCGTAGAGCATCTCGTAGGACGGTCGTACGACACGTTCGGGGTCGGGTTTCCATAGGCCGAGCGCCTGGAGCGCCAAAAGGGTCAGGTACGCCGGGTTGAGCAGGAGATAGCGCTTCCACAAACGAGCGGGATCTTGCAGCAACCGGTGGAGCCACTGAAGGCCGCGTTTCTGGATCCACATGGGGGGCTCCTCCATGTGACCGGCGTGATAGTCGAACGCCGCCCCCACTGCGATCACGGGCATTCCGAGGGCGTCCCGGTACTCGTAGGCAAAGGTCTCCTGGCGAGGGCAGCCGAGCCCGACAAAGACCAGTTTGGCACCCGAGGAGCGGATCCGTGAGGCGATGTCCTGCTTTTCCTCCGGTGAGGTGGGGCGGAACTTCGAAGGTTCGGCCCCGGCCACGACGAAACCCGGGAAGCGCTCCTTAAGCCGGCTGCCCAGATCGTCGAGCACTGTTTGATTGCTGCCGTAGAAGTACACGGGAAGGTCTCGGCGCGCAGCTTCGGCGCAGACCTCGAGCATGAGCGTCGGGCCGTAGACGCGATCGTTCAAACCGGCCTGGTGGAGGAGGTTGAGGGCCCACTTCACCGGCTGTCCGTCGGGGGTCACCAGATCGAGATGATTCAGCCGGTACCGGTGCTCGGCGTTACCCACACCAGTCATCACGCCGTGGACTGCGAGCGCCGACACCGAATAGGGCCGGCCCTCCAAGGCCGCCTCCGTTATTCGTTCAACCGCGCTCCCGTAATCGACAGCGTCGATGAGAACGCCGACGACATTCTGCTTGCCACTGTCCTTCATCTCCTCCACCGGTCCCGGTTCGCGTCGAAGATATCGTTCAGTATCCGGTCGACGTTGTATTCCATCTTCCATTCTGGGTAGTGCGATTCGAACTTTCCGTTGTCACCGATCCACCAAATGTGGTCACCAATTCGGTTCTGGTCGACGTAGGACCATTCGAGCTCCTCACCGGCGATGCTCTGGCTCAAATCGATAGCTTCAAGAACAGAGCAGTTGCTGAAGCGACCACCTCCGATGTTGTACACCTCTGCGGTTCGTGGCGCCTGGAAGGCGCTGACGAGGGCATCCACGAGATCGTTGCTGTGAATGGCGTCTCGTACCTGCTTGCCCTTGTAACCGAAGACCTTGTAGGGAGTGCCGGTCATCGCGCAGCGCATCACATACCCCAGGAAACCGTGCAGTTCCGTAGCCGAATGGCGTGAGCCGGTGAGTGTGCCTCCCCTGAAGCAGGCGGTTCGCATTCCGAAGTACCGCCCGTACTCCTGCACCACTATGTCGGCAGCGACCTTCGATGCGCCGAACAGGCTGTGGAGCGTGCTGTCTATGGACATGTCCTCGCGAATACCGTTTGCATAGGTGTGCCCGGGATCGATCTCGTAACGGGTATCTTGCTCGGCCAGCGGCAGCCGGTTGGGGGAATCCCCGTAGACCTTGTTGGTTGATGTGAACAAGAAAACAGCCTCCGGCGCATGTGTCCGGGTCGCCTCGAGGAGGTTTAGCGTGCCTACCGCGTTGATGTCGAAGTCGGTGAAGGGTTCCCGCGCGGCCCAGTCGTGAGATGGCTGGGCGGCAGTGTGAATTACGACCGAGATGCCGGCTCCATAGCGCTTGAGGAGCCCGTCTATAGCGTCTCTGTCGCGGATATCGAGTGCATGGTGCGTGTAGCTCGACCCGAGCTCGTCCTGGAGACGCTCCACCGACCAGGCCGTCGATGCGCCGGAACCAAAGAACACGCTGCGCATGTCGTTGTCGACCCCGACGATGTCAAGTCCGAGCTTGGCGAAGTGAAGCGATGCTTCGGAGCCGATCAGGCCTCCCGAGCCCGTAATGAGGGCGACGCTCATTTGGCCCGGCAGTGCGCCGTGGCGGTCCCATCCCCCAGCCGGCTTACTTGTGGCGACGCGCCTCCGAACCGGCCGGGGCGCATCAGTAGGCGCCCTTGCGAGTCACGAGAGACCCGGCGGTCTTCAAAACGATGTAGGTATCGAGGGCAAGCGACCAGTTCTCGATGTAGAAGAGATCCATCTGCAGGGCTGCCTTGGCGTCGACGGTGCTGCGGCCGTTGATTTGCCACCATCCCGTAACCCCGGCCTGGACCTCGTGGCGGGGATTGAGCATCTCGAGGTTCGCTGCAACCTGATCTGCGGGCAGCGGTCGCGGCCCGACCAGACTCATTTCCCCCCGAATGACATTGAGCAGCTGTGGAAGCTCGTCGATGCTCGTCTTCCGGAGTATGTTGCCTATCCAAGTGAGCCGGGGGTCGTCCACGATCTTGAAGAACGGCTGGCTGGGGTCGATGCCCCGTTCCATGAGGATGCGGTCGCCGTCCACCACCATGGTGCGGAACTTGTACATCTGAAAGGTCCGGCCTCCACGGGTAACTCTTTCCTGCTTGAACAAGACGGGCCCCTTGGAGGTCAGGTGGACGAGGAGCCCTGCCGCCAGCCACAGAGGCGTCGTCGCCAGCAGTGTGAGGCTGGCCAAAGAAAGGTCGAAGATCCGCTTTACCGTCGCCTCAGTGCCAGTCAGACGAACCGGCTTGAGCGACAGCGCCATGGTGTCGCCGATGGGCTGGGCGGTGAGGCGGGAGATCAGGATCTGAGGGAGGTTTGCCGTCAGGCGGACCTCGGCCCCGGCGCGCCGGGCGGCCTGGGCGATTCGGAGTATCTGTTCGGCGGTAACCGAGGTAGACGCGATGAAGACGCACTCGGCGGCGTTGGCACGAAGAGTCGATATCAGGCGCTCGAGGGACTCACCTACCGGAAGATCGGGAGCCAGAGTGTAGGTGGGGTCGATGTGCCCGAGAGGCTTGAATCCGGAGTTGACCGAGCGCAGGGTCTTGTCGAGCCTCATAGCTTCGGCGTTGGAGCCAACCACCAGGGTTCGCATCGCCAGACGCCCGTCCTTCCTCATGCGGGCTATGTGCCAGCGCCATACACGACGAGCCACCAGCTCGAAGGTGAGGGCGAAGAGCCAGCTCAGTCCGATCCATATCCGGGACAGGTCAGAATGGGACCAGAAACTGGTCATGACCACCATGAATATCCCGATGCTCGTTGCGCTGATGGTTCGCCGGAACTCCTCCGCGGCCGAGAGATGGCGCGGCGCGTACAGACCGAAAGCGTGGAAGACGCCGCCCCAAGCGATCGGCCCCAAAAGGATGACCAGTAGATATCCGAGAGGGAGGCTCCGGGACCCGTACCGGATGAGATACGAGAACGCCAGGGCCCCCACGAGACAGAGCGCGTCGGTGGCGAACAGCTGCCATCCGATCAAGCTCCACTTGGAGGTGGTTGCGGCCTTGCTGTAGGAGAGATGCTCTATGTGCCCGGAGCTTGTCCGAGGGGGGGCGACGGCAGTGGGCGGCGTCGTCGGGGGCCTGTCGATCTCGACGAGTTCGCCCCGAGCCGTTCCGGGACGCTCTCGCTCCACCCCTTCCGTTTGCCCGCGCTCCGGCTGTGGCTCCTGGCCCTCGAGAGGGGGGTCGGAAAGCTCGGCGTCGTCGACGGTCCCCTTGCCGGAGACGATCGAGAAGGCGGATTCTGTCTCCACCGTCAGTTTCCTGAGCCTACGCAGGCAGAGGTTGGGTTCATACTCGTTGTCTTCGACTCCCATGCTGTTTTACTTGATGGCCGGCCGGAGGCCCGCCCCACGACGGTTCGCCCCGGCAAGAGCACCTCCCATTTGTGCCCCTTCTTTATCAGAACGAAGCATCTCGAGGTCAGTTGCTTCGATGGAGAGGTTTTTCTCGCTAGAAGATGAGCCCCTTCCAGGGCGGCAATGGAAGCGCACGGAGGCGCCGCCTCCGATAGTTAGAACCGACGATATGACATGATTGAGAACCCGCCAGAGAGGCGCCTGATTCCATCTCCCCACGCGTCGGCGGCCGCCGGCAGGCAGACCGGGGCCAATCCTGGAGCTGTCCGCCGGGGGGGCGACCGGAGCGCCACTTGTGTCCAGGCGCCGTTGGTGACATCGATCGAGATCGGAATCCATGGACGAGCCAACTTCGAACGGAATGCAGGCAAAGCAACTCGGCCATACCCGCCACCTGGCCAAGCACGCTGCGCTCCTGCTCTCCTCCGGGGTGGTTGGGTACGCAGGGGCGTTCGCTCTGAACGTTCTGCTGGGACGGGCCCTCGGGCAATCCGGGTTGGGTGCCTGGGCCATCGCCTATGCCGCAACTCAGGCAAGCGCCACCCTCGGGCTGCTGGGAGCCAACTGGATCCTTGTTCGTCAGGGTTCCTACTACCACGGGATCGGGGACCTGCCCCGGCTTCGCCGGACCATTCACCTCACGATCTTTCTGGCCGGTGGAGCGTTGCTGCTCATCTCCGGCGGGCTCGTGCTGCTGGCGCCGTTGCTTGACGAGCGCTTCTTCGAAGGGGACTCGCTGGTGCCGATGCTGCGCCTGGCCGCCCTGGCGATCCCGATTGTCGGAATTGGACAGGTCATGCTGTACGCCACGCAGGCGTTCAAGAACATGCGGGTATGGGCGCTGGTCAAGAACATCTTGCAACCGACCATCAGGGTTGTCACCGCCGTCATTGCACTATTAATTGCAACTACGCCGTTGTCGGCTTTCGCCGGCCTGGTGGTCGGCGAAATAATAGTCACGGCTACAGCCACGTTTGCGTTGCATCGCAGATTGCCCCTCTTCGGCCCTACCGACCGCATCGGGAGGCGTGAGCTGATCCGCTTCGCCCTCCCGGCCTGGGGCTCGAGAGTCGTCGAAACCTCTCGCGCTCAACTCTTTCCGGTGATGCTCGGTTCCTTAGCGTCGCTGTCGCAAACCGGCGCCTATGTCACCAGCAAGAGGATCTCGCTGGCGCCCAGCGCTATCAACGCGGCTCTCAATCAGGTCTACAGCCCGATGGCCAGCAACCTCTACCTGCAGAACCGACGAGAGGAGTTGACCACGCTCTTCAAGAGCATGGGTAAGTGGAGCTTCACCTTGGCGTTCCCTCTGTTCTGCCTTCAGGTTGCGTTCCCCAAGGAGATCCTTTCAATCTTCGGCCCTGACTTCCGGGATGCAAGCACGGCTCTCGTCGTTCTTGCCTTCTCCGTCTTGTTCATTTTCGGTACCGGTCCGGTCACCAACACCCTCATCCTCACAGGCCGGTCCCGCCTCGCGTTTTACGACTATCTGGCCGTCGTTGGGACTGAGATAGTGCTGGGTTTCTGGCTCATTCCGCGATACGGGGTTCTCGGCGCGGCAGTAGCTCACCTTGCCGGGACCGCCCTCAACAACCTCCTGCCTCTATGGCAAGTCTGGTCCGCAGCGCGGTTGCATCCTTATCGTCTTGACTATTGGAAGCCGATTATTGCGGGGCTTGCTTCGGTCCTCGTGGGTAAAGGGGTGATCGCACTTGCGGGGGTTGGGTCGGGCGTCGTGGCGGCAGTGCTTGCAGTGGTGATCATCGGGCTCGTCTATCTCGGGCTTCTTCTGGTCATGGGTTTGGGTCCGGAGGACCGTGCGGCCATCGGCGCCCTGACGGGACGGTTGGGGGGCGGGAGGGACAAGGATCCTTCGGATCCGGATGCCTTGGAACACGGTGTCGCGCCCGTCGATGAAGAGGTCGAGGAGGAAGCGCCTGCCCCTCCGACGCTCGGACGCCTTTGATCCAACACGTTTCCTCGGCGGAATGGGGCAAGGTGGTACGCGCATCCGCAGGTAAGAGTGGCGAACCCGCTCGATCAATGAATGCCACACCCACATGGTCTGCACGGATTGGGTCAGGCTTAGCTATAGCTATCTTCTGCGCATCTGTCGCAGGGATCGGTGCGCCACGCGCCGCGCGAAGCGGCGCCCCAGGGTTATGAGTGAGGGGGGAACGTGACAGGCCCCCGGTGGCAGCCCGTGACGGATGAGCTCCCTGCGGCATAGCTCCACGTCGTAATCGAGCGCGAAGAACGTTATCTGCTGGTTTCCGGTATCGAGCAGAGCCAAGCGGGCCCAGGGTTTCCGCTCACGCGATTGCCCGACGCTCCCGGGATTCAGCAGGTGTTTGTCCCCCGCGAGGGACATGGGCGTCCCCGGATTAACCCGGTGTGCCTGCGTTCGCCGTCCGTAAGCCATTTCGCCGTGCGTGTGACCCAGGATCAGGGACTGTGCTTCCGGATGGAGCTCACCGAGGAGCTTCAGTTGTTGTGCGGCGTCCTCATCGCGGAAAATGTAGCGTTCAGGGTCTTGGAGCGAACCGTGCGCCAACCTGATGGCGGGCTCTACGTTGACCTGGAGGGGCAGCGCCCGGAGATACGCCAGGGAGTCGGGGTCGAGCACGGTGCGTGTCCACTCCAAGATCAACCTGGCATGGTTCGACATCCTGGCATCGGGCAGTCTGTCGACGACGGTCAGATCGTGGTTTCCCGCCACACAAGTGGCATTCGCTGCTGCGATTTCGGCCACGCATTCGTTTGGCCAGGGGCCATACCCAATGATGTCGCCTGCGCACAACAAGGCGTCGGTCCCTTGACGACGAAGCATGGCCAGTGCAACACGAAGCGCCGGGAGATTGCCGTGGATGTCCGAGA
>JALZIC010000065.1 GCA_030860455.1 Actinomycetota bacterium
AGCCATGACAGACAGGAGCGCTCGAGCAGTGTTCGTTGCCATTATCGCATTCGCATCACAAACCGGGACATTTGTCATTGCGGAGGGTATCGAAAACAAGCAGATGCTCGACTTCATCCGGCATCCCAACCTCAACGAATTGGACAACCAGATCGGTGCCCAAGGAGCGCAGGGCTATTTGTTGGGGCGGCCCAGTCAGACTCCCGAATGGAAGGGCGACGCCTCCATCCGCTCGGGACGACCGCGTGTTGTCGTTCCGAGCCTCCAGGGAAGCCGGTCTTAGGCACTTTCGGCTCACGCTCCAACCCCCTGCTCGCGTGCTTCTCGCCGCGTCAGTCGTCCACGCTTCACATCGGACAACAAGACCTTGGCTGCGTTGAGACCGGGGACGCCCATCACCCCGCCTCCGGGATGGGTCCCCGAGCCGCACAGGTACAAATCCTTTACCGGCGAATGGTAGTCCGCGTAGCCCGGGATGGGACGGAAACAGAACATTTGCTCCGGTGACATGTCGCCTTGAAATATGTTGCCGCCGATAAGCCCGTACCGATCTTCGATGTCCTTAGGAGTAAGCACTTCCACCTCTTCGACCGACCGATCGAAGCCGGGGGCGACCTCGTTCAGCGCCCGAATGACCCTGTTCGCGTAGGTGGTGCGTTCAGTGTCCCAGCTTCCCTCGGCAAGGTCATAAGGGCCAAACTGTGTGAAGCACAAGGCGATGTGGCGTCCCTCGGGAGCAAGGTCCGGTTCGAAGACGGTGGGGAACACCATCTCGACGTAGGGATGCTCCGACATCCGGCCGTACTTGGCATCGTCCCAGGCGCGCTCGAGATACTCGATCGACGGGGAGATGGAAAGGATGCCGGTGTGGGGATCCCCCGGCATCGGTCCGTCCCAGGCCGAGGGTCTCGGAAGCTCGGACAGTGACATATTGACCTTGACCGAACCAGACCTGCTGCGGAAGCGCTTTAGGTCTCGCACGACTTCATCATCGAGATGACCGTCTCCGACCAGCTCCCGCAGGGTCGTCACGGGATGAGCGTTGGACACCACCCGGCGCGCCGGGATGACCGAACCATCCTCGAGCACCACTCCAGTGGCGCGTCCGCCGGAGACCTCGACGCTCGCTACGCTCGCATCGAGACGAACCTCGGCGCCCGATGCGCGTGCCGAGTCCGCCATCACCTGGCCAACGCTGCCCATGCCTCCGTGCACCCATCCCCACGCGCCCTCGTGCCCGTCTATCGACCCCATCCAGTGGTGGAGTAGAACGTAGGCGCTGCCGGGGCTCATCGGGCCCGTCCACGCGCCGATGATCGCCTGCGTGGCAAGCGCGCCCTTGATCCGCTCGTTTTCGAACCATTCGTCCAGGAAGTCCGCCGCGCTGACGGTGAACAGTCGTACCACCTCGTTGACATCACGCCCACTCCAGTTGCGCAGCTTGCCACCGAGCGCCACCCATTTGGGAAGCTCGGTTGCCGCCAGGTTGGGCGGCACGACATACAGAAGTGTGTGTACGAGCTGGCCGAGGCGCGCCAGGTAGGAATCGAATCCCACGTAGGCCTCAGCGTCGGCCTTGGAATAGCGCGCTATCTCCTTTGCGGTCCGAGCGGTGTCGCCCCACAATGTCAGCGACGTCCCGTCGGAGTAAGGAACGTAGTAATCCGGATCCAGGATGGTGGTCTTGTAGCCGTATGAGCGCAGGTTGAGCTCGCTTACGATCTTTTCCGGCATGAGGCTCACGACATAGGACGCCGACGACACCTGGTGTCCGGGCCAGGGCTGCTCGGTTGCGGCCGCACCGCCTGGAATGTGGCGGCGTTCGAGAACCAGAACGTCCAAGCCTCCCTGCGCGAGATAGGCGGCGCACACCAGGCCGTTGTGGCCGCCTCCGACGACGACTACATCTCGGGTACGAGTCTGCATTAGGACCTCCCTGTCCCTAGAACGAAAACTTCACCGATAAATCCAGCTAAGGGTCGATGACTATGCGATCACGATCAGACCGGGACCACGAGAGCGTCAACGGCAACGCAACCTTCCGGGCCGGCGATCAACGGGTTGACGTCCAGCGCGGCCACGAGGTCCCCGAGATCTAACGCAAGCCGGGAGAACGCAACAAGCGAACCGGCAACCGCGTCTATGTCTGCGGGTGGCGCTCCTCTGGCCCCGTCCAGCAACGCCCGCACCCGTAGCCCCTTGAGCAGATTCAACGCTCTCGTGACATCGAGTGGCGGAAACCCGAATTTCCGGTCCCCAAGGATCTCCACGAGCACCCCCCCGGCCGCCGCCATGATCAGGGGACCGAACTGTGGATCCCGCACCATCCCGAGGGCAAGCTCGGTTCCCGGCGGCGCCATCCCGGCCACGGTCACCGCCGGCCCTAGACGTCCTGCCATGTCCGAGTATGCGAACTCGAGGTCCTGCGGACCGGCAAGATTCAACTTCACTCCCCCGGCGTCGGACTTGTGCGCCACGCCCTCCTCGGCGGTCTTGAGTGCCACCGGCCAGCCCACCACCTCCGCCGCCCGGATCGCGCCGTGGCAGTCGGTCGCCGGCCGGGACGGAACCACCGGCACGCCGTAGTCGGCAAGCAGCAACAGGGATTCGGTCTCCGAAAGCGGCGGATCAGATGCGATGCGTGCTCTCCAGCGGTCGCGCACCTCCTGCGGCACCCACTCCGGAGGGACCAAGACGGGCATGGCGCGGTGGTCTCGCAAACCGAACAGGTGCTTGAAGGCGAGGAGCCCGGACGTCGTTCCCTCGAGCACCGGGATGCCGGCCGCTCGCAGGGAAGCCGCATCGCGTCCGTCGATAGCGTCGGCGAAGTTGGACAGGACCGCAAGTGGCTTGTCACCCGAGGCCCAGGCATGCTTTGCGACCTTCACGTAGCCCGCCTCGGCGTACATCTCGGTGGTGAGATCGACGCACAGAACGAGGGCTGCCATGGCGGGGTCATCCAGGAGGGCCTCGGCTGATTCGATGAAGATGTCTTCGTAGTCGTTACCGGTCCCCCACGCGTCCAAGGGGTTGCCAGGTGCCAACCCCTCCTCGAGCACAGCGTCGAGCCGGGCCCGGGTGGACTCCGATATGTCCGGCTGGGCTACGCCGACGACGGCGGCCTCATCGGCGAAGAGAACGCGCTCGCCGCCCGAGTCGTGGATCGACGCGAGACCCCCGGGTCCGGCCCGCCGCCCCGCCGTGAACAGCTCGAGCGTGTCGGCCATCTCGGCAAAGGACCGGACGCGAACGACGCCGTAGGCATCGAAGAGCGCGTCGTAAGCTTCGTCGGCGCCGGCCAATGCCCCCGAGTGTGCGATAACTAGATCGTGCGAGCGGGGCGTCTGGCCCACCTTGAGCACGACCACGGGGACGTCTAGGTTGGCAGCGCGCTCGAGGGCCGCACGGAACTTGGGCGGGTCGGTGGCGGTCTCGATGAACATCGCAATTGCCCCGGTGCTCGGCTGGTCGAGCGCATATTCGAGGTAGTCGGCCGAAGTCGTCACGAGCTCCTGCCCCGAGGACACGACGAGGTTGAACCGGAGCGGCCGGTTGTTGTAGAGCATCGCCGCAAAGGCCGAGCCGGAGTGCGTGATGAAAGTGATGGCGCCCGGGGCGAGATCGGGCGGCATGCCGTAGCCGCAGAGCCGAAGGTCGCAGTCCAAGTTGAGGAACCCCATGCAGTTTCCCCCACATACCACCATGCCGGCGGACCGGGCAATTGCAGCCACACGATCGACAAGAGGTATCTGACCTTCAGGTGTGGCCTCGAAAAGGCTGGCGAAGATCAACCCGGAACGGCAGCTATGTTCCGCTGCGGCTTTCAGCTGCTCTTCGATAAGGAGATTCGACACCGCAAGCACAACCAGATCCGGCGCTTGGTCCAGGTCTGAGATCGACGGGACGCAGGGCAAACCCTCCACCTCGCTGTAACGGGGATTGACCGGCCAGACCTCGCCGTCGAAGCCGCCGGCGGCGAGCTGGCCCATCAGCCGAGCGCCGAACGAATCCGGTCGTTGGCTAGCGCCCACCACGGCCACCGATCGAGCCTCGAGCAAGGCGCGCATCGAGGGCTCCGCCGGCGCAGACACCGGCGCGCCGGAAGAACTCATCTGAAGCGGCGAAGTGATGGCTTCTTCTTGTCCTTGATGGCAGCCCTAGCCGCCTGCAATCCGGGGATACCGCACACCCCACCGCCGGCATGGGTAGCCGAGCTGCACTGGTAGAGGCCCTTGAGCGGGGTTCGATAGTCCGCATACCCGGGGGCGGGACGCATGTGGAACAGCTGCTCCAAAGACAGCTCGCCATGAAAGATATTGCCCCCGATGAGGCCCCACTCTTGTTCCATCTCATGAGGGCCTATCACCTGACGGTGAATGATCGAGCTCTTGAAATTGGGCGCAAGCTCGGTGTAGCCATCAACCACGCGATCGGCATAATCCTCGAGCTCTTTGGTGTGTGGCTCCTTCGACCATTCGTGAGGTACCCATTGCGTGAACAACGACACGATGTGGGTTCCTTCGGGGCATAGCGTCTTGTCGAAGAACGATGGGATGACGCCGTCGGAGAAGGGCATTGACGCAGCGCGCCCAGCTCTTGCATCCTGAAAGGCGCGCTCGATGTAATCGATGGAGTGGGCGAGCTCGACTGCGCCGCCGTGAACCATCGGGTCGGCGCCCGGGTCGGCGATGAACTCCGGGAGCTCCGAGACCGCAAGGTTGATCTTCACAACGCCACTGCGGGTGTTCCAGCGTTTTATGTCCCCGACGAAGTCGTCTGGGAGTTGCCGCTCTTCGATCAAGCGGAGGAACGTCGTCTGAGGATGTGTCCCGGCGACGACAACATCGGAATAGATCTCTTCGCCGCCTTCGAGCACCACGCCAACCGAGCGACCGCCTCGCGACAGGATTCGCTCAACCGGAGCGCCGGTGCGAACGGTTGCCCCGAAGCTTTCGGCGGATCTCCGCAAGGCGTCAGAGACGGCGCCCATTCCGCCAGCCGGAAAGCCCCAGCTTCCGAGCCGGCCATCACCGACATCACCTATGGAGTGATGCGCCATCACATAGGCGGTTCCGGGTTCGTCCGGGCCCGCCCACGTTCCGATGACGCCGTTGATCGCCTGCACGCCTTTCACCTGAGGGGACTCGAACCAGTCGTCGAGCAGATCGGAGATGCTCATCGTGAACAGCCGGGTTGCGTCACCGACCTTCCTCGAGTCGAGGCCCCGCAGGCGCCAGGCAAACTTGAGCTGATCGATCAGATCGTCCGGCCTGTGTGAGCCCATATTG
>JALZIC010000082.1 GCA_030860455.1 Actinomycetota bacterium
CGGGCGCTGAGCGACGCTCTCGGGTGGGTCAAAAGCCAGTTGGAGAGCCTGGCGCTGGTCGGCCGGATCGAATCCAACCTCCTGCTCCCAACGGCGGTTGGCGTTCCCAAGCCCTCGGCTCTGGCGCCGGAAACCATGGCTGAGGGTGACCTTCGAAACGGCGGACGGTTCACCATCGTCGGGCTGGCCGCGCTCAAGGACTTCTATCCCGGCTACCTGGCCGACAACCTCAATCGGGCGAACCTGGAGGGCAAGGAACCGATCGTGGCGCACGGTGTAACGATCTCGCCTCCCACGGGCGGCGAAGCCGACGTCACTCCCCAGGGGTGGGCTCGCCGGTTCGAGGACTCCGAGTTTCGGAAGGCGGTGATGGCCGAGCTCGAGCCCTGCCTAAACGGCGGCGCGGTTGGTTTTCCCGCCGTGCTGGGACTCGACTCGGCTCACGACGTGTGGCAGGAGCTCACCGACACCCTGGGGGTGCCGGTATTCGAGATCCCAACCCTGCCCCCGTCGGTGCCGGGCCACCGCATGACCCGTGCACTTCGCGCAGCGCTCCATCGCGCCGGTGGACGGATCGTGATGGGTGGCCGGGTGATCGGCGCGCGCGGAAGGGGGAGCCGTCTGGAAGAGGTGGTCGTGGACGCGGCGGCCCGCCCCAGAACCTACCGGGCAAGGGACTACATCCTTGCAACCGGTGGCTTCGCGTCCCGGGGGCTCGAGATGGATTCATACGGGTTGGTGCGGGAGACCGCCTTCGACCTTCCGGTCACGGGCCTGCCGACGGACTCCGGCGAACGCTGGTCGGACGAGTACCTGGCCGCGCATCCGGCCGCTCGTGTCGGGATAGAGGTCGACGACGACTTGAGGCCGCTCGACTCGGTGCATAGAACCGTTTACGACAACGTCCGGGTGGGGGGCGCCGCCCTCGCCGGCGCCGAACCGTGGCGGGAGAAGTCGGGCGAAGGGATAAGTCTTGCCACCGGGCTTCGCGCCGCCGAGCTGATACTGGAACAAAGGGGGGGTTGAACGGATGGGCATGATCGAAGACCTCGCCGCGCCGCTCGAGGAAGAGACCATGCGCGGCTCGCTCGATCACTGCATCAAGTGCACTATCTGCGAAACGTACTGTCCTTTCGCGATTGCCACCCCGCTGTTTCCAGGCCCCAAGTACGTCGGCCCCCAAGCCGAACGTTTTCGAGACGGGGGTGACCACTCCCCCGACCGGTCGCTCGACTACTGCTCGGGGTGCGGCATCTGCACACAGGTTTGCCCTCAAGGCGTCAAGATCGCCGAGATCAACTCCAAGGCAAGAGCAAAGCTGTGGGAGGAGAGAGGGATTCCGCTCCGCAACAAGGTCCTGGCCAGGCCGAGTGTCGGAGGGCGCCTCGCAACCCCGTTCGCGGCCCCCACCAACTGGGCGCTCGGCAACAGTTTCGTGAGGGGTCTGATCGAGAAGGTCGCCGGCATTCACCGACAGGCGCCGCTCCCCCGGTTTGCAGGGCGCACCTTTCAGAGTTGGGCTCGCCGGCATCCCTCTCCTGTCGCCGGCAAGACGGTCGTGTACTTCCACGGATGCAGCACCAATTACTTCGAGCCGCGCCTGGGCGAGATGGCGGTGGAGGTGCTCGAGCACAACGGCTGCAGGGTGATCGTTCCCCCTCAGGATTGTTGCGGACTGCCGCTACAGTCCAATGGCTCCTTTGATCCGGCCCGCGCATACGTTCGTCGCCTTGCGGGCAATCTCGCCCCCTATGCGCGTCGCGGTTATCCGATCGTTGCGACCTCCACGAGTTGCAGTCTGATGCTCAAGCGCGAGGCAAGAGAAATCCTCGACATCACCGATCCGGACGTCGAAGAGGTTGGCCGGCAGACCTACGATATCTGCGAATTCCTTCTCGACCTCCACGATCGCGGCGAACTCAAGGATGACTTCGACCCTCTGCCGATGGACGTTCCCTACCACGCACCGTGCCAGCAGCGCGGGCACGGGATGGGGAAACCGGCACTCGACTTGTTCGCTCTCATCCCGGAGCTCCGCATCGAGGAGCTCGATGCGGACTGCTGCGGCATCGCCGGTACGTACGGCTTGAAGAAGGAGAAGTACGACATCTCGATGAGGGTGGGCGACCCACTCTTCAGAACCATCGAGGAGCTGGCACCGGCGGTCGCCGCTTGCGACAGCGAGACCTGCCGCTGGCAGATAACCCATGGGTCGGGCGTCGCGTCCGTCCATCCGATCGAGCTATTGCACCGCTCTTACGGACTATAGGTGGTCGGCATCGTGATCGCCTCCCACAGCGCCACCCTCGCCGAAGGGGTGGTCGAGCTTGCACGGGCCATGGGTGGTGATGCGCCAATCGAGGCGGCGGGCGGCCTGGACGAACCGGACAAACCCCTGGGTACCGACGCAGCCCTCGTACTGGCGGCGATCGAGCGCGCCTATTCCGACGACGGCGTTCTGGTGCTGATGGATCTCGGCAGCGCAATCATGAGCGCCGAGATGGCCGTGGAGATGCTCGAACCCGCCCGGCAAGCCAAAGTCAAGCTGTCGGCGGCCCCGCTCGTCGAGGGGGCGGTCGCTGCGGCGGCCATCGCCGGGAGTGGAGCGTCGCTCGAAGCAGTGACAGGCGAAGCCCAGAGAGGGCTCCGAGCCAAAGCCGAGCACCTGGAGGAGGGAGGCTCCGCCGGTGCTGTGGACACCACACCGGAGGGGGCCCGCCCCGAGCAGGGACAAGCGCCCGAAGGGAGCGTCGTCTTGCGCCTGACCATCGACAACCCGACCGGATTGCATGCCCGTCCGGCGGCCCGTTTTGTCAAGGCAGCCAGCGTTTCCGGCGCCGAAGTGACCCTCACGAACCTGACCAAAGACAAGGGCCCCGCTAACGCCAGGAGCCTCGTCTCGGTGACGACGCTCGCGGTTGCCTCCGGCGATGAGATCAAGGTCGAGGCGCGCGGGGAGGGCGCCAGGGAGGCCATCGCCGCCATCGAGGCCCTTGCCGGGCGCAACTTCGACGAGTAGCAGGCGACGAGCCACCCGGGCCATCTCGGCTTCCCGGTAACGGGTAGGGTCGCTCAAGCCCAGATCAATGGAGAGTGTCGCCCGTGCTAAGACCCCAGAGCACCTCAGGGACGGCTGCGTGAGAACCGTGAACCGGGGATCTGTGTCGCTCTTGAGCGGCATCACCTATACGCGCATGGCCCTGGTCCCGGTCGTGATGGCGCTCGTCCTCGCCGAGGCCTACGTGCCGGCGGCTGCACTTTTCGTGTTCGCCGCTTCGACAGACTGGCTCGACGGTTTTCTGGCGCGTCGTTGGGATACCGCAACGACCCTCGGTTCGTTCCTGGACACAACGGCCGACAAGCTCTTGGTTTCGGGGGTGCTGATCACCCTGGTTGCCGTAGGGCGTGCCTCCCCCTGGGTGGCGACGATCATCGTCGGCCGCGAGCTCTTGATACTTGGTTTGCGCGGCGCCGTCGCAATGATGGACGGCTTCGCCTTCAAACCGTCCATCTGGGGCAAGTTGAAGGCCAACGCGCAATTTGCAGCGATCCTGCTGGCCATTCTCCGCTACCCGGCTCGCCTGGGGCCTTTGCTCGTCGATGAGTGGGCGATGCTGGCGGCGGCCGTGATCACGGTCATGTCCGCGATCGAATATGTCGTCCGCTTCTCGTCGGTCTTCGCCCCGCGAACGGGTGATCGTTGAACCGTACGAGCCGGGTGTTCATGACCGGTGCGAGTGGTTTTCTCGGGCGGTCGATCTGCACCAGTCTCGTGGGGCAGGGCAGGGATGTCGTTGCCCTGGCGCGCAGCGATGCAGCCGCCCAAGTCGTCGCAGACTTGGGGGCGCGCGTTCACAGGGGTGACATCTTCGATGACGACTCCCTCTCAAATGGAATGGAGGGATGCGAGATCGTCTACCACGTCGCCGGCGTCAACGCCTTCTGCCTGACCGACCCTACGCCTCTCTACAGAGGCAACGTGCTCGGCTCGCACAACGTGATCGCGGCAGCCCACAAAGCCGGGGTTACCCGGGTCGTCTACACGTCGTCGGCCGCCACCATCGGTGAGCCAAAGGGCACGATCGGCTCGGAGAGCTCCACTCACCGGGGGTTCTGGCTGTCCCATTACGAACGGTCAAAGTTCGAGGCCGAGGAGGCCGCGTTCCTTACCGCCGGCCGCGCGGGAATAGACGTCGTTTCGGTGAATCCGGCATCGGTTCAGGGCCCGGGCAGGACTTCGGGGACGGCCCGGCTATTGATCGACTATGCAAACGGACAGCTCAAGGTTGCGCTCGACACAACCATGAGCATCGTAGACGTGGTCGATTGCGCCCACGGTCACATTCTCGCCGAGACCCGAGGCGCGCCGGGCGCGCGCTATGTCTTGAGCGGCGCGACGCTCAAGGTGTCCGAGGCGATCGCGTTGATGGCTGAGATCACAGGCATCGACAATTCACCTGTGATGCTGCCGGCCGTCGCCGCACGGAGCGCGGCTTACGGAACCGAGATCTGGGGGCGCCTGCGCCGGCGCGATCCTTCCTACTGCCGGGAAATGATCACCACTCTCCTGCATGGGCACGCCTATGACGCCTCGTTGTCCCAGCGCGAGCTGGGGCTCGTTTACACGCCCGTCGAGACCAGCGTGGCAAGGACGGTCGCGTGGTACCGCAACGAAGGCCTGATCGCGTAGAAGGGTCACGACGCTATCGACTTCCGCCTCGGTTGGCGGGTGTAGGGCAGGGCGGTCCGGAGGCTTGCCACCAGGGCTGCAATCCGATCCATCAGCTCGACCCCGGTCGCACGCCATTCCTCGGGTGTATCGCCATGCCCCGTCAGATCGATGGGCTCCCCCACACTCACGCAGAGATCCTGCCTCGGCCGCAACTTCGTCCTGTACTCCTTGAAATGGCGCGGGAACACGTTGGCGGTGCCCCAGATTCCGGCCGGGATGAGGGGCGCGCCGGAGCGGATGGCTAGCCGGACCGCCCCCGTTTTGGCAGGCATAGGCCGGAGGTCGCGGTCGAACGTAACCGTTCCCTCAGGGAAGATGACGATCACCTCTCCGCGCGCCAGAGCGAGCAGGGCCTGTTCGAGAGCAAGAGGCGCCGAGGGCGTGCCCCTCTTGACCTCGATCTGCTTGGCCCCCCTCATGATCCAACCGGTCCAGGGACTATCGAACAGCTCCGACTTCGCAAGGAAACGAGGCCGCCTCCCCGCCTTGTCGACCGCATAGGCGGCGGCAAAGGGGTCGAGATATGAGATGTGATTGAAGGCGATTATCGCCGGTCCCTCCTTCGGGATGCTTTCCAGCCCCTCGAGGTCCCATCGAAACCACGCCGAGCAGGCCGGGATGACGACGTTTCTGACTCCGACGAAAATTGGCTCCATGCCACTATCATACGGAGCCAATGCCAGGGCCCCGGCTTATCATTGCTCAACTCTCGGACATCCACTGCGGGCACGTGATGTTCGATGGGGAACTGCTTACCCATGCGGTGGACGAGATCCTCGATCTAGACCCAGACCTCGTGGTGGTTGCTGGTGACCTGACCTCTGAGGGCTACGCCCCGCAGTTTCGTCAGGCCAAGAGGTTTCTCGACCGTTTGGGGAGCCTCGAAAAGGTGGTGATCCCGGGCAACCACGACCTCATGAACGTAGGTTTCCTCCACTTCAGAGATTCGTTCGGCCAGTTGGACAGGGTTACCAGAGTTCCCTTCTCGAACCAGAAAGGCCCTGAGCCCGGCAAGTTCGCCACGGTAACCGCCATCAATTCCGCCAAGCCCGATCTAGCAGAGGGTGAGATCGGTCAGGGCAAGTACGACTGGATCAGGGAGTCGTACAAATGGCCGGAGGATTATAGGATCTTCATCCTCCACCACCACCTGGTGCCGGTTCCGGGCACCGGCAGAGAGCGCAACATCGTGTGGGATGCGGGTGATGTGCTGGCGCTTCTCGACGAGCTCAAGGTCAATCTCGTCCTCGCGGGTCACAAACACGTGCCCAACGTGTGGCAGGTAGGCGAGATGTTGCTGATCAATTCGGGGACCGCCTCGACCTATCGGGTGCGCGGCTACACCAGGCCCAGCTTCAATGTCATCGAGGTGACCGAGGATAGAGTCCGAATTGTGCATCGCTACCCTGGTTTGGGGGAGATAGTGGCGGCCACCTACGAGCGGGGAGAGCGTCGCCTGACGCTCAATCCTCAACTGGCCGGCATGTGGAATCGGGGGGCATGGAACGTTTGATCCCGTCGCATCGAGGTACAAGGGGGGCGTCATGATCATCCGAATCTTCGACACGGCAATAGATCCGCAGGAGACGGACCGGGCGAGGATGATTCACCAGGAGGTCATCGTCCCCGCCTTCACACGCTTCGCCGGGTGTCACGGCATCGAGATGGGTCTCAGCCTGGAAGAGCATTCGCGAGATCTCGTCCTCCTGGTAGCGATCTCCCGCTGGGACTCCCTGGCGGCCATCCAGCTGGCGACCTCGAGCCCGGAGTATGCCGAGGCCGTCTCGGAGCTGAGGACGCTTTTCCAGGAGAACCCCATAGTCCGGCACTTCGAGCTGACCGAATAAGAACCCCGGACCACCATCCCTACCCCCAAACCTCAGGGTTTCAGGTGGGTTGACGTTGTTAGCTACAATGGGGTCATGCGAAAAATAAGTGACCCGGAAGCACATCTAGCCAGAACCGACATCCTCGAAGGCCGCTACCCCGAGGGCATGAGCGCTCGCTGCTCGTGGTGCGGCGAGGTTAGACCTGTTGTCGAAGGCGACTTCGTGCCCGTAAAGGGGTGGGGAACAGGCCCTTCCAGGGCGTTCAAATGCTCGGGCTGCGAAAGGGACAGCGCAGCCTAGCCGGCGCCTCACCCCGCCCCAGGGGCGTTCACCTACTCTGGGACCATGAATGCCGGGCTCTTACCCGTCAAGCGGTTCGACCGCGCCAAACGACGGCTGGGGCCCGAATTCAGCCCCGAGGAAAGGGCTGCGGTCGGGCGCGCTCTGTGGGAGGACGCGCTCGATCTTTGTGCCCGGGCGGATTTCTTGGTTTGGTGTGTGATCACCGACGACCCCGAACTGTCCTCGGAGGCGGCCGCCCGAGGCTTCGCCACAGTCGAGGACCGCGGCGAGGGACTCAACCCTGCCCTCGAGGAGGGTATCGAGGCGGTGAGGGCCGCCGGCGCCCTTTCGATCACGGTGCTGCCCTGTGATGTGCCCCTCGCCCGTGAGGACGATCTCCGTGACATCCTCGACACCGGGGCCACCTCCGATGTCGTCCTGGTTCCTTCGGGCCGGGACGGAGGAACCAACGGGCTCTTTCTCGACCCCCCGGACCTCTTCCACCCCCAGTTCGGGCCGGCGAGCCTTCAGGCGCACCTGGCACTCGCCCATCGCCTACGGTGCCGCTGCTCGATCCTCCCCCTGGCCCGCCTCGCCCTGGACCTCGACGCACCGGAGGACGCTCGGGCTCTACTGGCGCGCCCCCCCGGGGAGGACGGCCGGACGGCCAAGCTCCTGAGGGGGTTGCGGCCGGGGGGCCTCGAAGCGACGCCTGGTCCGGAAGGCTAGCCCTCGGGTCTTCCGCCCGTTGTCGAGTCTTTCTCTGCCGCTTCCCCGGCACGGGAAACCGCGGTCGCCTCGGCGCGCCCGGCCAGCTCCTCGAGGCGCGCAGGCGTCGGAATGCGGACTCCACCGGTCCCCTGCAAAGAGACCGCAACACCCAGAGCGCCCGCCCCCAGGGCCGCAAGCACAAGCGTCTGAGCCAGCGACGGCGGGGCCGCGCCTCCCAGGTCACCGGCCCGCCGGGCCGACCTGTAGCCGCTAGAGACACCACGCGAAAAGCCGGCGAAGAGGAGAAGGCCGGCCGCCAAGAGCACCAACAGCACCTGAACCAGGCGAATGGCCCTGCGCTGGCGCCCCGGGGCAACTGGACCTCTGTGTGCCCCTCCGCCCGCGCTTCTCTTCATGCTCGCACGATACCCGTGCAGAGAATGAGAAAGGCCCCGGGCATCTGCACCCGGGGCCCGATCCGATCAAGAACCGTGTCTACTTCTTTTTGGCCCCCGAAACGTAGCTCTTGAATGCCGAACCCGGCTTGAATCCCGGTACCTTCGCGGCCTTGACCTTGATTGCCTCGCCGGTTTGCGGGTTGCGGGCGGTCCGGGCCGCGCGTTGACGGCGGGAGAAGGTGCCGAAGCCTGGGAGCGTGACCTTCTCGCCCTTCTTCACCTGGCGTTGAATGCGGTCGACGGTGGCGTCGACAACATCTTGAACGCTCCTCTTACTGTGCCCGGTGTCCTTGGCGACCGAGTCAATCAGCTCTTTCTTGTTCAAGGCACTACCCCCTTAGAAAGGATGCCTCCTCAGGGAGGCTAACGGGGAAAGCCTATATTCTGGCCTTTGCACGATTGTGGCATTCGGCGAAATTTGTTGCCCTGCAAGGGTTTCCGGCACAGCTAGCCGTCTACGGGCTCGGCTTGCGCTTCGGCCGCCACGTCGATGCTTTGCAAACCGACGAGCGCCAGGAAACTCGTGTCGATGCGGCCCTGCAACCTGACTCGCAAACCACCACTATCGGCTGCGACCGCGGCCTGGACGGGGAGGCTCCGGCGCGCAAGCCAGTCCAGAGCTGCCCGACGGGCGGCCTGTGGATCGAGGACCACCTCGCGTCCTTCCGTTGCGTAATACACATCCACGTCGACCTCGCCTGCACCGGCGAGCGCCGAGCCGTCCGCGACGTTTTGTAACGACCTGCGAAACAAGAACGCGCGCGTCCCGTCCACGGCGACTCCCGCAACCGCGAAAACGAGCATTACGAAACCGAGCGCCAAGATGGAAAGCTGTCCCGATTGGGCAGCGAGGGGCTGTCTCATCCGCGGCTCATGAAGGGGTCGATGCGAGCGACGTGGCGGGCATTCACCCAGATTCGTGGCTCGGACAGGCTCCCCACGAAGGGGAGGCGCAACGCCTCAACCGGGTATGCGACCACGACCTCGACCTCCCCGCCGCGAGCAAACCCCGGCGTCCACGTCCATTTCACGTCGGCGCTCCCGGAGTCGACGCCGTGATCGAAGAAGGCGGCGCGGACAGCGGCGTCGACGGCCTGGTTCGCTTGGACGGCGCTATCCGAGCGGGCCGCCTCGAAGCCCGCTTCGCGCGCTGCCGCGGTTGCAGCAAGCGCCCCACGATGGAGCTCCGACAGGGCCCCCAGCGCCGCCAGCAACGGCACGATGAACACCATGGCGATGAGGATCGCTTCGACCAAGGCCATTCCGTCCTCGCCGGTCAAGCGGCGAGGACCTGTCATCAGCTCCGCTCCGGAATGGCGGTACGCGACACGGTGGCCGCAGTCTTCACCGGGATGGGCATCGGCACCGGGCCCCAGGGGGCCAGAACCGCCCTGACCTCCACTCGCACGAGTGATCGCCCGGCAATCGTCTGGGTCGAAACCCCTACGTCGAGGTCGTCCACAAGCCCTCCGGCACTCTGTTTGATCGTGTGGGTGGCAATTGCCGAGGCGTCCGACGAAGTTCTCCCCAGCTCCAGCGCCGCCCGTGCGCCCTCATGCGCCGAGGACATCACGACGTTCCTGCCGTAGAGCGCCCACGCCACCTCGATTGCGCCCAGACTAAGGAACAGCACAAAGGCGATGGCGAAAACCGCGTCGAGGGCGGCGGAACCTCGTTCCGTCACGCGCTCAACATCCCAAACTGCCACACACCGTGTTGAGCGCCGTCTCCACGATCGCGACAAGCCTCCCCCGAGCCACTCCCCAAATCGCCACCACCAATGCACTTGTCATCAGCACGATCAAGACCCAACCAGGGACGTCTCCTCGTTCCTCGTTCATCGCCGAAACCAACCACGAATAGATTCGCAAACCCATGCAGATCTCCCTTTCTTGTCTAGGGCACCAGTAGATCCAGCGCCACCAATCCCGGATAGAGGGCAAAAGCCACCACCGTCGGCATGATGAGGAACACGACGGGCACCAGCATGAGAACCTCTCGCCGTCCCCCAAGTTCCAGGAGCTGACGGCGGCGAGCCTCTCGCCCGTCGTCAGACTGGGCGCGCAATACCTCTGCCAGTGGTGAGCCCCGTTCGATCCCTGTAACGAGGGCATCTACGAAA
Organism: Actinomycetota bacterium; assembly: GCA_030860455.1. Lineage (GTDB taxonomy): Bacteria > Actinomycetota > CADDZG01 > CADDZG01 > WHSQ01 > JACDDL01. The sequence continues at coordinate 10,135 of JALZIC010000082.1, forward strand.
CGAGCGATTCCGGCGGCCGGCAGACGAATCTTCATCGCCTCGAGGGCTTGGGAGACCGGCGCTCCGGCACGTATGTCTGACACCACACGACCGAACTCGCTGCCCAAGCCGGTCCTCAAGACGCCCGCAACGCGCAGGAATGCCGCAGGAACCGATTCTCCCGACATGATGGAAAGCGTGACCAGATCGATCGCAACCGGCAGTTCCTCCTGCAACACCGTGCGGCGCTCCTCGATCTGCTTGGTCAACCACCAATCGCGGGCGAGCCAGCCGGACGAAGCGGCGAGCACGGTCAGGATCGGCACGATCCGTGGATCAACGGCGACACCGACGTTCAGGCCGAAGGCCACAAGCATCCATAGCCCCGCAGCCGCTGCCGCGCCCCACACCAGTTGTTCAATCCGGAAGCTCCCGCCGCCGCGCGGGTTACCTGCAGCAACGAGGCGCTGCTCGAGCTCGCTGTGCGTGGCGGGAAGGAAACGCCCGACCTGTAACTCGATCCACCCACGCATTCCCGGACTGCCGTTGGACCGCCTCCCAAGCAACCTGCTCGGATGTCCGTGCAGGCCGCCCACGTAGAACTCGACGCGCTCCTCGAGTCTCGGTTTACGGAGCACCGGCAGCCCCGACACGACCAGCACCACCCCTGCGGCCATCACGAGGGCCACCCCAGCGCTCATGCGCCGAGCCGCCTTTCGGTCGGCAACCGCGCCGCTCGCAGCATGAGGGCGTACCCCAGTCCGGTGGCGGCGGCCCCCATGAGAATCACGACGACACCCGTGGGCGAGTTGTACGCCAGCGCGGTCTCGGGACGCGTCGACATCATCACGAGCACGAGCCAGGGCGCGCCTGCAGCAACCCGCGCCGCCGTCACCGTCCACGACCAGCGCGCTTCGATCTCCTGGCGCACCTTCAGGTCCTCTCTTACGAAATCTCCAAGTGCTCGCAAGACGCGCACGAGATCGGTGCCCCCCACATCGTGTGCCATTGTCAGAGCTGCTACAACGCGATCCGCCACCGGATCGGCCATGTCTGCGGCCAGACGCTCGAGTCCAGCGCGAAAACTCCCCGAGGAACGGTAGGTGGATGTGAAGGAGGCGAAACCCGCTTGCAACTCGTGGGGGCCCCTGGTCTCGAGCGTCGCACAACTCTCTGGGAGCGACACGCCCGCTCGAATACCTGAAACCAAAAGAGCGATGGCATCGGGCCACGCTTCCCTGAATCTGCGGAGCCGTCGCTTTCGGCGCGCCCTGGCAGTCGCTATGGGAAGGCACGCCGCGCCTACGGAAATGACAACGCTCTCGACCAAAGAAGATGTAAGGGCCGCGACCACAATGTACGCGGCGAATCCTGTGGAAGCGGATAATC
>JALZIC010000121.1 GCA_030860455.1 Actinomycetota bacterium
CTCGTAGAAATCGGCAGCGTCCCAGTCTGCAGCGAGGTAGGCGGCGACCAAGGCGCCGGCGCTGGTGCCTACGATGACCTCGGAGCCTTTGACGTCCACCCCGCAGTCGTCGAGGGCTTTGAGAACCCCTGCGTGATAACTGATGCCTACCAGCCCGCCGCCTCCGAGAACCAAGCCTGTTTTCATGCACCGCCAAGCGTAGTCGTAGGGTGTGGGCATTCTGGTGCGCTAACGGTGCGCGGGCACTATCCTTGCCCCTTCAAGGGGTTGGGCAGCGTCTTGTCGAGCAAAGAGAGAGGTAGGCGAATCGGTGTCTTCTTGGTATCTCTATGTGGGCTTCCTCGCGTTCGTTATAGCGATGCTCCTGGTCGACCTCAAATTCTTCGACGCCGAGAACGAAGAAACCCGGACGAAGCAGGCAGCGATCTGGGTGGGAGTGTGGATATCCTTCGCGGTGATCTTCGGGGTCATCATGTTCCTGTGGCAGGGGACCCAGGTTGGCGCCGAGTACTTCGCCGGTTACCTGATCGAGTACTCGCTGTCGGTCGACAACATGTTCGTGTTCGTGGTGATCTTTTCGTTCTTCCAGGTGCCACAGGAATACCGGCACGAGGTTCTTTTCTACGGAATCCTCGGCGCCCTGATCTCGCGCGGCGTATTCATTGCGCTGGGGGCATCGCTGGTCAACAACTTCGAATGGATCATCTACATATTCGGAGCCTTTCTCATCTACACCGCTTTCAAGATCGCTCGCGGTGCAGCCGAAGACATTCATCCCGACGAGAACCCCGTTCTGAACTGGTTCAAGAAGCACTTCCCTACCACCACGAAGTACGACAACGGCAACTTTTTTACGGTGGAGGATGGGAAGCGCGTGGCTACGCCTCTCTTCGTAACCTTGATCTCCATCGAAACGACCGACATCCTGTTTGCCGTCGATTCGATACCGGCGATCTTCGGTATCACCAAGGACCCGTTCATCGTGTTGACGTCAAACGTCTTTGCAATCCTTGGGCTGAGGTCCCTTTACTTCGTGCTTGCGGGCGCTATGGAACGACTTCATCTGCTGCGCTATGGCCTCGGGGCCATCCTGGGCTTCGTCGGTGTGAAGATGCTGCTCGAGTACTTCCACATCGAGATCCCCATCTGGTTGTCGCTGTTGGTCATCGTGGGTGCGCTCGCGATCACCGCTATCCTGTCGCTGAAGATCTCGCCTCCGGCGGACAAGGAGTCCGAGGCCGATTCCGGTGCCGAAGAGGATCAGGGAGCGAAGGAGCAGGAACCGGCCGATCACACGAAGTAGACACCGGGGCCCTAGCGCTCACCCCGAGCGAGCGACGTCGGTTGCGGAGGCCTGAGCCACCGGGCGGATCACTATCTCGTCGATGTCGACGTGGCGAGGACGAGTCACCGCCCACGCCACACAGTCGGCGACATCATCCGGAGTCAGCGGCGTCATCCCTTTGTAGACTTCCGCCGCCTTCCCGACATCTCCCCGGAAACGCACGGTCGAGAACTCGGTGGCCACCAAACCGGGTGCAACCTCGGTGACGCGGATCGGCTTGCCCAGTAACTCGATCCGCAGCGTGCGCGTAATGGCGCGCACAGCATGCTTTGCGGCGGTGTAGCCGCCACCCCCCGGATAGGTCTCGAAACCTGCAATCGACCCGATGTTGACGACATGCCCGCCACCGGAGGCTTCGAGCAGTGGGAGCAGGGAACGTGTCATGCGCACGAGCCCGCCGACATTGGTGGCCCACATGGTGGCGATGTCATCGTCGGAGATCGCGGCTATCGGTTCCATGCCCACGGCGCCCCCGGCGTTGTTGACCAGAACATCGACACCATCGAGCTCCGATACAAACCGCTCGACCGATTCTGCGTCGGTGACGTCCAAGGTCACTGCGCGCCCGCCGATGCGCCCGGCGACCTCCTCCAAACGGTCGGCGCGCCGCGCCCCCATCACGACGTCGAAGCCCTCCTGGGTCAGGCGTTCGGCCGTGGCGGCACCGATCCCGCTGGACGCTCCGGTGACGACCGCCGTCTTCTTCTGTGGAGAGCTCATAGCGGCCATTTTTGCATGAAGCGATCCGGGGCAGGCTCGCTTAGTCTGCTTCGGATGCAACAACGCCCGATCTCATTGCTCGGCGCGCCCCTTGACCTCGGAGCAGCACGGCGCGGGGTCGACATGGGCCCGAGCGCTCTGCGCTATGCCGAGCTCGAGGAGCACCTGACGCGTCTGGGACACGACGTGACCGACCACGGCAACGTGAGTGCGGAGCTCCCCGAAGTTGCGTCGGTGATCGACACGAGGGCCCGTTACCTCCCGGCGATTCTTGGCTCCTGCTCGCAGATTGGGCGCCGCGTGGAGGCGATCGCGTCCGACGGGCGCATGCCGATCGTTTTGGGCGGCGATCACTCCATCGCCATGGGGACACTCGCCGGCTTGAACGAAGCCTACGGAACCGGAGGGCTGTTGTGGATCGATGCACACGGCGACCTCAATCGCCCCGAGACATCGCCGTCGGGAAACGTGCACGGCATGCCGCTGGCCGCCGCTCTCGGTAGATGCGGTTTTTCGCTCGAGGGGCTTGGCGATACTCCATGGGTGGACCCTCGCAGAGTTGCCCTGGTGGGGGTGCGGATGCTCGATCCCGGGGAGAAGGATCTCATCAATGAGCTCGAGCTGTGCGCCCTGACGATGGCCGATGTCGACCGGCGGGGCATGTCTTCGATCATCGAGCAGGCCCTGGATGTGGTCTGCGGACCGGGATACGTGCACATGTCCTTCGACGTCGATGTCTGTGACCCGGAGATCGCTCCGGGGGTTGGCACGCCCGTGAGGGGTGGGCTCGGATACCGCGAGACGCACCTGGCCATGGAGCTTCTGGCCGAGGCCGGGGTGCTCACCTCGATGGAGCTGGTCGAGGTGAACCCGGTCCTGGACAATGCCAACGTGACCGGCGAGCTTGCTGTGGAGATGGCAGGAAGCGCCCTGGGCGCGACGATTCTCTGACGATCTAAACCTCCGGACGTCGCAGGACGCGCCCCTCCATTCCGCCCGCGACGGTCACCACCTCGCCGGTGATGTGCCCCGACACCTCGTCCGAGGCGAGCATCACCACCGCACGAGCGACGTCCTCGGCGCGCCCGAGCTTGTCGAGCGGCATCGTACGAGTTATCCGGCCTTCGAGCCCGGGATCGGCAAGCGCTTCCCGGGCCATCTCGGTGCGGGTCCACCCGGGGCAAACGGTGTTGACGCGCCCCGCCGGCGCGATGCGCACGATCTCGTTCTTCAAGCTCTTGAGCCACCCTCCGGCAAGGGCGGACTTCGCCGCGGCATAGTCGGAGTGGCCGGCTTCGCCGAACAACCCGGCGGTCGAGCTCACCATTACGATGTTTCCCGACCCCGTGGCCTCGACGTGGCGCAAGAAGGCGCGGCAGCACAGGAAGACACTGTCGAGGTCGACGGCGATCGTCTGGCGCCAGCGTTCGAAGGACATGGCCCAGACCGGCACATCGGCCGGCGGCCACACGCCGGCGTTTGCCACGAGCACATCCAACGAGCCCAGTGCTCGGTGTGCGTCCGGCACGAGCGCGTCGACCTCAGCCTCCTGCGTCAGGTCGGCGTGAAGGGCGACTCCCCCGAGATCGTCTGCAAGAAGCCGGGCCCGCTCCCCGCTGGTCCGGTAGTGGACGGCTACCCGGGCACCCTCGGCGGCGAAGGCGCGGCTGATAGCGGTGCCGATCCCGCCCGCTCCTCCGGTGACCAACACACCTTTGCCCGCGAGGCCGGTATCCATGGCGGGACGTTACCTCGATACTCTGGCGCGACATGAAAAGCGTAGGCATCATCGGGATGCCCTATTCGGGGAAGACGACGTTGTTCACTGCGCTGACTAAGGCGGGAAGCGCCGGTGGTCGTTCGAACCAGGCCGTGGTCGAGGTTCCCGATAGGCGGATCGACGAGCTGGCCCGCATCGAGGCTTCCAAGAAGCGGGTTGCGGCCAAGGTCAGGTTCGTCGATGTGCCCGGAGGGCTCACCCCTCAGGGAATCGCCGAGTTTCGCAACATGGACGCGTTGTGCATCGTGGCGCGCTGCTTCGGGACCGGCGCCGATCCCGGAGGCGAGCTCGGTGCTGTCGAAGCCGAACTCGTGCTGGCCGACCTCGTCAGCCTCGAAAACGGTATGGGGAAAGCGCAGAAAAGGGCGAGAGGAAGCACCGAGGGGAAGATCGAAGCCGGCGTCCTGGCCAGGGCACATGCATGGCTGGACGGTGAACGTCCTCTTCGGGAGGCGGACCTCGACGATGATGACCTCAAGGTGCTCCGGGGCTACGGCCCCCTGACGCTCAAGCCATGGATCTTGGTGGCCAACGTCGCCGAGGAGGCCATGGGGTCCGGCGCGCCGGCAGGTCTTCCGGAGGCCGCCATCCCCATCAATGCGTCGCTCGAGGCGGAGGTGGCCGGGCTGGACGACTCCGATGCGGCCGAGCTGCTCGAGGGCTTCGGCGTCGTGGAGTCGGGGCTGAGGAGGGTCATCGCCGCGTGCTACCGGGCCCTTGACCTCATCACGTTCTTGACCACCGGCACCGACGAGACGCGTGCGTGGGAGGTCCGGCGCGGCGCCAAGGCGCCCGAGGCCGCCGGCGTTATTCACAGCGATCTCGAGCGAGGTTTCATCAGGGCCGAGGCCATCGCCTACGACGACCTCGTTCTGGCGGGTTCGTGGGATGGGGCGAAGGCGGGCGGGCGCCTGCGCGTGGAGGGCAAGGGCTACACCGTCCAGGAAGGCGACGTGCTGAATATCCGGTTCGCGGTGTGAATTGGGCGCCCCAGGCGGCTCCCACGGAGGAGCTCGCCCGCAGGGTGGCCTCGCTGGCGAAGGCCTCACTCTTGTCTTGGAGCCCCGTGGCGCGCGGGTACACGGGCGCCGAGCGCTGGGTCGTGGGCAACTCGGACGGTTCCTCCTGCTTCGTGAAGGCGGCGACCGACCCCGACACCGCCGAATGGCTGCGCGCCGAGATGGCTGTCTACGGCAACCTCACCGCAGATTGGCTGCCGGATGTCCTGGGGTGGGAAGACGACGGTGAACGACCTCTGCTCCTGCTCGAGGACCTCAGCGGCGCCCACTGGCCCCCTCCCTGGTCCGAAGGCCTGGTGGGGCGCGTGCTGGAGCTTCTCGAGCTCGTTCACGCCACCTCTCCTCCGCCCGAGGTTCCACCTCTCGAGGCTCTGCGCGAGGAGCTATCGGGCTGGTCGAGGGTGGCCGACGACCCGGCCCCCTTCCTGAGCCTCGGGCTGTGCTCGCCGGCGTGGCTCGAGGC
>JALZIC010000005.1 GCA_030860455.1 Actinomycetota bacterium
AGGAGCGCCGGGGAGCGGGCGCTTGCGGCACAGCTGAGGGTCGAGGAGGCGCTGGCCGGAATCGGCGACGCCCAGGCTGCCCTGGCGGGCCTCGAGGAGCATCGCTCGGAGCTGGCCTCGGCCCGGAGGCGCGCCGAGGATGTCGGCCGGATCGCATCGGTTGCCGCCACGGCTGCTCGACGGTGGGGGGAGGCCGGCGAGGCCCGGGCAGGGGCGACCCGCGCCGAGGCCGCGGCCCGCGACGCCCGGGCCGGTTCGATGAGGGCCAGGGAGGCCGAGCTCGAACACCGGCTGGAAGAGGTGACCCAAGCCAGGGGTGAGGCCGAGGTCCGGCAGGCGGAAGCGCGCGCCCGGATAGACGGGCTAACCGCCAGAGCGATGGAGGAATGGGGCTTGACACGCGCCGACCTGGACGCGTTGGAACCGTTCCCCTCGGACGAGGAGCGGGCCGAGGCAATCGAGCGAGTGGCGTCGCTCGACCGGCGGATGCGCTCCCTGGGCGGGGTCAATCCCATGGCTCAGGAGGAGTTCGCCGAGCTCGACGAGCGCGCCAGGTTCCTGCAGGAGCAGATGGACGATCTCAGGGCATCGCGCCGTGATCTCATGGCGATCGTGCGCGAGGTGGACGCAACAATCGTCACCGAATTCTCCTCCGCCTTCGCCGACGTGGCGCGCGAGTTCGAAGGGGTTTTCGAACGGCTGTTCCCGGGTGGCCGGGCGAGGATGACCCTGGCGGACGCGGATGACCCGCTTTCGAGCGGCATCGAGATCGAGGCTCGCCCCGCCGGGAAGAGGGTGAGCAAGTTGTCGTTGCTGTCGGGGGGCGAGCGGTCGCTCGTCGCGCTTGCGTTTCTGTTTTCGATATTCAGGGCACGGCCGTCGCCGTTCTATCTGCTCGATGAGGTCGAGGCAGCGCTGGACGACGTCAACTTGAGCCGGTTCCTCGGGTTGGTGGCCGACCTCAAAGAGAGCGCACAGGTCCTGATCGTGACCCATCAGAAGCGCACGATGGAGGCCGCCGACGTGCTCTACGGAGTTTCCATGGGGCCCGAGGGCGTCTCACGCGTTATGGCTGTAAGCCTCGAGTCCCGGACAGAGGAGCTGCGCGGCGCGCTCTAGTGCTTGCATCCCCTCCGGCGCGATTCGGCGGGCTTAGCCCTTAGCCTGCACCCATGGCCGACTTCATCATTCCCATCGTTGCAGTGCTGTTCGTCGTCGCCCTTCTCGCAGGTTTGCTGTTGGGGGCCCGGCGGCGGCGCACAACCGCCCCGCCCAGACGGCCGGCCCGGGAGGCCGCGGTCACCCGGCCGCAAAGCCCCCCGGTGGTCACCGAAGCCCCCCGGGAGCAGACCACCACACCGGTCGAGGCGACGCGGCCCTCCCTGCGCGACCGTCTCGGCAAGAGCCGGCGCTTCTTCGGGGACCGGCTGGCCGAAGCCCTGGGCGGCGGCGTGGACGAGGACACCTGGGACGACATCGAGGCGGTCCTCATCCAGGCCGACATCGGCGTCGAGACGGCCACAAGGGTCACGGGGGACCTCAGGGCCCTGGCGCGCGAACGCAGGATCACCGACGCCGCCGGGATACGTGCCCTTCTCGCCGATGAGCTGTTGTCCTTGTTCGACGAGACGCACGACCGGGCGCTGACTTTGTCGCCCGAGCCGCCGACCGTGTGGCTGATCGTGGGAGTCAACGGCACGGGCAAGACCACGACGATCGGAAAGCTGACCGCAGATCTCACCGAACGCGGCCGGAGCGTGGCCCTCGCTGCAGGAGACACCTTCAGGGCCGCAGCAGACGAGCAACTCGGCATATGGGCCGAGCGCTCGGGGGCGACGTTGATAAAGCACCAGCCGGGCGCCGACCCAGGTGCAGTCGCCTTCGACGCCTACGCCCACGCGAAGGCGCGGGGCATCGACGTCCTGCTCGTGGACACGGCGGGCCGGTTGCACACGAAGACGCCGTTGATGGACGAGCTGGGGAAGATCAGAAGGGTGATCGAGCGAAGGGGACAGGTCCACGAGGCTCTTCTGGTGATCGACGCCACCGCAGGTCAGAACGGGCTCGTGCAGGCGAGGCAGTTTGCGGACTCCGTGGGGGTGACCGGGGTGGCCCTCACCAAGCTGGACGGCACCGCCAAGGGGGGTATCGCCCTGGCGATCGAAACCACCCTCGGCCTTCCCATCAAGGTGATCGGCGTGGGGGAAGGAATCGACGATCTCGAGCCGTTCGATCCGAAGACCTTCGTGGACGCGCTGCTGTCGTGAGGATCGTCGTGGCCGGAGGGACCGGTTTCCTCGGCCGGGCGGTGTCAGGGGGCCTCCTCGACGCGGGCCACTCGGTGGCCGTTATGACCAGGAACCCCGAGCGGGTCGGCGCCATCCCGCAGCTGGCGGGAGCCACCGCCACGAGGGGTGATGTCACCGACGCCGCCTCTCTCGAGGGGAAGCTGGAGGGCGCCGATGCAGTCGTCTGTGCGGTCCAGTTCCCCAACCATCCCATCGAGGTCGAGCGCAGGGGGCTCACCTACGACCGCTTCGACCGGCAGGGCACCGTCAATTTGATCCGCGCCGCGCAGACGGCCGGAGTCGAACGGTTCCTGTATCTCAGCGGAGCCGGCGCGGACCCGGCCAGCGACAGGGTCTGGTACCGGGCCAAGGGGAGGGCCGAGGAGGCCCTGCGCCGCTCGGGCCTCAGCTACGTCATCGTGCGGCCGTCGTGGGCATACGGACCGGGGGATCAGGCCCTAAGCAAACTGGCGGCCATCGCCAGGCTGTCCCCGGTGCTGCCGCAGCTGGGGCTCCGCCCCCAGCGCATCCAGCCCGTGCATGTCGACGATGTCGCTCTGGCGGTGGGCCGGAGCTTTGAGCGGACCGAAGCCGCCTGGGACAAGACCTACGAAATCGGTGGGCCCGACGTCATGACGATGAATGAGGTGCTCCACACCCTCCTGGAGGTTATGGGGCTTCGGCGTCTCGTGGTGCCCGTCCCCAAAGCTCTCGCGAAGCTCGCGACCGCTCCGCTGACGCTCCTGCCGAACCCCCCGATGACGCCACAGGGGATCGAGTTCGCAGTCCAGGACGGCGTCGTCGACCTGGAGCTCCTCCGAAAGGTCCTTGACGTCAAGCCCGTGGGTCTGAGGCAAGGGCTGGAGCGCTACATGTCCCCGGGCGCCGGTCGCCCTTAGTTACCCTGGACCGATGTTCGATTCCCTGAGCGGCCGCCTGGACGACATCTTCACCCGGCTGAGATCACGGGGGCGCCTGTCGGAAAAGCAGGTCGAAGAGGTTCTCCGCGAGATCCGGCTGGCGCTCCTGGAGGCCGACGTCTCCCTGAAGGTGGTCAAGGCGTTTGTCACCGACGTCAGGGAGCGGGCCGCAGGAGCTGAGATCCACAAGAGCCTCACGCCCGCGCAACAGGTGATAAAGCTCGTCCACGCAGCGCTCATCGATGTCCTGGGGCGAGAAACGGCGGGGCTCGAGCCGGCGGCACGGCCCCCCCGGGCCCTGCTCATCGCCGGGCTGCAGGGCTCGGGGAAGACGACCGCAGCGGCCAAGCTGGCCCGCCATCTCAGGGTCTCGGGCCGCCGCCCTCTGCTTGCGGCATGTGACCTCAGGCGGCCTGCTGCGATTCGCCAGCTCCAGCTCCTGGGTGAGCAGGCCGGTGTACCGGTCCACGCCGAGATCGAGGCCACGGATGCCCCCGCGGTGGCCGCTGCCGCTCTCGACTACGCACGGGCCGAGGGCTTCACCGACCTGATCGTCGACACCTCCGGGCGCATGCACGTAGACATCGAGCTGATGGCCGAGCTGGCCGCCGTCGCCCGCTCCGTCCATCCCACCGAGACGCTGCTGGTGTGCGACGCAATGACGGGGCAGGACGCGGTCAACGTCGCCGAGTCCTTCGTGGCCGAGGTCGATGTCACCGGAATCGTTCTCACCAAGCTCGACGGCGACGCCCGCGGCGGGGCCGCGCTGTCGATGGCGTTTGTCTCGGGCCGCCCGATCAAGTTCGCAAGCGTTGGCGAGAAGCTTGCCGATCTCGAACCTTTCCATCCCGATCGGATGGCCTCGCGCATTCTCGGAATGGGCGATGTCCTGACGTTGATCGAAAAGGCCGAACAGGCCTTCGATCAAGACCAGGCCAAGGAGATGGAGGCCAAGCTCCGCAAGGCCGAGTTCACCTTCGAGGATTTCCTGAGCCAGCTGCAGGCGCTCAAGAGCATGGGGCCCATGTCCCAGGTGCTGGGGATGATGCCGGGTATGTCGAAGCTCCCGGTAGGAGACGCCCAGATCGACGAGCAGCTACCCAAGATCGAGGCCATCATCCGGTCGATGACACTCCAGGAACGAATGGACCCGGCGGTGATGAACGGCAGCCGCAGGTCACGCATTGCGCGCGGTTCGGGAACGAGCATCCAGGACGTCAACAAGCTGGTGAAGCAATTTGCCGAGGTGCGCAAGATGGTGAAGGCGATGGCGGGCGGCGGACGCGGCGGACGGGGCAAGATCGGTCTGCCCGGCGGGATGAAGCTTCCCCCCGGCATGGGGATCTGAGAGGGGCCGGCCCGGCGGCGCCCTGCGCCCGCCACCTGCTAACCTAGGGCGCTGAGGCGGGCTCCATACCGCCACCCGGACCGAGTGTTGTTGCAACTCTTCCAAGGAGGACCATGGTCAAGATCAGGCTAATGCGCGTCGGAAAACGGAAGCAGCCTTCATACCGTGTGGTGGTGGCCGATTCCAGGAGCGCGCGCGACGGCCGGATCATCGAATCCATTGGGCACTACGGCCCCCGTGCAGATCCGTCGATCGTATCGATCGACACAGACAGGGCGGTGTTCTGGCTGCGGCGGGGCGCTCAACCCTCCGGCCAGGTGAAGAAGCTGCTGGCCATCTCGGGCGCCTGGTCCGAGTTCAAAGGCGAGCCTGCGCCGGGTGACTCCGAAGCAACTCCGGCGCCGACCCGCAGGGCCTCGTCGAGGTCGTCCAGGGCGACCCCCGCCGCCTCGGTCGAGGAGGACGCAGGGGAGGACGCACCCGCATCCGAAGAAGCGGAGGCGTCGGCCACTTGAGCAGAGCGATGCTCGATTACGTGGTGCCCTGGCTGGTGGACAATCCCGACGCGATCGAGATCACAGAGGCCGAAGGCGAGAACGGCGAAGCGATCTTCGAGCTGTCGGTGGATCCTCAGGACATGGGCAAGATCATTGGAAAGAACGGCCGCATCATCCGCTCACTTCGCACCCTCGCCCGCGCCACGGGTGAGCGGGACGCCGCTCCGGTGCTCGTCGAGGTCATCGACTGAGCCATCCCGGCAAGCTGCTGGCCGGCGCAGTGGGAAAACCGCACGGCCTGGGGGGCGAGGTCTACGTCGCCCCGATCTCAGACGACCCAGGGCGCTTCCTGCCTGGCGCCACCGTCGTCCACGACGACGGGCGCATCCTATCGGTGGAGACCTCCCGCGGCCACGGTAACCGGCTTCTGGTCAAATTCGAGGGCGTGGACTCCCGCTCCGACGCCGAACGGTGCAGGGGGACGCTATACATCGGCTCGGACGAGTTGAGGCAGCTGGATGCGGACGAGTACTGGCCCCATGAGCTCGAGGGGTGCTCGGTGGTCGACCTCGCCGGCACGCCGGTCGGAACGGTGACGCGCGTTGTCCCCGGCGCTGCGCAGGACCTTCTTGCGATCGATGCCGCCGCCGGCGAATGCCTGGTGCCGATCGTGAAGGACATCGTTGTGGGAGTCGATCTCGGCGACAGGAGGGTGACCATCGACCCACCGGAGGGATTGCTCGGCCCATGAGCGACCTGGCGGGTTAGCGGGCATGCGCATCGACGTCGTCTCCATCTTCCCCGAGCTCTTCACCACACCACTGCAGACGAGCCTGTTGGGCAAGGCGGTTGCAGAACGGCGGGTGGAGGTCAACGTGATCGACCTGCGAACGCACGGCCTCGGCCCCCACCGAAGCGTGGATGATGCAACCTACGGCGGGGGTGCAGGCATGGTCATGCGGCCGGAGCCCATTTTCAGCGCGGTCGAAGCCGTCGCAACTCAGGATTCGCACGTCGTCCTGCTCTCGCCGCGTGGGATGCGTCTGGACCAGAAGGAGGTCAAGCGTCTGGCGGCGTACGGGCACCTGATACTCGTCTGTGGGCGTTACGAGGGGGTCGACGAACGCGTCGCCGAGCATCTGGCAGACACCGAGCTTTCGATCGGCGACTACGTCCTGTCGGGTGGCGAGCTCGCGGCCCTGGTCGTCATCGAGACCGTTTCACGTCTGCTCCCTGGGGTCCTGGGCAACGAGTCTTCGCTGGCGGAGGAATCTCACACCGGAGGAGGCCTCGAGTATCCGCAGTACACGCGGCCGGCTTCCTATCGGGGATGGAACGTTCCCGAGGTGCTTCGTTCGGGGGATCACAGCGCGGTGGAGCGGTGGCGCCGGGAGCAGGCCGAGCGGATCACCAGGAAGCGCCGTCCGGATCTGGTCGATCCCTGAAAGGTGCCTCGTCGCGCAAATCACCGACGTATTTTCGATCACCCCTGCATCGCCGATGGCTGCGTTGCTCGTCGCTCACGTACCTCCAGGTACGCTCGAAGCATTAGGAGAATCGGACTTACATGGCAGAGGTAAGAAGGCTGGTGCGGCCCGAAGCGATCCCGACCCGGCCCGGCGTCTATCTGTTCCGGGACGCCCAAGGGCGCGTGATCTACGTCGGCAAGGCGAAGCTCTTGAGGAACCGTCTGGGCAACTACTTCACGTCCGATCTCCACGCGCGGACCTACGCCATGGTCGAGGCGGCCGCGGACCTCGAATGGATCGTCACGGACAGCGAGATAGAGGCCCTGCACCTGGAGCTCAACTTGATCAAGGAACATCGCCCTCGTTACAACGTGCGCTACCGGGACGACAAGAGCTATCCGTACCTTGCAATCACCGTCGACGAAGAGTTCCCGCGGGCACGCGTCATGCGGGGGCCCAAGCGCAAAGGAGTCAAGTACTACGGGCCATTTGCCCACGCGTACGCGATACGCGACACGCTTGATCTCCTGCTCCGCACATTTCCTATGCGGACTTGCTCCCAGGGGGTGTTCGATCGCTGCCACCGGCGCGGCCGTCCCTGTCTTCTGTATCACATCCAGCGCTGCGCGGGGCCGTGCGTCGGTGCGGTGGGCCCCGCTGAGCATCGGCGGATCGTCATGGACCTGTGCGAGTTTCTCGACGGCCACTCCAAACCGGTGCTCGACCGGCTCGACAGGGCAATGGGAGAGGCGGCATCGCGTCTGGAGTACGAAAAGGCGGCCAAGCTGCGCGACGAGATCGACAACGTCACCAAGGCGATCGCTCGTCAAGAGATGGTCACCGGCGAATCTGGAGAGTTCGACGTCGTCGGCCTTGCCCAGGACGATATCGAAGCCGCCTTTCAAGTCTTTTTTGTCAGGCGAGGGCGCGTCACCGGGCGCAAGGGCTTCATCGTGGACAAAGTGGAAGACCTCGACACACCCGGGCTTATCGGCGGTTTTCTCGAACGTCTCTATGCCGACAGCGACATCCCCAAACAGGTGTTGGTGCCGGCCGTACCAGACAATCGGGAGTTGCTCGACCGCTGGCTGTCAGAGTCGCGAGGCGCCAGCGTGCGCGTAAAGGTGCCCGAACGGGGGGCCAAGAGGGCGTTGCTCGAGACGGTGAATCAGAACGCGCAGGGTGCCTTCGAACAACATCGGCTCAAGCGCTCGAATGACTTCGTCGCCCGCACGCGCCAGTTGAACGAACTGCAGAGCATCCTGTCCATGGACGACGCGCCCCTGCGGATCGAATGCTATGACATCTCGAACACGGGGCCCGCAGAGGCCGTTGGGTCGATGGTCGTGTTCGAAGACGGTTTGTCCAAGCGATCGGACTATCGCCGGTTTGCGATCAAGTGGACCAGCGGTCCCGACGATGTCGCAATGATGGGAGAAGTCATAAGGCGACGCTTCGCCCGCTTCCTGCAGGAAAGCCAGGCGCCGGCCGACACCGACGACCTAAAGCGCCGCCGGTTCGCCTATCCGCCCAACCTGGTTGTCATCGACGGAGGGAAAGGGCAGCTCGGCCGCGCCGTTGAGGTGATGGAGGATCTCGGGATCGAGCGGGTGTCGGTAATCGGTCTTGCAAAGCGCATGGAGGAGATCTATCTCCCCGGTCACTCCGATCCGCTCGTCATCCCGCGTGGCTCGGAGGCCCTCTATCTGTTGCAGCGCGTTCGCGACGAAGCCCACCGGTTCGCCAACGCCTACCACGCCCTCAGGCGCGGCAAGAGAATGACGCAGTCGGCGCTGGAAGGCATACCCGGGCTCGGCCCGGCGCGCCGCAAGAAGCTCCTCAGGCATTTCGGCTCGGTAAAGCGCGTGCGGGAGGCGACCCTCGACGATCTCCGGAGCGTCCCCGGGCTTCCGGACGCCGTGGCGCAGGCGGTGTACTCGGAGCTGCACGGGCAGCCGGGGGACTCCAATGTCCGGAGCGCCTCGTGAGCGCCCCGCCGGCAGAGCGGATCGAGCTCGCCGTCATAAGCGGGATGTCGGGAGCCGGGCGCTCCGAGGCGGCAAAAGCGCTCGAAGACCTCGGGTGGTTCGTGATCGACAACCTGCCTCCGGAGCTCATACAGACCATGCTCAAGCTTGCCGTCGGGAGCGGTCCAGACATGAGACGCGTGGCGCTCGTGATCGACGCCCGGGGGGGCGCGTTCCGCGATGGGTCCACCAGAGCGCTGGGAAGATTGCGCCGCGAGGTTGGTCATTTCAACCTGATTTTCATGGATGCCTCCGACGACGTCCTGGTTCGTCGCTTTGACGCCAGCCGCCGGCGTCACCCACTGGCGACCGACGATCCGGTCGCGTTGGGCATACAACGCGAACGCGAGCTCATGCGCCCATTTCGCGAGGGGGCGGACCTCACCATCGACACGTCGGATCTCTCGGTGCGCCAGCTCAGGAGAAAGGTCGCGGCCTCGTTCGAGGAGGCCTCACCGACGGGAACGCTCAGGACGACACTTGTCAGCTTCGGCTACAAGTACGGCCTGCCGCTCGACGCCGACACCGTGCTGGACGTGCGATTCCTGCCCAATCCATTTTGGGTCGAGGAGTTGCGCGATCTCACCGGGCTCGACTCCGCGGTGCAAAGCTATGTGCTCGGTCAGGACGCGACTTCTTCGTTTCTGGAGAAGATCAAGGAGCTGTTCGCCGCGGTGCTGCCCGGCTACCAGAACGAGGGGCGCCACTACCTGACGATCGGGATCGGGTGCACGGGGGGACGCCATCGTTCGGTCGTGCTCTCGGAACAGATCGGCGGATTCATACGCGCCGAGGGTTTCAAGGCCAAGGTGATCCACCGCGACGTCGACCGGCCGCCCGTACCCCCATGAGCTCGTGAGGGTCGTCGGCATCGGAGGGGGCCACGGGCTCGCCGAGACACTCAGGGCCGCCCTGCTATATGCAGACGACGTCGCTGCGGTGGTCGCAATGGCCGACGACGGAGGATCGTCGGGGCGGCTGACGGCCGAACTTGGCATCCCCCCTCCGGGGGACGTGCGCAATTGCCTGATTGCGCTTGCAAGGGACCCGGCCAACGCCGAGTTGCTCCAGCATCGCTTTCAGGGAGGAGCTCTCAGCGGCCACACCGTCGGAAATCTGGTGATCGCCGCCCTGACCGAGCTGCGAGGGGGTTTCGGGGAGGCCGTGGACGCGGCGGGGCGTCTCCTGGCGGTGGAGGGACGGGTGTATCCGGCGACGACCGCTCTCGTTACCCTTCGGGCGCGGGTGCAGGGGGATGTCGTCGAGGGGCAGGTCGCCGTGGGCGAGACCACCGCTCCTATCGAAACCGTCTGGCTCGAACCGGTCGAGGTGCCGGCTTATCCGCCTGCGGTGCAGGCGATATTGAAGGCAGATCAGGTGGTGCTGGGGCCGGGGAGCCTGTACACGAGCCTCATCGCAACCGTGCTCGTCCCCGGCATCACCGACGCGCTGCGACGGACCACTGCCAGGCGAATCTTCGTGTGCAACACCAGGATGCAGCCGGGCGAGACCGGCGGACTCGACGCCGTTGCCCACCTCCGCGCACTTCTTGATCACTGCGGGGGGGCATGCGTCGACGCAGCCATCGTCCAGTCACCGGTGCTCGGGGACGACGGGGTGGCCTTCGACCCCGGCCTGTGGCCCTGGCCCGAGATCACCCTCATCGAGGCGGACGTTGCCGCCGGGGACGAGGGCCACGACCCCCGGCGACTTTCGGCCACCCTCGCGGCGCTCAGTTAGAGTTCCATCAGATCGCAGACTAGCTAGGAGGCCCTTCGAGCCATGACAACGCGTGTTGGCATCAATGGTTTTGGCCGCATAGGACGAAACTTCTTCCGCGCCGCCAGGGCGAACGGCGACGACCTCGAGGTCGTCGCCGTGAACGACATCACCGACCCAGCGTCACTTGCGCATCTGCTCAAATACGACTCGGTGTTCGGACGGGTCCAGGAAGAGGTCAAGGTCACCGATGAAGGCTTCTCCTTCGCCGGCAACGACGTCAGGGTCTTCGCCGAGCGCGACCCGGCAAGCCTGCCCTGGGGCGACCTGGGCGTCGACGTCGTGATCGAATCGACCGGACTGTTTACAAACCGCGACGACGCTGCCAAGCACCTCACCGGAGGCGCGAAGAAGGTCGTGATCTCTGCCCCGGCAAAGCAAGAGGACATCACGATCGTTATGGGAGTGAACGATGACGCCTACGACCCGAGCTCCCACGACGTCATCTCCAACGCGTCGTGCACCACCAACTGCGTCGTCCCGCTCGTGAAAGTGCTCCACGACAACTGGGGGATCGAACGCGGATACATGACCACCTGTCACGCCTATACGGGCGACCAGCGTCTTCAAGACGCTCCACACAAAGACCCGCGGCGCGCCCGGGCCGCGGCGCTCAACATCATCCCCACCAGCACAGGAGCAGCCAAGGCGGCGTCGCTCGTGATGCCCGATCTGAAAGGGCGGCTCGACGGAATCTCGCTTAGGGTCCCAACTGCAGACGGTTCGATCACCGACCTGGTGGCCACGCTGGGATCCGACGTATCGATCGACGAGGTAAACGGTGCCTACCGCGAAGCGGCCGGCTCAGCGCGCATGCAAGGCATTCTCGAGTTCACCCAAGACCCGATTGTGTCTTCGGACATCGTCGGCAACGCCTACTCGTGCATCTTCGATTCCCTTTCGACGATGACCAACGGCAACATGGTCAAGGTTCTCGGGTGGTACGACAACGAGTGGGGCTACTCGAACCGCTTGGTGGACCTCACAACGCTCGTCGCCTCCCAGCTCTAGATCTCTTCACCCAACCGAGAGCGTCATGGTGGGGTCTACACTCCGGCGATGCAACGTTCGCCAAAGGCGTTCCCGGGACCGGCACCCCGCGCGTGAGTGAGCCTGGAGGCGCGTCGCTGCCATCGATTGAGGACCTCGATGTCGGTGGGCGTCGTGTGCTCGTGCGCTGCGATCTGAACGTCCCGCTCGAAGAGGGCCGGATAGCAGACGACCTGCGGGTACGTGCTTCGGTGCCAACTCTGAAGGCTCTACTGGATCGAGGAGCGCGCCTTGCCGTCTGCTCTCATCTCGGACGCCCCAAAGGCAAGCCCGTCGAATCACTTCGACTGGCCCCGGTCGGCGCGCGATTGGGGGAGATTCTGGGACGGGAGGTCACCGCCCTCGGCGCCGTAACCGGTGGCGAGGTCGCTGCCGCGTGCGCGTCCGATGATCCGGTGGTGCTGCTCGAGAACCTGCGCTTCGACCCAGGTGAGGAGGCCAACGATCCCGGGTTCTCGGACTCCTTGGCCGCCCTGGCCGACGCCTATGTCGACGATGCCTTCGGCGCGGCCCACCGGGCCCACGCCTCGGTGGTCGGGGTGCCCGAGCGGCTCGAGGCCAAGGCGGCGGGGCTTCTCCTCGCCGAAGAGGTCAGGGTGCTCGGCCGCCTTCTGCACAATCCCGACAAGCCGTTCGTTGCGGTTCTGGGAGGGGCGAAGGTCTCGGACAAGCTGGGGGTCCTCGCCAACCTTATCGACCGGGTCGATGTGCTATGCGTAGGAGGCGCCATGGCCTTCACTCTCCTCAAGGCCAGGGGGCAGAGCGTGGGCCGCTCGCTGGTTGAGGAGGACCGGATCGGGGAGGTGGGCCAGGTGCTCGAAGAGGCCGGAACACGGGACGTCGACGTTTTGCTGCCGCGCGATGTAGTGGCGGCGACCTCGCCCGATGGTGACGGGGACCATGCCACCGTGATGCTCGAAGACATCGGCGACCGCATGGGAGTCGACGTGGGGCCGCAGACCGCAGGGCGCTTCGCCGAGGCCATCACCGGCGCCCGCACGGTGCTGTGGAATGGGCCGATGGGGATCTTCGAGATCGAGGCCTTCGCGGCCGGTACCAGGGCGGTCGCCCGGGCGATGGCTCAGGCGACCTCCGCCGGAGCGTTCACGGTTGCCGGCGGGGGAGACTCGGCTGCGGCGCTGAACGAGTTGGGCCTCGCCGGCTCCATCTCGCATCTGTCCACGGGGGGAGGAGCGTCGCTTGAATTTCTCGAGGGCAGGGACCTGCCCGGGGTCGCCGCACTGAGGCCAACGACATGAGGATTCCCCTGATAGCCGGCAACTGGAAGATGAACTTCTCGCATCTGGAGGGGATACGGCTGGTGCAGCAGATCGGACACGAGATCGCCGGAGTCAATCCGCACAAGGTCGAGGTGGCGGTGTGTCCGCCGTTCACGGCGCTCAGGACGATCCAAACCCTCATCGACGCAGACCGCTACGACCTGGTCCTCGGCGCGCAGAACATGTACCCCGCGGAAGGAGGAGCCTTTACCGGGGAGATCTCCGGCGGCATGCTCAAGGCGCTGAACGTGACCTACGTGATCCTGGGGCACTCGGAGCGGCGCGAGATCCTCGGTGAGAGCGACGATGAGGTCAAGGACAAGATCAAGGCGACGTTCGGGGCGGGTCTGACCCCGATTGTCTGCTGCGGTGAGACCGAGTCCGAGCATGCCGCTGGGGAGACGCTCTCGAAGGTCGAAGGCCAGGTTCGGGCTGCTCTCGAGGGCGTGGCGCCCGACCGCGCACGTACGGCGGTGATCGCCTACGAGCCCATCTGGGCGATCGGCACCGGACAGACCGCGACCCCCGCCGACGCGCAGGCAACCATCGCTGCCATACGTTCGGTCCTGTCGGACTCCCTGGGACCGGACATCGCCGGCGAGGTCCGGCTGCTCTACGGCGGCAGCGTGAAAGCGGGCAATGCCAAAGCTCTGATGTCACAGCCCGATATCGACGGAGCGCTTGTAGGCGGCGCCTCCCTCGACGCCGCTGAGTTCAGCGCGATAGTCAAGGCGGTGGCATGAGCCCGAGCAGCATCTTCTACGTCATCCTCGACGGCCTCGGCGACGAGCCATTGGACGAGCTCGACGGCCGGACGCCGCTGGAGGCGGCCTCGACCCCGAATCTGGACGGGCTGGCCCGCCGGGGTCGAAACGGTCTCGTGACGACGGTTGGCGAGGGCATCGCCCCCGAATCGGACATCGCCGTGTTCGCCATCCTCGGATACGACCCGCACAAGCACCACACGGGCCGCGGTCCGATCGAGGCGGTGGGGGCCGGCATGGCGATCACAGATGGAGACCTCGCCTATCGCGTGAATTTCGCAACCGTCGAACCGGATGCCGACGGATTCACGATCGTCGATCGCAGAGTCGGACGCGACCTGTCCTCGGAGCAAGCTCATCGATTGGCCGCCGAAGTGCAGGAGCAGGTGACCCTCCCACAAGCCTCATTCGAGTTTCAGGCGACCGTGGGGCACAGGGGCTCCCTGGTGCTGCGTTCGGACCTCGGCCCGCTTTCGGCTCAGGTAGCCAACTCCGACCCCGCCTATGGGCGGCAGGGGGCTCTGGGGGTAGCCAAAGAGACGTTCGGAAACCGGGTGGTGGAGGTGACCCCGCTCGGAGGACACGCGTCCGACGATCCGGCGCGGCGCGCCGCCCAGCTCACCAATACATGGCTGCACAGCTCGCACAAGGTCCTTGCCGGGTCGGAGGTGAACGTGGAGCGGGCGAAGCGGGGCCGGCTCCCGGGAAATTTCATCCTCACCCGCGACGGCGGCGATCATCTACCCGACCTGGTCCCGTTCAAAGAGGCGTTCGGCCCCCAGATGGGTTGCTTCGTCGAGATGCCCGTCGAGATGGGCATCGCCCGGCTCACCGGAATGGGTGTGGTCGAGGCCCCGACCGGCATCCCCGCCGGCGAACAGTACGAGGCGTGGGCGCGCCTCGCCCT
Organism: Actinomycetota bacterium; assembly: GCA_030860455.1. Taxonomy (GTDB): domain Bacteria; phylum Actinomycetota; class CADDZG01; order CADDZG01; family WHSQ01; genus JACDDL01. The sequence continues at coordinate 14,330 of JALZIC010000005.1, forward strand.
CGAGGCGATCGAAGGATTCGACGGCCTCTACATACACATCAAGGGCCCCGACGTCCCGGCCCACGACGGTGACTACCGGGCAAAGGTGGCCAGCATCGAGGCGATCGACGGCATCTTCTTCGCCCGGCTCCTCGACGGCCTCGACTGGGGGCGCTCGCTCATCGCGGTGACGGCCGATCATTCGACGAGCTGCCGTCGCAAGGCACACACAGACGGCCCGGTGCCGTTGCTCGTGGCAGGACGGGGCGTGTCCTCGGATGCGGTCCAGACCTACGGCGAAACCGCCTCCAGGAAGGGCGCCCTCGGGCACCTCAGGGGCACCGAGATAATGCCCAACCTCGTGCGTATGGCACGCGCCTGAACGGCCACGTCAATCGGGTCACCGCAGGGGCGTAAACGGCCCTGACCGGCTACGATGGAATGGCAGCCACGCCTTTTCGTTAGGGGTTACATGACATCGAGACGCAAACACACCCTCGCCGAGGTACTCGGTCCTCTCGAGGCCGAGATCATGGACGTGGTCTGGGACCGGACCGAGGTGACGGTCAGAGACGTCCACGAGATCCTGAGGAAAGGCCGGCCGATCGCATACACGACCGTGATGACCACCCTTGGCCGGCTTGCGGACAAAGGCTTCGTGCAGCGGGTCGAGGACCAGCCGGCACACCGCTACACGCCGCTCGTCTCGCGCGAGCAGTACGCCAGCTCCACCGTCAAGTCCGTGATCGACTGGCTCGTCCAGCACTTCCCCGAGCCCGCGGTGGCGTACTTCGTCGACCGGGTCGAGCGCGAGGACGAGCAGGTAATCCAACGGCTGGAAGAGGCGATCGAGCACCGGAAGGACAAGGGCCAGTGGGCCTGAGCAGGATCTCTTGCACGGAGGCACACTGGTGCTGACGATCCTGATCGTTGTGATCCATGTCATCGCATCGCTGCTGCTGATCACCTTCATCCTGTTTCACGCAGGACGGGGCGGAGGAGTCTCAGAGATGTTCGGCGGTGGAATGCAGTCGCAGGCAATGGGATCGACTGTGATGGAAAAGAATCTCGACCGAATAACGGTTATTACGGCCATCGTGTTCTCCGCAACCACCATCCTGCTGGCTTTCCGGCTCCAGTAGCCGGTCGCCGGCCCGCTCTCCTCCTTCCATGGCGACTCTGTCAAGGCCCTTGGCGCTACTGATGTGCGCCTCCCTGGTGATGGCTGCCTGCTCCGGTACGACGCCGTCGGCGGATCCCGGCGGCGGCGAGCCAACCCCGTCGGAGTCACCCAGCCGGCCGGGCCCCACACCCGACGAGCCCGAGCCAACCGCTACGGGGGACGAAGCCGGAGACGAACGCTCCGCCGACGCGGGTGCGGGAGGCTCGACCGGGCCCGCAGTGGACGGCGACCGTGTCCTGTCAGTCGCGATTCAGGAGCCGGGAACTCTCGACCCATTGCGCGTCGCCGATCCGGGAGCGGCGCTCGTGGTACGCCAGCTCTTCGAAGGTCTCACCAGATGGGATCAGGTGAAGAGGAAGGTCGTGCCCGCCGCCGCCCGAAACTGGAAGGTGAAGGACGGAGGTCGCGTCTTCAGGTTCACCTTGCGCAAAGGCATGAAGTTTCACGACGGCTCTCCGGTGACGGCCCGCGACTTCAGGTTCGCCTTCGACCGCATAGCCCGCAAGCGCAATGCGTCCGATATCGCCTACACGCTCGAGCTGGTCCGAGGTTTCACCGCAACGAACGGGTTTGGCGACACCGACCGTCTGCGGGGGCTGAGATCGCCGGGCCCCCGCACGCTGGTGGTAAGGCTGAGCGAGCCCTATAGGGACTTTCCCGCCGTGCTCACCCACCCGGCCCTGGTGCCGGTGCCCGCCGAGGCGGTAGCGGGCAAGAGGTCGTGGGTCAGGCGCCCGGTCGGCAATGGTCCCTTCAAACTGGCCACCCGGTGGACGCCCGGACGTCCGATCAAGCTCGACGCCTGGCGCAAAGGCGTGGGGGCGCCGACGCTCGGTGGCCTCCGTTTCGTGCCCTACCCCGACGCCCTCGCGTCGTGGCCCGATATCCTCGAAGGGTCTCTTGACGTCGCCGAGGTGCCGGCCGCCGAGATCGACGCGGCCAAAGCCGCTTTCGGCGCGGGCGGCTTCGGGCCACTGTTGGCCGGCTACTTCGTCGGCTTCAATATCGACTCCGAACAGCTCGATGACATCCGGATGCGCAAGGCGATAACCCGCGCCATCGATCGCCGCAGGATCGCACGGGGGATTTACGACCGGTCGCTCGTCGCCCCGCGAGGCATCGTGCCGCGGGGAATCCCCGGATTCCATCGGGATGTTTGCTTGAAGCTGTGCCGGCATGACCCGCGGGCGGCGCGCCGGCTGGTGAGGAAGCTGCCTTCCGGTGAACGCACCGTGACGCTTGACTACACGAAGGACTCACCCCATGGGCGGGTCGCTCGCTCGGTCGCCGGGGATCTGCGAGCGGCCGGTCTGGATGTCGACGTCAACGGGTACCGTTTCCCCGCTTTTCTGCGGCGGCTGAGCGAGGACCAACAGTCGCTCTACCGCCTCGGATGGATCGCCGAGTATCCTGCAGCCGACGGCTTCCTCACACCTCTGTTCCACTCGGATTCGCTCGACAACCACTCGGGGGTTGACTCTGAGAGGGTCGACGACCTGCTGGCTCGAGCGCACCGCGCCCGCTCATCCAAGGAGCGCTGGCGGTTGTACCGCAGAGCCGAGATCGAGATCCTTGAGCAGGTGCCGGTAGCGCCGATAGGTACCTTTATGACCCGATGGGTCGTGCGCCCCCCCGGAGTGAACGTTCATTTCGACGTGATGGGCGGGTTCGATGCCGTTTCGGTCGAAGGGTAGGCACCTCCTCCTGGCGCTGGCGTGCGTGGCTGCGGCATGCACGCCCGGGGGCGGGGCCCCCTCCCAGGGGAGCAATACACCCGGCCAATCGGACGGTCCCGGCGGGGGCCGGACCGGTGCCATCGAGTTCGGGGTCCTTGGCGCTCCGGGGACGCTCGATCCGTACTCACCTTCGGCTACAGACCTCACCTTCATGCTCGTTCGCCCTTTGTTCCCGTCGTTGTTCCAACTCGACCCCCGCGGTCGCCCCCGCGCGATGTTGGTGCGTACGGCCACCGCCACCGGTCCACGGGGTCTGCAGATCACTCTGCGTCGAGCCAGCTGGAGCAACGGGCGATCCATCACCGCCCGCGACGTCGTCAGCAGCGTGCGGCGCGCCGAGCCCCCGTCGGGGCTTGCGGACGTGGCTTCGGCGCGGGCCATGGGCAGGCGACGCGTTCGGCTGACGGGCGCTTTGGATTGGAAGCGGACGCTGGCGACGGCGGCTCCCATTCTCCCCTCCGGCGGGGGAGTGCATGCGGGCGGCGTCTTCGGGGGGCCCTTCGAGCTCGAGTCGTTCACGCCCGGGCTCGAGGCCGTCTACAGCCCCAATCCCAACTGGTGGGGCGCCGAACCCCGCTCGGACCGGATCGTGGTCAGGTTCGTCCAGGATCTCGAGATCATGCTGGCGTTGCTCAGATCCGGTCGCCTCGACGGCGCCGCCCCGCCTTCGTCTGTGAACCTGGGTCAACGCCTCGATGCCATCGGGCTCAAACACTCGTCCGTACTGGGTTGGGAGTCGCTGTGGTTTGATCTCCAGGGAGCGCAGATGGACGGTGCAGGACGGGCGGGCGTGGCGCGGGCGATCGATCGCACGGCCCTCGAGAGGGGCCTTGTCAGGAGCCATGGGCGCCTGACAAACACGCTTCATCCCGGCCCCGGGCGCGGGGCGGCCGAGGGCGCCTGGCGGCGGCCGGCTCGTCCGCCTGTGGTCACGGCGCCGTCGCCGATCCAGGTCGCCGTCGCCGGTGGTGACGAGCTCGCCGAGCTGGTCCAACGCGCGCTGAGGTTGCAGCTCGAAGAGGCCGGCTTCTCGGTTGAGTTGGTCAGCGCGGACGCGGCGACGTTCTACGGCCCGTGGAGACGCGAGGACCCGATGGACATCGCCATCCGGCGTACCTCCGGGGCGCCGGCGTCGACCGACGACTCTGCGCCGCTGCATGACTCGCTGGCCGTGCCGTTCGCCCAGGTCGAGACGTTCGTCGCCTGGAGGGACGGCCTGAGGGGGCCGGCTGCCAATCCGACTCTCGACGGGCCACTGTGGAACCTCGAGCGGTGGCGCCTGGCGTCTTGAGCCACCCCGGATATAATCACCGCGCCCTGCTCGGACAAGCTCCGGTCGGGGCTGTCCTTTGTGTCGGATGTCGGAGTGGCGGAATTGGTAGACGCGCTAGGTTGAGGGCCTAGTGCCCTTAAGCAGGGCGTGGGGGTTCAAGTCCCCCCTCCGACACGAAAAAAAATGAATCTGCAGCGATCTAGTGTCGCTGCTCGGGCCCTGGGAGAGATGCAGCTACCTCTGCGGCTGTGAAACTCCAGAGAGAGCGGGGGTCGCTGCGGATCCCTCCCTGGTCTGAACTGTCCGGAGATTTCCTAGGACCGGCGCAATGAAGTTTTTCTGAGAGCCGTGTGTAAGAGTTCGGCCCTCAACACCACCGGCGCGGGCAACATGGCAGGTTCCGCCTGCCGTCCGAGGACAAACTGATCGGCTCGATGAGGGCAGGCGGGAGAGCAGGCGAGAGTAATAACGCGCCGTGACCAACCTAATACGAGCGGGTAGCCCGGCAGATTCCTGCTAAACCCCCATCCCTCAAGGGCCGATGCAGATACGGAAGGATCTTTTCGCCAGGCGGCAGGCTCGACGTCAGGCGGCAAAGGGAGCTGGCCCCACGTAGTCAGCCAGGACAGGAGAACGGAGTGCCGACAGAGTCCAGCCGGACAGTCACATCGTCATCGGCCGACTCTGAGCATGCCGATCGCGGAGCCAGAGAGGCTTCTCGAGCAACGACGCGATTGGGGGGCTGGAATGGGAAGCAGTCTCGGGAATAGGGCAACCGACCCGAGAAGCGGAAAGCTAACCCTGGCCAGGACGCTCGAGCTCACATCTGGGCTCGTACTGCTTGCCTTCGTGGCATTCATGTTCGCTTCCTATCTGAGTGTTCAATCCATCGACGAATCCTTCGATGATGTTGTTTCAATCGATCAGCCCAGTAGCGAGGCCGCGGCAGAGATGATTCAGGCCGCCGATGAGACAACGATCGCATTCCTCGAATCACTGGTGACGGACAAGATCGTGCCGTCAGGAGAGGCTGAAGACGCGTTCAACGCCGCCATGGTGAGCTACGAGACTCTCGCTCGTAACTCGTCTGCAGATGATTCAGGTGATTTGGAGCGACATCTGTTTGGGGGACTGAAACAGCTGGGGGCAAGGCTTGTAGCCGATGACCAGCGGCGGCGGCGCTCGTTCATTGCTGTTCAGCAGCGCCTCGAAGACATGGATGAGAGGGTAAGCCAAATCAAGTTCCTGTCCCCCTTCGAAGGGGATGTCGAAGAGAACGCGCGCCTCGTTAGCAATTACGCTGCCGCTCCTTCACTCGAGAACAGTGAGCGAAGTCTCGAGGAATTGGATGAGTTAATCGGCGAGCTCGTCGAGGCTGTTAGAGCAGGCGGGACCAAGACCGAGCGAGCAGAGCTGCGCGCAGTCCTTGGCCAGACTCGGGAATTCAAGCAGATACAGGTCCGCATCATCTCGCTGACTGAACGCTCTGAAAATGCCATTCCGCGCTTTCTGAGCGCCCGTTCCAAGCTCGATCGAGTGCTCAGCGACGGAATCGAGCGAACCGTAGAAACGAGCCTCAAACGACAGAGCGAGGAAGCTAGACGAACGGTGGAGAGGTCGAAGCTGATTCTGGTCGCCAGTCTGGTGCTGGGTGTGATTCTCGGTCTCGCGGCTCTCCTGTGGGTGAGAAGACGAATAACTCACCCGGTCGCCAGGCTCATGGCAGTTATCGGGGGAGGTGGCGAGACTCGCGAGTCGAACGAGGTGGACCTCGCTCGTAAGGATGAATTCGGCGTTCTAGCCCGGGCTTTCGCCGATGCAACCACTCTTCAAAAGGTGCTCGAGGAGGAACTGAGGCGGCAGGCGTTGCACGACCCCCTCACCGAACTCCCCAACAGGACGCTGTTCAAGAAGCGAGTGGAACAAGCTCTGAATCGGCCCAGACAGGCCGAGAGGTCTTTCGCGGTGGCCTTCGTGGACATTGACGATTTTAAGACGATCAATGACAGCCTGGGGCATGCCGCCGGTGATGAGTTGCTCGTTACGATCGCTCAACGGCTGAGGGAGAGCGTGAGGACGTCGGATACCCCCGCGCGCCTCGGAGGTGACGAGTTCGCGGTGTTGCTGGAAGACGTAGACGACGCGGCCGAAGTGGCTATTCCTGCCCAGCAAATGCTCGAGTCAGTTTTCGAGCCGATCGAACTCGAAGGCAAAGTTGTCTCGGTGCGCGGAAGCGTGGGCATCGCCATCCACCAAGATGGTCAGGGAGCGGGCGAGCTGCTACGGAACGCCGATGTTGCAATGTACAGTGCTAAGATCGATGGCAAAGGGCGCTATAAAGTCTTCGACCAAACGATGCGCTCGGTCGCCGTCCACTGATCCGAGCGGGGCCGGAAACCCTCCTCGCGTTGGGTCGTTCCCGCCCGCTTGGGTAGCGTGACCCGGGGAACTCTACGTAGTGGGTCATGGCGCCAACCTCTTCGCTAGTTGACTTGCGGGTCGTTATTGTTACGTATCGGCAAATGTAGGGAGGTCACTTTGATGCACGACGGCTAGGCATAACGGACGAGGTACTCAGACGGTGGCTGGGACTCCAGTGGCCGTTGCGTCTTTCGGCGATCGCATCAAATCGATGACCCCATCGATCGTGGCTATCTGCGCGAAAACCATGCCAAGGCTAGCGCACGTCGCACGCTGTAGCTCATCTGCCGGCACCCCATTCATCTCTTTTGTAGCCGTGCCGTCGCTCAGGAAAAGGACTCGGAAGTCTCGCTGCGCGGCCTCCCTAGCGGTGGTGTCGCAGCAGATGTTCGTGGCGATGCCGGAGATGATGACCGTGTCGATTCCCCGCGACCTCAGGATCGTTTCAAGGTCCGTGCCGTGGAAAGCGCCGTAGCGGGGCTTGTTCAAGATGACGTCCGTGGGGCCGACATCCAGTGCGTCATGCAGCTCTGCGCTCTCGGCGCCCTCGGTGTAGAGGTCGACGATAAAAGGCGGGACGATCTCAGCCATTACGCCTAGGTTGGATCCATCCGGCTTCATCCATCCTCGGGTGTGAACGATAAGCATGTCGGCCTCAAGGCAGGCCGAGATGAGCTCGTTGATGCGTGCGACGAGTGCGGGCCCGGCGGGGGATGCCAAAGGGGTTCCCTCGACGAAACACCGCTGCATATCGACGTTGATCAGGGCGGTCCGGCCGGGGACGATCGGGAACTCAGCCATTTGACACCTCCACTCGAAGATACAGGCTCTCTGTATCAATACAGTGGTAGTGTATTCAGGATGGGGACCCACGTCAAGGGAAAAGATCCGCCACGAACGCGACGAGCCGAACGCGCCAGGCTGACGCGAGACCGGATACTTCGCGCCGCCACTGACCTCTTCCTCGATCTCGGCTACGCCGCGGCGACGATCGAGTCGATCGCAGCACGAGCAGATGTCGCGGTCGAAACTGTTTACAGCCGATTCGGGAACAAAGCGCGACTCGTCGAGGCGATCCTGGAACCTGCGATCGTCGGCGCCGATGACGGGCGTGACATCTTCGACCAACCAGAGATTGCGGAGATCCGCCAGTGTCGTGATCAACGGGTTCAGGTTCGCCTCCTCAGCCGCTTCTCACGGGGAATCCTCGAGCGCACCTACACGGCCCATCGCATCCTCCAGACCGCTGCCGCCTCGGATCCAAACGCGGCCGAGTTGCAACGCCGTGACACAAAGCGGCGCTCCGATGGTCAACGCATGTATATCGAGATGCTGGTTGCGAACGGCCCTCTGCGAAATGGTGTGAGTGTCGGCCATGCCGCGGACACGTACTCGGCCCTGTCGAATCCATCCACTTACGCGTTCCTCACCCGTGACCAAGGCTGGAGCGCGGACCAATTCGAGGAATGGCTCGACGACAGCCTGTCCCAACTCCTGCTTCCCTAGCCTGTTCGAACTGTCGAGACTCTGGCTAGAGAGATAGGTTGTTCGGACAGCCCATCCCCTTCACGCACCGCTGGACAACCCAACGGTTCCAGGAAGGAAACTGCCCAGGCGGGAGGTGGGTTCAAGTCTCCCCTCCGACACCTCTAAAACTGACGAAGCCCCCGTCTCTGTGCAGGATGACAGGTTTAGAAGGAGGGGCAGACACCGGGCGGACTAGACAGAGTCGAGAGCGGCTGCGAGGCTTTCGATCCGTACCGGTTTGGCGAGATAGTCGTCCATGCCGGCAGCCGAGCACGCGGTCTTGTCCTCTACCAGCACGCTGGCGGTCATCGCCACGATGCGTGGCTGGGCGCCTTCCGGCAGCTTCGACCGGATGGCGCGGGTCGCCTCGAGACCGTCAACCTCCGGCATCTGAACATCCATGAGGATGACGTCGTAGCCTCCGCCTTGCGCGGCGTCGATCGCTTCGCGTCCGTCCCCGACGATGTCAACACGGTGTCCGAGCTTGCGAAGCATGAGCTTGCCGACCTTCTGGTTGACAGGATTGTCCTCGGCGAGCAGCACCCGGAGGGCTCGAGGGGCCCGGACCCGATCCTCCGGCGCGGGGTGATCGGGCGCATTGACCCCGAGCGGGTCTGTGCCAAGCGCCGACTCCACCGCAGCGCGCAATGCTGATCGCTTTACCGGCTTGATTAGCGAAGCGGTCCGGGGGTCCCCGCCCGAGACCGGTCTGGCGCCCGGCCCGCACAAAGAGATGAGCCCGAGGTTGCGCCCCGCGGGTAGCTGCCTTATTCGGCCCACGAGGGGCGAGCGTCCATCCGGCTCGACGTCATCGACGTCGAGCACCGCTAGGGCGAGTCCGGTTCCGTTGCCTATCGCGGTTAGGGCCCCCTCTACGGTGTCTGCCTCGCTGCACCTCATTCCCCAAGCTTCCAATTGAAGCCGCAGTCCCCTTCGCCTGACGCTGCTCGGGCTCAAGAGGAGAGCAGGCAGCCCGTTCAAGGACGATCCTCTCGGTTCCGCCGCGGTGTGTCGCCTGTCGCGACCCATGGTCACGGAGAACGTGAAGGTGGAACCCAGTCCGAGCTCGCTTTCGGCGGTGATCTCGCCACCCATCGCGATCACTAGTCGTTGGCTGATGGCCAACCCAAGGCCTGTGCCGCCGTGCTTCCGGGTGGTGGAGGCATCGACTTGAGTGAACGAACCGAACAGGCCGTCAATTCGGTCGGCGGGGATGCCGATCCCGGAATCGGTCACGGCAACGCGCAGAGAGATCTTCGAGTCGTTCTGGTTATCAGATGTGACCGTGACCATGACGTCGCCCTGTTCGGTGAACTTGATGGCGTTGCCAAGCAAGTTGATCAAGACCTGTCTCAGCCGTGTCACGTCCCCGACCACCCGGTGCAGGTTCTCCTGGACATAGCCCACGAGACCAATTCCCTTGGCCACTGTGGTTGGGGCAAGGAGATCCAGCGCACCCTCGACACATGCTCGCAGGTCGAATGACTCGCGTTCGAGCTCGAGCTGGCCTGCTTCTATCTTCGAGAAGTCCAGCACGTCGTTGATGATCGTCAGCAGCCCTTCGCCGCTGTCTCGAACGGTCTCGACGAAGTCACGCTGCTCGTCATCAAGGCTTGTGTCGAGTAGCAGGCCCGTCATTCCGATGACCGCGTTCATGGGTGTTCGGATCTCGTGGCTCATGGTCGCAAGGAATGAAGACTTGGCTGCGGTCGCGGCCAAGGCCGCGTCCCGAGCTTCTGTCATGGCGGCGGCGGCTCGTCGGCGCTCCGTCACGTCCAAGGAAATGCCGCAGGTAGCGTAGAGAACTCCTCTAGCGTCGTGGAGGGGGAACTTAACCGACTCGTAATACTGGCGGCCGTCTTTTCCATCGGACCACTCATCGAGGTGGTAAGCGCCTTGCTGCGCCCGGAGATCGTTGGCGCGCCACACCGGGGCGAGGCCGGGGTCGAGGACATCGTCGGTCTTGCTCAGCAGATCCTCTTGCCGAACTGCGAAGGCGCGCTCGAAGGACGGATTGGCAAGCATGTACCGTCCCTCCAGGTCCTTCACAGAGATTGCCGACTGGCTGTTGGCGATCACGGCCTGCAACATGACGTTGTGTGCGTCGCGGTCGCGTTGAGCGGCTTTACGGTCTGATTCGTTGCGGACAATCGCAGAGCCTCCGACGGTCACTCCGTTGTCCTTCAACATCGACATCGTCAGCGAGACATCGAGTGAATGGCCGTCCCGGTGAATGCGGACGGTCTCGAAGTTCGAGACGTCCTCACCCCCCTCAAGCCCCTTCAGCAAGTTCTCGAACTCGTGGGGGCGATCGGGGGGCATGAGAGGCTGAAGGGCGGCGGTGACCGGCCGGCCCACCATCTCCTCAGCCCCGTAGCCGTAGATGCGTTCGGCCCCTGGATTCCAGCTTGTGAGAATCCCATCCGACGACCAGGCGAAGATTGCGTCGTTAGAGGACTGGACAATCGCAGCGAGCTTCGCGCTGCTTTCCCCCGCCTTCTTCTGTTCGGTGACGTTGTGGGCAACCGCGTAGATGAGGCCCGTCTCAACCTGAGGCTTCGAATTCCACATCAGCCACCGGTAGCTGCCGTCCTTGCACCGGTATCGGTTTTCGAAGGTATAGGTGACCGCTCCAGACTTGAGATCCCCAACCACATCTGCGGTCTTGTCCCTGTCGTCTGGATGCACGAAGTCATTGAATGGGCGGCTGGTCAGCTCCTCGACCGAGTAGCCGAGCAGCTCGGTCCACGCGGGATTGAGGCGCTTGAAATAGCCGTCCAACCCTGCTATGACCAGCAGATCGAGCGAGAGGTCGAAGAAGAGGTCGATCTCGCCGACGGCCTTCGGCTCTTGGGCGGGTTTATCCAAGACGCCCGCGCTTCGGGGTTGACCTCGCTATCGCTGCAGGTTTCGGTCGCGCCGTAAACATCACGCCGGCCCGATCCGCTGGATAGTGATTCATTCTTGGGCATCGGCTATTTGCACGCTGCTCTTTAAGGCGCCGCCGCAACGACCGGCATTGTCCGTACTTCGACTGCCGAACCGGGCGAGACCGCCCCAGGGCTCAAGTGTGGCACCACCCGCCTTTCACGAACGACGCGAATGGCACTTGGGCCCGGCACTCTTTGGTCGACGAGGAGGTCATGAACACCCTCGCCTCCACACGACCACGAATCTCTCTTCCGCCACCGAGCTCGAGAGCTCCTTGCGCAGCCCTCGGAACGTTGGCGCCTGGGCGCGTCCCGCAGGTGCAACAACAACGTCCACACCGTAGGCGTCGGCCACCTCGTTCCACCTGGCTTTGGTCGAGACCGCCCCAGTCAGCACCCTGTTGGCCTGCAGGCGCTCATGCCCCCCGGGTATGCGCCGGTAGATCCCGGCCCACCGGATGTGTGCCGCATTTCTGCCGATCTCTCCGGGGCCCCATCGGAACAGGACCAGGCGATAGCCTGTATAGGAGAAAACCCGCTGGCTCAAACCGACGGGCGCCGCGATCACGCAGCCCATTCCCGGCCGCGGCGCAATCAGGTTGAGCACGGTCCGGGGATCACCTTCCAGCGAGCTCTCGAGCAGCTCGGGACTTCCCCTCTCATCCGGCAGGGCGATGCTTGCCAGCAAAGGTGAAGGCAGAGCCAGGATCACCGTCACGGCCACAAACGCGACGCCAAGCTTGCGGTTCACACGAACGATGGCCCCTACCAGCTCCGTCAGTCCCAGCGCCGCCAGAGGCGCAAGCGCCAGAAACACCAGGGGCCAGTAGCGATGATCTCGCCCCAGGGTGGAGAATCCCCGGCCGAGATACAGTGGAAGGGCGGCCGACGCCACTAGGGACGTCACCGCTGCCGCCAGGGCGGCAAGCACCACCTTCGTCGCCGGATCGGCCAACCGCCGCAGCCGCCCGGCCAGCCCGTACACGGCGAAGGGTGTGACGAGTCCCCAACTGCCCAGCACGGCAAGTGGCGTGAGGACGACCGGACGGGCGGCGGTTCCAAAGAAGCCTCCAAGGCGGAAGTAGTTGGCGGCCATGGGCCCTGCCCACAGCGAGTAGGTCGCCAGCGCAGGAAGGAGCACCAGTACACCCAGGCGCGCTCTGCCGACGTCGGTGCCGATCACAGTGAGCACTCCAACCGTCAGAAAACACACGATGAAGGTCTCCCCCCCGGTTAGACCCACCATTCCGACCGTCACACCCGCCGCTACAAGGGGACCGCCGGACCGTCGCTCGAGACCGGTTATCAGAAGCAGAAGAGCCGCAACCACAAGGACGTAAGCGACATCGCGGGGGAACGGCGGGGTGAGATTTTGAAAGCCGACGTTGTACGGGCGGGTAGCGATGAGGTCGCCCCAGTACCGTGTCGCCGCCGCGCCGTCATTCGCCCGGGGATCCAGAATGACATCGGGGCCCCGCAGCAGGACGTATCCGAATCCTCCCGCGAGGGCGCCGAACAATCCTGCCGCCGCCCCGGTTACCCAGCGGCCGCTGAGGGCGCGTCCAAGGGCGAAGAAAGCGAGGACGGCTCCGGCAACCTGCAGAAGCTGCAGCGGAGCGAGGGCGTGAAAAGCGCGGCCTCCGGGCGTGAGGTTGGCGATACAAGCCAGCAGAGCGTGGAACAGCCAGGGGTAGTAGTTCGGCACATCTCCGGTCACCGTGGCAGCGGGCACCGGCTCGCCCGCCATGAGCTGGGTCGCCCACCCCGTATGCAGGTTCGTGTCCCACACGTGATCGAGGGGAATCATCCGTCCGACCGGAGTGCAGAAAACGACCAGGCTCGTTCCCACGAGCAACCAGGCGGGCCAGACGACCTCATTCGCACCGGTCTCTCGGGTGTGCCCACGCCGGGCCCAAAAGGCTGCCGACGCCAGCCCGAGGACGGCAACACCGGTGATGGCGCGGGTGAGGCCCGGGTTCGAGAGCACGCGGCCGCCGGTGGCCACGTGCGCCATCATCATCAGCAGGGCGTAGAACGCCAGGCCGGGAAACGCAAGGCCCAGCCGGGTGGTTCGGCCCAGCTTCAGGCGGCTGGTGATCAGTCCGGCGATCAGGTACCCGAGCGTCCCCAGCAGAGCCGCTACCCCGATCGACTGCAGGCCGGCGATTGCCGGAGACGAAGGGGTCGAGAACATCGGCGCGGTACCCTACTTCGTCCTCGCGTGCACTGTCGTGTCCCAGGCGCGAGCCCTTGGTTACACTGCAGGCGGCTCGCGGCTTACCATCGCGTCCATGGACGAGATACCGGTAAACGAGCCACTCGAGACCAAGCTGGAGGAACCACCCGGCAGCCTCGAAGCGCTCGACGCCGCTACGGCCACCGACGCCGTCGCCGCCGTCGCGGCTCGTTGGCCCTTGTGCCTGAGCGCATGGGCGCGGCTCGGTGAAGAGGCCCTCGAGGACGGCCGGGCGGTCGAGGCGTACGCCTACTTTCGGGTGGGTTACCACCGTGGGCTCGACCGCCTGAGAGCGGCGGGCTGGCGCGGTATGGGTACCGTGCCGTGGTTCCACCGCCCCAATCGCGGCTTCCTCCGTTCGTTGCAGGGACTGGGCCGCGCCGCCCAGGCGATCGGCGAGGACGACGAGGCGGCTCGGTGTCACGAGTTTCT
>JALZIC010000023.1 GCA_030860455.1 Actinomycetota bacterium
CCCAGATAGCGAGTCATCTCGCCGCTCAGCCACAGCCATGTGAACACCCCGCTCCACAGGCCCATTAACCCCGCGCGGGCGGCGCGCCGGTCGAAGCCAGGGATCGGCGCCCGGACGCCTCCTCGCGTCATCGGACGATCGCCTCGAACCACAGCGACCCGGCCAGGACCACCGGGACGGCGACGATCAGCAGCCGGGCGACGAAGCCCCTCCGGAAGCTGGCGCCGTAGAGCAGGACCAGCTTGGCGTCGACCGCCGGGCCGAACACCAGGAACGCCAGTTGGGCCCCGATGGGGAACTGTGTGAAGGAGACGGCGACGAATGCATCCGCCTCGGAGCACAGCGACAGGACGAAGGCGATCCCCATAAGCGCCAGCGACCCGACAACCGGGGTACGCGCCACGCCCGCGACCAGGCTCTGAGGGATCACCGTCTGCAGAGCCGCGGCCAGCGCCGCCCCCGCGACGACGAAGCTTCCCATGAAGAAGAAGTCGGAGGCGAGGTGGTCGGCGAAGGCCACCGAGCGTGCGGGAGGCGCAATCACCGGGCCTGCGGGCCGGGACGCCGGCTCATTGGATCTGTTCCGAAGGAGCTCGGCGGCGGACTCACCCCCCAACGCCCAGCCCGCGATCACGGCCAGCACAAGACCGAGCACCACCCGTCCCGCAGCCATCTGGAACGACAGCCCGAGCCCCCGGTACGCAATGACAGTCGAGGCCAGCACGATCGGATTGAGGATAGGGGCGGCAAGCATGAACGCCAGGCCCGAGGCCGGGTGCATCCCCTTGGCGATGAGACGGCGGGCGACGGGCACCGAACCGCACTCGCACACCGGGAAGGCAAACCCGCCGAGCGCCGCAGCCGGAAGCTGAAGCCCGAGGGGGAGCCGAGCCACCCGGTCGAATGCGTTCTGGGGGACGAAAACCTCGATCCCAGCCGCAACTATCGCCCCGAGCAGGATGAAGGGAAGCGCCTCGACGACAATCGAGGTGAAGATGACGACGAAGCTCTGGACGAGTGGATGCCCCCCCACACCTCCCAGGCGCGCGGCCACAATCGCGGTTGCAACGAGTGACCCCACCAGCGCGACCGGGGGGACCGCGAGGGGGCGACCGTACGCACGGGATTCGGTGGTTGTCACTCCGCTCACGTTAGCGTGAGGACAATGGCGCACACACCCTCGGCCCACGCTTCACCGCCCCCCGCCGGTTCGGCCCCGCCCTCCGCCGGTTCGGCCCCGCCCTCCGCCCCTGAAGGCAGATCCGGTGGCGGCTCGACCCTGAGGCGAAGGACCGTCATCCTCCTCGCCGTGGCGATGACCGCAGCCGCGCCCGCCGGGGTGCTGCGCGCCCTCTGCACCGGGGGTTCCTGCAACCGCCCGGTCGCGACCGCAGCCTCTGTCCCCTTCTGTTCGCTGCCCGACGACGTTCGCAGCCGCCTGGCCGCCGGCTTTCGGGAGTCCCGCTCCCCCGATGTCATGGGAGTGACCTCCGGAGAATCGGCCGTGGGTGGCCGGGGAGGTGCGGCGGCGTGGCCGTCGCTCGGGGACACGGGCGGGCAGATCCCGATCGTGTTCGCCGGCGTGGGTGTCAGCGGCGCGCCGGTCCCGGCCGGCACCGGCCTCGACGACGTGGCCCCGACCCTCGAGCGGATCACCGGGGTCGAACGACCGCATCCCGAGGTGCGCTCGGGGCGGGCTCTGGCCGGAGTGGCGTCGGGCGGGCCCCCCCGGCTCGTCCTCGAGGTGGTGTGGAGGGGAGTAGGAAGCGACGACCTGGAGGAGAGTCCGGGATCGTGGCCCTACCTAAACCGCCTCATGGAGCGCGGCTCGGCCACGACGGAGGCCATGACCGGATCCCTCCCTCTGGATCCCGCCGCCACCCTGACCACCCTCGGAACGGGAGGGCTTCCGAGGCAGCACGGCGTCACGGGCGAAATCGTGCACAACGACCTCGGCGGGGTGGTGAGGGCGTGGGGCCCGGGCGCTCCACCGTCGGTCATCGCTACCCTCGCCGACGACCTCGACGAGACGCTCGGGGGGAGGCCCCGGATAGGTCTGGTCGGGACCGGGACCTCGGATCGCGGCGTTACCGGTGGCCGCTGGTACGCCGACGTGGACCAGGACGACTTCCTGGTGCGGGCCGCGCCACCCGCTACGGCGGCGGCGGCCGTCGAACTGCTGGCCGAGGGCTACGGGTCGGACAAGACCCCGGATCTTCTCGGCGTGATACTCGAGGGCCGGATGGAGGCCATGGACGGTGCGCTTCGCAGGGTGGTCGAAGCGGCTCGCCGAGCTGCCGGAGGCTCCGTGACTACGGTCGTCACCGCCACCGGCCGCGAGGTGGGACGGGCTCCCATCCCGGCGCGACGGGTAGAGGCCGCTGTCGAGGCCGCGGTGCCGGGACGGGGGGCGGTCGTGGAGGCCACCGTTGCGGGCGGGCTGTTCCTCGACCAGGAGGCGATGGCGCGAAGGAGGCTCCCGCAGGAACAGGTGGTCGACTCCCTTCTCGCCACTCGCCGTGCGGGCCGGCGGGTATTCGCCGACGCCTTCCCCAAGATCGCGGTCACCTTCGCGAGGTACTGCTGAGATGGCTCAGGCGACGTCCACCGGAGCCCGAACCGGCTCCCTTGGCAATGCCCTGCCGGTGGCCGCCGCGCTCCTCGCACTCGGCGCGGCACTCCGCCTCTTCGACCCCACCCGGATCACCGGAGTGCAGAATTTCCTCCTCGTGTTCGCCTCGCTGCTCATCGAGGCGGTCCCCTTCATCCTGCTGGGAGCGGTGGTGTCCGCCCTGATCGAGGTGTTCGTGCCGCCGAGGGCCTTCGAGCGCCTGGCGAGGCTTCCCCGCCCTCTGCAGCTCCCTGCGGCCGGAATCGCAGGGCTGGCATTTCCTGTGTGCGAATGCGGCTCGGTGCCGGTGGCCCGTCGCCTCGCTGCCAAAGGACTGGCGCCTTCGGCGGCCGTCACCTTCATGCTCGCAGCGCCGGTCCTGAACCCGATCGTCCTCGCCTCGACCGCAGTGGCGTACCGCGGGCGGACGGCGATGTGGACGATGGTGCTCGGGCGCGCCGGGCTTGGGTTGCTTGCAGCCATGGCGGTGGGCTGGGTTGTGGGAGGGCGCTCCGCCTCCGACCTCCTCCGAGCCCGCGCGCCCGAGCCCGGCGACCACAACCACGCGGACGAGCCACGGGCGGCGGCGTTCTTTGGCCACCTCGCCGGTGACTTCTTCTTCATGGGCCGGTATCTGATCCTTGGGGCGGCCGTCGCAGCGGCCCTGCAGACGTTCGTACCGCAATCGATCATGGGCGCAGTGGCCGGCACCCCCTTCATCGATCTGATCGCGCTGATGGCCCTGGCGTTCCTGCTGTCGCTGTGCTCCGAATCCGACGCGTTCGTCGCAGCCTCGTTCGTCCAGTTCGGGATCGGCCCTCAGCTCGCCTTCCTGGTCTTCGGTCCGATGGTCGACACGAAGCTAGGCTTCCTCTATTCGGGGACCTTCACCAAAGGCTTCTTCAGGACCGTGGTGCTGGTCGTCGGCGCTGTGACCCTTGCGGGAACTCTGTGGATCGAGGTGCTGGCAGGATGAGCGTGCAGAGCTCGTCGCAATCCCGTACGGTGCGCCCGAGATCGGCGACGACGCCGCGGCCGTGGAGCCCGGTGCGCCTGGCCGAAGCGACCGCCCTGGGGGCGTGGGCCGGGTTGTTCTGGTACCTCTTGCCGGCGGGGCGGTCGGCCCTGTATCTGTCCTCACGCACATCCTGGGTAGTTCCGCTCGGAGCGATTCTGCTCACCCTGGGGGCGGTCGGACGGCTGGCCGGCGCACGCGCCCGGGCCCCCGAGCCGCTGGCCTTGCGCCATGCCCTGGGCATCGGACTGACCATCGTGCCGGTGGTCGCGGTCCTTGCCCTGCCATCCTCGGCACTCGGGTCCTACGCGGCCTCGAAGCGCTCGAGCTTCGTGAGCTCCGGCTATCTCGCATCGCCGGAGGACGTCGCCTCGGGCCAGCTTTCGCTTGCCGACATCGCCGGCGCCCTGCAATCCCAAGGAGGAGCGCGCGCCCTCGCCCGGCGCGCCGGGAGTCAGGTATCGCTCGTCGGCTTCGTGACGAAGGAGGCGGGGATGCCGGCCGACGAGTTCATCCTCACGCGCTTCCTGGTGTCGTGTTGTGTGGCCGACGCGTTGAGCGTGCAGGTGCGGGTCGTCGGCGCGCCACCGGGCGACCTGAAGACCGACCAATGGGTGCGCGTGGAAGGCGCTCTCTATCCGCTGGAAAATGAAGCGTTGGTCGACGCTTCGAAGGTGGTACGCGTGGAGCGGCCGGCGCGCCCCTACCTAAATCCCTGAGCGCTTCGTATCCCGGCCTCTACGGGCGGCCGTAGACGGAGACGTGCGCCTCACTCGATGCGTTGAACGATTGTCCCCGCCACCCCGACCACCGCTCCTTCAGCACCAGACCGGCGAGCTCGGCCATGAGATCGAGCTCGGACGGCCACGCATAGCGAATCTGAACGGGGAAGAGTCTTATGCCCTGTTCGGTGATGCGAATGTGGCTGGAGTGCGCGCGTTGGTTGACCGGATCGTGGCGGGAGGCGTCGATGACGACCTCTCCAGACTCGACCCGGCCGGCGTCGACCCTCTGACCCCGGTCGAAGCGGGTGGGATCGGGGACGAACGCCTCGATGACGAATGCACCGTCGTCGTTCAGGTGCTCGGCCACGTTGCGAAAGCAGGTGACCTGATCCCTCTGGCTGGATAGCGCAAAGAACGTGTTGAACACCACGTAGATGAGCGAGAACTTCCCCTCGACGTTGACGTCGGTGAAGTCACCCATGGCCACCGGGATCGCGTTTCCGTTTTGCTTGGCGCGCAGCTTTGCCACCATGGCCTCGGACGCATCGATGCCGTGCACCTCGACGCCGGCCCCCGCCAGCGGGACGGCCACCCGCCCGGTGCCGATTGCCAGCTCGAGTGCACGCCCTCCGTCCGCAAGACGGGCAAGAAGATCGACGGCCCCCTCGGTGTCGAAGACATCCTCATACCAATCGTCGTAGACATCCGCGATCCGATCGCCATACGTCGACGCGTTGTACTCATCCATGGTCGACAGTGAACCATGCCGGCAGAGCGGATCGGTGCGCTATCCGCGGCGCCTGTAGGCCCGGACGCGCCCTGCGGCCTCGAGGATCACTTTCCGGAGCCTGATCGAATGAGGCGTCACCTCTACACATTCGTCCTCGCGTATGAACTCGAGCGCTTGTTCCAGCGACATGGCCTTGTGTGGGATCAACCGCACGAGCACCTCGCTGGTGGCCGAGCGCATGTTGGTCAGCTTCTTCTCCTTGGTGGGGTTGACGTCCATGTCGTCGGAGCGGGCGTTTTCCCCCACGATCATGCCCTCGTAAACCTCGACCCCCGGAGCAACGAACATCGACCCCCGCTCCTGCAGGTTCAACAGTGCATGGGACGTTGTCAGCCCCCGCCGGTCGGACACCAGGCTCCCGGTAGGCCGGGTGCGGAGCTCTCCATGCCAAGGTTCGTAACGGTCGAAGACGTGATGGAGAAGCCCCGTCCCGCGCGTCTCGGTCATGAATTCGGTGCGAAAGCCGATAAGGGCGCGCGCCGGGACCAGGTATTCCATTCGCACCCAACCGGTGCCGTGATTGACCATGTTCTCGAGCCGTCCTTTGCGCAGCGCAAGCAACTGGGTGACGACCCCCATGAAGTCCTCAGGCGTGTCGATCGTCACTCGTTCGACGGGTTCGCAGAGCCGGCCGTCGACCTCCTTCGTCACCACCTGCGGCTTTCCCACGGTGAGCTCAAATCCCTCGCGTCGCATCAGCTCGACCAGGACGGCAAGCTGCAACTCGCCCCGGCCCTGCACCTCCCAGGCGTCCGGCCTGTCGGTGTCGAGGACTCTGATCGAGACATTGCCGACCAGCTCCGCCCTGAGCCTGTTGCTCACCAGCCTGGCGGTCATCTTGCCGCCGTCTTGTCCCGACAATGGAGAGGTGTTTATGCCGACCGTCATCGAGAGGCTCGGATCGTCGAAGTGACTGACCGGCAAGGGGCGGGGGTCGGTGGCGTCGGCCAGGGTCTCTCCGATCGTCACTTCGGGGAGTCCGGCAATCGCAAAGATCTCGCCGGGCCCGGCGGAGACCGCGTCTACCCGGTCCAGGGCTTCAGTCACGTACAGCTCTGTGATCTTGACCCTTTCTATCGTTTCATCGGCGCGGCACCATGCAACCTGCTCACCTCGTTTGATAGTGCCGTGAAACATGCGGCATAGAGCAAGCCGGCCGACATACGGTGATGCATCGAGGTTGGTGACGAGGGCCTGCATGGGATGGCTCACGTCGTAGGACGGGGGCGGTATGTGGTCGAGCAAGAGTTCGAACAACGGCTTGAGATCGCTCCCCTCCTGATCATCATGCAACGACGCCCAACCAGCCCTCGCGTTGCAGTAGACAATTGGAAACTCGATCTGCTCTTCGTCTGCGTCGAGGTCCAGGAACAGCTCGTAGAGCTCGTTGACGACTTCGGCAATGCGCGCATCGGGTCGGTCGACCTTGTTGACGACGAGTATCACGGGAAGGCGGGCTTCAAGCGCCTTGCGCAGTACGAAGCGCGTCTGTGGAAGCGGACCCTCGCTGGCGTCGACGAGCAACAGGACTCCATCGACCATGGTGAGGCCCCGTTCGACCTCGCCCCCGAAATCGGCGTGACCTGGGGTGTCAACTATGTTGATCTTGACCTCTCCGTAGCGGACGGCGGTGTTCTTCGCGAGAATCGTGATGCCCTTTTCCCGCTCGAGGTCCATCGAGTCCATGACTCGATCGGCGACATCCTGATTGGAGCGGAACGCGCCCGACTGCCACAGCATGGCGTCGACGAGCGTGGTCTTGCCGTGATCGACATGGGCGACGATCGCCACGTTGCGGATATCGCCGCGCACGCGCCGAGTGGGCGAGGGATGTGAATTATCCATACTCACCACCCACTCGGCGTTGTAGGATCGCTCTCACCGGACCACCGTCGAGAGGTAATAGTCCTCGCCCTCGTCGTTCCACTCGAGGTCGACATGCCCCTTGGCGCTTGCGGCCTTTGCGAACTGCAGGAAGCCTGAGTATCCGTAGTTCTTTTCACTGAATCCGTTCTGTCTCTTGCGAAGCTCGTTCTTGAGCCCGGACAAAGGCGGGGCGCCGGAGCGCTTCTCGAGGTCGCCGACCACGTCGCGCAACAGCCCAAAGGCCTTCTCCTCACCGCCCCCGCTGGTGGGGAAGTCGGCCGCCGGGTCGCCCTCGGCGGTGCCGGGATGAAGCTCGACCACCTGTTTGGATTCGAGGTGGCGGAGCAGCTCACCCCAGGTGCGAAAGCCGTAGTCACCCTCTGAGAAGGTGGGGTCCTTGCGAAGGATGGCTCGCTTGATCATCGATGAGATCACCGGGCCGTCGGTCGAACGTTTGAGGCCGCGCAGGGTCTGTGTCACCAGCCGGGATACCTCGGCCAGATCCCCCGAGCCGTTTTCGGCCACCGCAGTGGTGCTGCCTCTGCGCCCCCGCGTGCGCGGGGTCTTGGGCGGCTCGCCTGCACCCACGAGACGTTCGTAGAACAAGAACTCATCACAGGCGCCCGGCAGCAGCTCCGATGTCGATCCTTCGACCCCGATGCCAATCACGCGTCGGTTCAGCTCACGGAGCTTCGACACCAATGGCGTGAAGTCGGAGTCCCCGGAGGCCACCACGAAAGTGGTTATGAAGTCGCGTTGGAAAGCTAGTTCGATTGCATCTACCGCCATCTTGATGTCTGCAGCATTCTTCTTGTTCATGCCCTGGCGCTGAGTGATCTCGATCATCTCGATGCGCTGGGCGACAACTCCATGGCGATGATTCGAAAACAGTGTCCAGTCTGCATAGGCGCGCCGGACCACGACGCGCCCCCGCTCGGACAGCGCATCCATGACCACCGACATGTCGAGGTCACCGCCGCGGTCGCGCGCCCCTATCGCCAGGTTCTCGAAGTCTACGAACAGCGCTATTCGTTCCTCTTCGTCTGCCATTTCCTCACCTCTGCTCTTAAGAGTCGCTCCCGCCAAGTGGTACCTCTTCCACGTAGGGGGGGCGGCCGATTACCTTCAGGGCAATCCGGCCACGGGCTAGATCCACTATTGCATCACCGGCAAGCGTTTTTCGCCACCCTTGCTGCAGACGCTGTCCGGCCAAATCGTCTTCACCCGATATCACTGCCGCGAGAAGCGCTTCCACCTGCGCCCTGGTAGCCACCAGCTCGCTCGCCACCTGACCCGCCTCACAGCGCGCCCTGAGGAGGGCATCTGCGATGCCCGCAAGCATCCGGGCGCGCATCTGCACATTCTTGGATGGCGTGGAGGCAAGCTCCATAGGGCCCGCGGACTTGCCGCGCGCTACCGCAGCAACTAGCTCGTCGCCCGAGCGCTCCACCTCTTTCGGGTTCATGCCGCGCACTCCCATCAAATCCTTCTTGTTCGAGGGTCCCCGGCGCGCCATCTCGATAAGCGTCACATCCTTGATCACCCAGCCCCGCGGAACGTCCCGGCGCGCCGCGCTCTGCTCTCGCCACCATGCAAGCTCGCGCAGCACGGTGTTCTGTGTGCGCGTGAGGCTGCCCCTGCCGCCCACTTTCCGCCACGCGGAGTCGGCGTCAATGTCGCGCCCTGCCGTTGCTTCGATGACTCTCATCTCCTCGTCGACCCACTTGGTTCGACCCAGTGCATCCAGCTTCTCTTTGAGGTGAGCTGCGATCGCCGGCAGATAACGGACGTCGTCTGCTGCATAAGTGAGCTGCTCGTCGGTTAGAGGGCGGCGGCACCAATCCGTGTACGACTCGCCCTTCGTGAGTGACACTCCGAGAACCGCATTGACTAGATTCCCATAGGCCAGAGAGGCGCCGTAACCCGCAAACCCGGCGGCTCGCTGGACGTCGAAGATCCTCTGCGGGACCACAGCCCAATGCTCGTGGAACAGCTCGAGATCCTGCCCGCCGGAATGAAGGATGATCTCGACCGCCGGATCTGCGACAAGGGCAGCCACCCCGCTCATGTCGAGGTCCGCCATGGGATCAACGAGGAAGATGGCGTCCTCGACGGCCACCTGGGCGAGGCAGAGACGGGACCGGTAGGTGCGCTCTCGCCAGAACTCCGTGTCGAGACCGGCCCACCCCCCAGCGCGACAGCGTTCCAGTACCTCTTCGAGGACATCTTGCCTGGTCACGAACTCGACTGCCGTCGCCGCTGCCCGGTTCAAGACGGGGGCAATCCAAGCTCGCGTGCGATCAGCATGCGCATTATCTCGGACGTTCCTTCTCCGATCTCAAGGATCTTGGAGTCGCGAAAGTGCCGGCACACCGGGAATTCCTCGATGTAGCCATAGCCACCGTGCACTTGCACGGCATCGCGCGCCACCTCGACAGCAGTCTCGGACGCGAACAGCTTGGCCATGGCCGCGTGTTTGGTGTAGGGCCGCCCCTTGCCTTTGAGCCAGGCGGCCTTCAGGTAGGCGGTGCGCGCCAGCTCGGTCCTGGTTGCCATATCGGCGATCTTGAAGCTGATCGCCTGGTACCCGCCGATGGCCCGGCCGAAGGCTTGGCGCTCCCCTGCGTACCTCAGGCATTCGTCGAGACAGCCCTGCGCGAGGCCGACCGCGAGGGCGGCGATGGCGATCCTGCCGTCGTCCAGGATCGCCAGGAAGTTGCGCAGTCCGTCGCCGCGCCGCCCCAGGAGGTTGGCCTCCGGAACGCGGCAGTCATGGAACGCCAGCTCGTGGGTGTCGGAGTGACGCCATCCCATCTTCCGGTACGCAGGGCCGACGTCGAAGCCCTGAGTGCCCGCCGGGACGATGATCGCGGAGATCTCCTTCGGCTCCTCTGACTCCCCGCCCTTGTCCGTGAGCGCGGTAATCGTGACCAGCGAGGTAATGGGCGTTCCCGAGTTGGTGATGAACGACTTCGACCCGTCTATCACCCACTCGCCCTCATCGAGCACGGCAGTGGTCCGGGTCGCTCCGGCGTCCGAGCCGCCCCCCGCCTCGGTCAGGCCGTAGCCCGCTAGAGCATCGCCCGACACCAGTGGGGGAAGCCAGGTGGCTTTCTGCTCCTCTGTCCCGAAACGGTAGACGGGCATAGCGCCGAGGCCGACCGCAGCCTCGAGGGTTATGGCGAGCGACGAGTCAACCCGTGCGATCTCCTCGATCGCAAGGCACAACGTGACGAGATCGCCGCCGGCGCCCCCGTACCGCTCCGGGAAGGGCAGGCCGAAGAGGCCGAGACCCGCCATTTGCTCCACCGCGTCGAGGGGCAGCTCCCCCTCGAGGTCCCAGCGCTCGGCGTTGGGACGGATGGCGTCGTCGACGAACGATCTAACGACGGATACAAAACTCTGCTGCTCGTCGGAGAGGTCGAAGTCCATTGCGCCGACCAGCCTATGTCGCCCGGCAACGGACTGCAGGGATGCCCTGGGAGAGCGCTCGGCGAGGGAGGGGTTGCGTACGTGTGTGGCGAGAGGCTAGTGTCCCGGGACCGAACCCCGTAGTCAGGACGACAGCAGCTCTTATGCCGATCGAGTCGGTTCGACCCATGCGCAGGCCGTTGCGCACGGAGCTCACGCCCGTCGAAGCGGCTCGTTGCTTTCGAGGGGACCCGCAACCGTTCGCGCTGATCGGAAGCTGGGCCGGCGGCGGAGCACTGCTGGGTTCCCAACCGATTCAGGTCCTCGACGAGGACGCCGATCCCTTCCACGCATTGACCCGGTGCCCCGTGGTCGAAGGCGACCTCGATCGCGTGGTGGGTGGGGGCTGGTTTGGGTATCTCGGATATGGGCTGGGTCGGAGGATAGAGACCCTGCCACCTCCGCCGCCTCGCCCTGTGCCGATGCCACCCTTCAGCCTCGCGTTCTACGACCACCTCGTGCGCTTCGACGCGACGGACGGCCGGTGGTGGTTCGAAGCGCTGTGGAGCCCGCAGAGGGCCGGCGCGCTCGAGGAGCGATTCCAAACTATCTCCGCGAGGCTGGGGGCCTCCGCCCCGCCTATACAAGACTACGCCTGTGCCGGCTTCGTTCCCATGCCCCACCGCGATCGACACCTGTCGGCCGTGACCAGAGCGATCGACTACATCCTGGCGGGGGCCACCTTCCAGGTGAACCTCTGCATCAGGCTCGAATCTCCCTTCTCCGGTGACCCGCTCGACCTCTTCAGTAGCGGAGCGGCCGCGCTGGTTCCGCCGTTCGCCGGTTACGTGGCCGGTACGTGGGGCGCGCTGGCCAGCCTGTCTCCCGAGCTCTTCCTCCGTCGCTCGGGGCGCGAGGTCACCACCGCCCCAATCAAGGGAACCTGTGCTCGACCTTCTGTCACACCGGCGCCCGGCCAGGGAGAGCGGCTTCTTGCGTCGCCTAAGAACATCGCCGAAAACGTCATGATCGTGGACCTCATGCGCAACGACCTCGGGCGCGTCTGCACGCCGGGGTCCATTCATGTGCCGGCCCTGGCGCGCGCCGAACCGCATCCCGGCGTCTGGCACCTCGTGTCCGAAGTCACCGGTGAACTGAGACGAGATGTCGATGACGCCGCTTTGCTGCGTGCGGCGTTTCCTCCCGGGTCGGTAACCGGGGCTCCGAAGATCAAGGCCATGGAGCTCATCTCGGAGTTGGAGACGACGGCCAGAGAGGCGTACACGGGTGCGATCGGTTACGTCAGCCCCCTAGCCGGTGTCGAGCTCAACGTTGCGATCCGGACGTTTGAATTCGCCGGCGGAAGAGCCTGGCTTGGAGCAGGAGGGGGGATCGTGGCGGATTCCGATCCCGCGACAGAATGGGAAGAGTGCCTGATGAAGGCCCAACCGCTGCTGCGCTCCGTCGGAGCCCACGTGAACATACCGGGGGTCGGGGACCTGCATGTCGGAGCAGCGAGCTGAGCGGCCGCCCCCCTTGATCGGCGACCCCAGGCTGGGTGTGTTCGAAACGGTTCTCGTGTCCGGCGGAGCCGGCGTCGATCTGGATGCTCACATCATTCGCATGGACCGCAGCGTCCGCGCTCTTTTCCGGCAGGAGTTGCCTCGAGAGGTTCTTCCGGCCGCTAGAGCCACGGCGGAGCAGTCTGGGCAGCACGGGCGCATGCGCTTGTTGGTCCGGCCCGCAGGAGGATGCCCGCTGCAACACTCCGTGGACATTCAGCCGGCATCAAGACGCTTATGGAACACAGACACCCACCCGGGCACCGAGCTTGCGGTCGTCGTCACCCGCGACGGTCTGGGCCCGCACAAGTTGGTGGACCGCAGCATCCTCGGACGATGGAGAGACGCCAAGGGTGACATCGGGACCAAGCAGCTGTTGTTGGTCGACCCTGACGGCGCAGTGCTGGAATCGGAGCGGGCCAACATGTTCGCCGTGGTCGACGACACCCTCATCACCCCATGCACCGACGGCCGCATCCTCGCCGGGATTGTGCGCGCCGCGACTCTTTCGATAGCGCGCGACCTTTGTATCCCGACGGCGATCGCTCCACTCTCGCTCGAGCAGCTTGGAAGGGCTGATGAGGTCTTCTTGACCAACTCGATCGGAGGGGCCCAGCCGGTGATGTCGTGCGACGGCGTCGGTCGGTGGACGGCCGGGGACGTCACGCTGCGACTACGGCAAGCCCTTGTTGCGAGATGGCTGGGTCAGGCGCCCGCTCACAACGGAAAAGGCGCCCGGCAACACGATGGAGGACAAAGGTTGCGGCCCGCAGATCATCTATGAGGTGTGAGCTGCTCGTGATCGACAACTACGACTCCTTTGTCTACAACCTCGTTCAGTATCTCGAGGAGCTGGATTGCAACGTAGAAGTCACGCGCAACGACGCCATGGAAGTCGACGACATCGACACCACAACACTCGATGGGTCCCCCGAAGATCGGTTACCCGGCCACCGAAAACGATCATCCTCACGCGCCCAACCGCTTGCCTGACCGAGGATCAACGAATCCACATCCGTTTTTGCACCATGGGCTGCCCGGGCGAAAGACCGCCGGCGTTCAACTCACCACCAGTGCCCAGCGTCGTCCCTCGAAGGTGCCCCGCTCGAGGACCTCCCGATCACCTGGGGCCTCGCCCACAGGGAGCACCACGTAGTTCGGCCTGAAGCCTCCTGCGGCCATGCGCCGGTCCCACGCCCGCGCCAGATCCGCATAACGCACCCGCAGGTCGTTGCCTTCCAGTGTCGGGTCGTCGTAGTCGGCGAGCCTCACGCCCGAGAACTGCCACAGGGCCCACGCGAGCCCGTCCGATCCCCGCACCCTCACGATATCGTCCGGGCCGAGGTGGGCGGCGGCGCGCCGGAGGAACGACCCGGCGGCCAGATCCGGGGCCGCGTAGACCCACCCCGCCTCGCGCCCTTTGATGATCTCGGTCATCTGCA
Organism: Actinomycetota bacterium; assembly: GCA_030860455.1. GTDB lineage: Bacteria > Actinomycetota > CADDZG01 > CADDZG01 > WHSQ01 > JACDDL01. Next base: position 13,423 of record JALZIC010000023.1, read on the forward strand.
GCGAGGCAATTGCGGGCGACGCCGCCCCCAGACCCAGCAGGAGGCCGCATCCGGTGGCCGCGAGTACCTGTGAACGTCGGGCGATGACCCGGTACAGGCCCAGCAGCGCCACCCCCGCAAAGGCGGCCCCGAGAAGATGCGCCACCGGCCACACCCGTCCCTGGTGCAGCAGCGTCCCGTTCCCCGCGAGCCCGCCGCGGGCGCCGCGCGCCAGTACGGTGACCCCAACCCACACCGCAATCGACGCCGCCCAGGCCAGGAGAACCACGGCCTCCGACCGGCCTCGGTCCGCTCTGAAGGCGCGCTCGGCGGCCAGCGCGACGCCCGCCGCGGCCAGGGGGAGCAGAAGGCCCCACGACGCCAGCGCCGTGGTCAGCGGCCACTCCATGCCAAGCACCGAGACGTCGACGAACCCACCGAAGCGGAGGTAGTCGGCGATCACCGGCCCCGCCCACAGCGCCGCGACCACGGCCGCGGTACCGGCCATCGATGCGCAGACACCGGCTCTGCCCTCTCCGCCGATCAGAATCGCGGCGAGGGTCACCCACACCGCCGCGGTCAGAAGCAGGGGCACGCTCAGGAGGCCCACGGTGCCCATCACCGCGCCGCAGAGCGCGGCCGTGCCCCGGGAAGGCGAGCTCAGCGCACTTAGAGCGAGCACCCCTGCGAGTCCGAGCAGGACAAGGGCAAGCTCGCGCGGGAGTGCAGGCGGCAGCAGCGAGTACAGGGCGTTCGGTGAGGTCACCACCAGATCGGCTGCACCGAGCGCCTCGGAGGGGCTGGTCACCAGCTCGGGGTGATCGGCCAGGAGCCACCCCAGGCCGCCGACCAGCCCCGCAACGGCCGCCGCAGCTGCGCCGGCGCGCCGGTCGCCCCGGCGAGCGAGGCATGCCACAGCCAGGGGCAGGGCAGCGACGATCATCACATGGAGGCTCTCGTGCGCCACCAGGGGGGTCGAGCCGGGCACCAGGCGGACCAGTGCGGCAAGGAGGGCGTGCCAGCCCCATGGATAGGCGTTGCGGGCGTACTCCGGCGCCGGGCCCAGGGGCACCGGTTCGCCCGCGAGAAGCTGCTCGGCCCAACCGAGGTGCCAGGGGGGATCGCCGCTACGAACCCCGGAGCCGCCCAGTAGCGCCGGGAGCACGAACAGACACAGAAGCGCCACCGCAGCAACACCCACAAAGCTCCACCGAGGGACGGGAATCCCACGGAACGAGGAGCGCCCCACCCACAGTGCCGCGGCCCCCAGCACCGGCAAGACACCGGGGAGCCCGAACACCACTCCGCCCGTGACGATGTGGCCGACCATGCACGCCACCGAGAACAGGACGAACCCCCCCACGGCGTTGAGCGCTCGTTCGGGCGGGCCGAGGGCGGCTGGGATGCGCC
>JALZIC010000092.1 GCA_030860455.1 Actinomycetota bacterium
ACCCACAACCGCACCTGCTCGATTGTGGCGGCGCCCCTCAGGCGCGCGCCTCCCCACTGAATGATGGTGATCGCTCCGAACAGGGTCACGACACCCAGCAGGTGGACGAACAACCCGACGTTGTACCCGGTCACAAGCGGCGCTCCAATCGAGTCCGGTCAACTACCTAGATACATATCATCCTCCCGCTCGACTTCGCAGCGAGTGGTGGCCGGTGGCAGTTGGACGCCAGAATGGGCTTGACTATCGAACGCACGTTCGATATAGTTGCCGTGGGCCGCGAACCCGTGCCGCCGGAGGGACATGCAGACATCCGGTAGCCATGACAACCGAGACCTTCTCGCCGAGCTGAGCTCGGCCCACGCCGAGGTCGGCTCCGCCCAACTCCGACTGCTCGAGACCGTCGCCCGCTGCGATAGGGCCCAGGTGTGGCAGGCCGACGGGGCCGGGAGCACGGCCGAATGGCTGGCGGCCCGCCTGGGGGTCTCTCAGTGGGCGGCGAGGCGTTGGATCGTGGCCGCCCACGCACTAGAGACCCTGCCCCGGTTGCGGGACGCGCTTGGCAGCGGGAGCCTGGGACAGGACAAGGTCTTGGAGCTGTGCCGCTGGGCCACCCCCGAGACCGAGGCCAAGCTGATCGCCTGGGCCCGCCGGGTGACCGTGGCGGGGGTGAGAAGCCGTGCGGATCGCGCCCTCGGGGCCGACCGAGAAGAAGTCGTAGAGGCCGACCGGGGCCGTTGTCTGCGCCACTGGTGGTTCGATGACGGCAAGCGTCTGGGGCTGGAGGGGTGGCTCGATGCGAGCGACGGTGCGGTCGTGGCCAAGGCGCTCGATCGGCTTGCCGGGCGTATGCCCGACATCGTCGACGACGATTACATCCCGGGTCATCCCTCCTGGGCCGAGGTGTCCCTCGATGCCAGGCGTGCCGATGCGCTGGTGGCGCTGGCGTCTGCCGCGATCGCCCGGGACCCCGACCCGGACCGGGCCACGGTCGTGGTCCAGGCCGAGCTCGGCGCCCTGGTCGGCGGCGGTGGTGGTGGCTGTGGGCTCGAGAACGGTCCCGTGCTCCACCCCGAGACCGCTCGCCGGCTGCTGTGTGACGGGCGGCTCCAGACCGTGGTCAACCACGGTGGCAGGGCGCTGGGGATCGGGCGGGTGTCTCGGACCGCCCCGGGCTGGATCCTGCGCCAGCTGCGTCACCGGGACCGGGGCTGCACCTTTCCCGGGTGCGAGCTGAGGTGGTTCTTACACGCCCATCACGTCAGGCACTGGATCGAGGGCGGGTTGACCGAGCTCGACAACCTGGTGCTGGTGTGCGGCCGCCACCACAAGCTGGTCCACGAGCATGGCTGGAGGGTGAGGCTGGGGGCCGGGGGGATGGCGGAGTGGTCCCGGCCCGACGGCCGAGGCTTCAGGCCGGATCTAAGTGTGGGGCGGGCGCCGCCCGAGCGGCTTGCACCCACGGGTTAGGGGCGAAGAAAGGTAGCTGGCTGCCCGCCTCACGACCTTGTCACACCTTCAGCGAGATCACGTTTTTGACCACCTCGAAGACCGCGGGGGTGTGGCCCAATAGCTGGCCGTCCGCCTCTATAGGCAGAGGGCGGTCGGATGTGACCGACACTCTCACTCGCTTCGCCTCCTTGATGTGGGGGTGCGGGACGTGCGCCCCCCGGTAGGTCTTTGGCAGCAGGGCGATGGCTTCCCTCGTGGAGGGAAACTGGATCTGGAAGTCGAGGACCCCGTCGGTAGGTGCGGCTTTCGGCGCGATCTTCATTCCGCCGGCGAAGAACTGGCAATTGGCCGCGACGAGGTTGCTCATCGGCCCCCGGTAGGTCCTGTCTGTGAGGTCGACCTCGACTTCGGCGGGTGTGTGCCGCAGAACCGACCACCAAAAGGCGAGGTGATATTCGAGCGGATGAAAAAAACGGGGGATTCGAAGGGAACGGCGAAGCACCTCGGCTCCCAGACCTACCTCCGCAACGTTGGCGAAGTAGCGCTTATGGGAACGGCCCTCTTGTTCGAACCTCACGCTGCCGAGATCGATGGGGAAGGATTCGAGGCCGTCCAGGTGGGCGACTGCGTGTGCCGGCATGGTTGGGATGCCGAACGTCTTGACGAAGTCACACTCGGTGCCTGCAGGGATCACCCCCAGGGTGGCGCCGGGGGCGACCGCCTCGTCATCGTGGACCATGCCGTTCACGACTTCGTGCACCGTGCCGTCGCCCCCGGCAGCGACGATCAACCTGGCTCCCCCCTCGAGCGACCGCCTCGCTATCTCGGTCGCATGACCTGGACGCTCGGTCGGCTTCATCTCATACGGCAGGCCGCGCTGCTCCAACTGCGCCAGCGCCTCGTCCATGTACCTTCGGGAGCGTCCCGCGCGCGCGGCCGGATTGAAGATCAGGACCATGGGCGAGGTCATGGCTTCACAAATCCAGCGAGGAATAGGCAACCACGCCGCGCTGCAGGCCCTCCAGCGCCGTCTGGATCTTCCCCCTGAGCTCCGTGCCCGGCGCGATCTCGGCAAGCTGACGCAGCAGGTCGATGAGCTGCTTCGTGGAGCGAACGAAGTCACCGGGAGCGTCGTCGGCGCCGAGCACGTCTTCGAGCGGAGCTCCGGCGGCCCACCCATGGGCCCGGCGGGCGAAGCCGGGGTCGGGCTCACGGGTGAGCTCCAGCCCCCGTTCCCGCTCCTGCTCGTGGACCCCGGCCCAGAGCGACATCAACTCCGTCCATGCGCGAGCGCTGGCCTTTGTCGGCATGTCCGCAACCGCCTCGGTCTCCGGCCCGCGTGTCTCGAAGACAAGGGTCGAGCACACTGCGGCCAGCTCGGAAGGGGTCAAGCCGTCGAACATCTCCTGCTCGAGTGCTTCGACCACGAGAAGGTCGGACTCGTTGTACACGCCGGTAAGGTCCTCCCCCTTAGTCGTCAATTGCCATTCGGAGACGTAGCCGAGTTGTTCGAGAACCTCGAGCACGCGGGTGAAACGACGTGCCAGTGTGCCGGTGCGCCGGTGAATGCGGCGGTCCATGCCTGCGACGTCGCGTTCCATCCTCGCTGCACGGTCGAGGAAATGCAGGTGCCGTCCGAGCTCGGGACAACGATGACAGGGATGCGTTTCCAAACGGCGGCGCAGCTCGCCCACTTCGTCACGATCGGTGGGTTCCGCCGGCCGAGGACGTGCCTGCCGCCCGGTCCCGTTCACCTGAGTCAGCCGGCGGGCCAGCTCCCGGCGGGCCCGGGAGCTCTTGGTTGTGAAGTCCGAGGGCACTTCGAGGCGGGCTATAGGAGCCGGGGGCTCCCGCAACTCGGTGGAAGAGAAGCGCACCACGGTGCGTTCGGCTGAGAGGGCAACGATGCGAGGTGCGCGTTCGGACCGGGCGGGGAGCACCTGAAGAACTGCGTAGCGTCCTCGCTTCTTCCCATTGGCAATCTCGAGCACGTCTCCCGCCCTGAGCCCATCTACGGCCTCCTGAACAATGCGCCGTCGAGCGGCCGCCTCCTGGCTTCCGGTGCGCCCCTCCAATGAACGCACCTGCTCCCACAAGCGTGCGTACTCATCGAAGTCACCCAGGTCGCATTGCAGTCGCTCGCGGTACGAAGCCAGGTACGCAGCGCTCCGTTCACGCGTCTGTTCGAGGCGCACCACGTCCCGGTCGGCCTGCCATTGGGCCAGAGAGGAGTTGACGAGATGCTCGGACTCTTCTCGGTTGTAGTTGCGCACGAGGTTCACGGCCATGTTGTACGAGGGCTGGAAGGACGATCGCAGAGGATAGGTCCGAGTCGAGGCCAGCCGGGTGATCGCTTCGAATTGCACGAAACGCTGCATGAGGACGACGGAGTGTCCAAGCTCGTCGATGCCGCGCCGTCCTGCCCGGCCCGACAGTTGTGTGTATTCACCCGGAGTCATCTGCTCGTGTCGTTCACCGGTGAATTTCATCAAGCTTTCGACCACCACCGTACGCGCAGGCATGTTGATGCCCAGTGCCAGGGTCTCGGTCGCGAAGACGACCTTCACGAGGTTGCGGGAAAACAGCTCCTCGACGATTTCTTTGAACGGGGGGATCATGCCCGCGTGGTGCGCCGCTATGCCGTTGGTCAAGCCGTCCAACCATTCGGGGAAGCCCAGAATGTCCAATTCTTCGGGTGACAGATCCGCAACACGCTCGTTTGCATAGTCGCTGATCTTCCGCCGCTCCTGAGCAGAGGTCAGTTTCAGGGTCTCTCGCAGACATTGACGCACCGCCTCGTCGCAGCCCTTGCGCGAGAAGATGAAATAGATGACCGGGAGCATGCCTTCGCCGCTCAAACGGTCCACGACGTCCGATCGGCGCGGGATGCGGGGTCGTTTCGGCCGTCGTCCACCCCGCTCGGGCCGTCCACCAGCCCGCCGGCGTCCCTTGTCGTACTCGCGGGCCCGTGGGTTGGGCATCATCTTCCCGCCGGCGCGGCGTATGAACATGGGCAGCAACTCATCCGCGACGAAGTACCAGTGTCGTATTTCGACCGGACGGTGCTCTTCGATTACCACCTCTGTTCGGCCGCGCAGGGTCTGTACCCACTCTCCGAACTCCTCGGCGTTGGAGACGGTCGCAGACAACGAGGCTGTCAGGACGTCGACCGGGAGGTGGATGAGAATCTCCTCCCACACGGCGCCGCGATACGGATTCTGGAGGTAGTGGACCTCGTCGAGAACCACATAGCGGAGGCCCCCTAGAGCCGGCGAGTCCTCGTAGATCATGTTCCTGAGGACCTCTGTGGTCATCACCACGATGCGGGCGTCCCCGTTGATGGAGTTGTCACCGGTGAGCAGCCCCACCTCCGCCGCACCATGGAGCTTTACGAAATCTCCGTACTTCTGATTCGAGAGCGCCTTGATGGGAGTCGTGTAGAAGGTCTTACCCCCGCCGCGCAGCGCAAGCCACGCTGCGAACTCGCCGACCACGGTCTTGCCGGCGCCGGTGGGCGCTGCGACCAGCACCGAAGAGCCGTCGGCCAACGCGGCGCAGGCGCGCATCTGGAAGGGGTCGAAGGCAAAGCCGTACGAGCGTTGGAAGGATTCGAGCGGGGACGTGTTCATAGGAGCGGTAAGAGCGGGCTAGTTGTCTTCGCCGGAGTCTTCTCTGTTATCCGGCGGGGGGATCTGCGCCGGCCCTCCGGCGCTGGGCGCCGTCAAGCCCGAAGGCTCTCCCCCGGCGCCGGCAAGACTGCGGTCGACCACCGCTGCGGCATTCGCCCACACCGATTCCGCCCGCGCCC
>JALZIC010000044.1 GCA_030860455.1 Actinomycetota bacterium
CGGCCGGTGGCGGCCACCATGGCGTTGGTTGCCATCGGGGTCGTCATCGCACTTGCGGCCCTGCGCGGCACCGACGAAGACCCCGGTGAACCTCCGCGCAACAGCCGCCCGGCCGGTGACCGGGACGCTCCCCCGGCCCGCCAACTGAGCATCGCCGGGGTAGGTGACTTCGATCCTTACGGAGACGGCCAGAGCGAACATCCCGAGGAAGCGAGTCTCGCAATTGATGGAAATCGTTCGACCGCCTGGACGACCGAGACATACAACGACCCCCTGCAGCTGATAAAGCCCGGAGTCGGCCTGGTTTTCGATCTCGGGCGCGACCGGGACGTACAACGCATCAAGGTCATCTCCGGCCAGCCCGGCTACGCCTTCGAGGTCAAGACCGCCGGCACCCTGCCAGGGGACGTAACCGGATTCACGGACGTGGGCACGGAGACCAGCGCTCCCCCTGCCGCCAAGATCGATGCAGGCGGCGCCCGTGGCCGCTACTGGTTGGTCTGGATCACGAAGCTTCCGGGCGGAGACGGCGGGGACGCGTCCTTGGCCGAAGTCAAGTTCATTGGCTGACGGGATCGCTCCATGGCCGGAGAGACGAGCGACGAAGAGCTCCTAGAGGGTTGGCTGAATGGCCGGGAGGAAAGCTTTTCCGAGTTGGTTCGCCGGCACGAGGACCGGATCTTCGCTCTGGCACTCCGCATGACGGGCAATCGCCCCGATGCCCTCGACGCAACCCAGGACACCTTCCTCATCGCAGCGAGGCGCGCCTCGAGCTGGCGCGGCGAAGCCAGCTTCGGCACCTGGCTCTATCGCATCGGGATCAACGCGACGCACGACCTCCTGCGAAAGAAGAAGGGTTGGGAGACCCTGGCGGCCGACCCGGCTGAGGCGACGCCCGCCGCGTCCTCGGCAGGGGGCTTCGACGAGGGCGTCGTTCTACAGATGGACCTGGCCCGTGCGCTCGCGTCACTCCCTTCCTCCTATAGAGAGGCGGTCGTGATGCACGATCTCGGCGATCTTCCCTACGACGCCATCGCACGCCTCACGGGGGTAGAGATCGGAACGGTCAAGTCCCGGATAAGCAGGGGGCGACGGCAGCTCGCAGAATTGCTGGAACAACCATCCACCCCGGACCCGTCAAAGGATCGATGACCTTGTCCCCAGCCATGTCGCACAGTCGCTGCTCGGAGCTCCTCGGCCCCCTCGTCCGAGGGGATCTGGCGCCCGCCGAGGGGGCTGCGGTCGAGGCGCACTTATCCGGTTGCCCGGACTGCAGCCGGGAGCTGATGACCGTAAGGTCGCTCCTGGAAGCTCCGAGGGCGGCCATGGACGACCTCGAGCGCGCTCGCCTGCGTGGCCGCATTGCAGGGGGGTTGCGCCAGATGACCAGGGGCGAGGGGGGCGAGGGGAAGGTTCGCCCGCCTCGGTCCGGCGACGGAGCGCCGATCTCCCCGCGACCCGCCTCATCGAAGTGGGTTCGGTCGGGCGCGTGGCTGGGGGCAGCGGCGGCGACCCTGATTCTTTTCGCCGGCGCAGCCGCCTACCTGGGCTCTGAGGGGTTCGTGGCCGGAGGTTCCGACCAGGGTGGGGCGACGAGCCAATCGGCCGAAAGCGCGGGTGAGAGGGCCGGCGCCGGCGCCCCGAGGCCGAACCTCGCAGAGGATGAATCCAACGTTTCGCAGCGGGCGCGCGGCCCGCTCGTCGCTCGGGGGCGCACCGAGCTCACCGAAAGGTCTCTGGCCGCCCTTGGCCGCACGGCCCCGCCCTTTCGCTCATTCGCCGGCGTCTACAGCTCAGGCGACGTCTCCCGCCTCCAGGGGCGTTTCGGGGACGCCCTCGCGGCCGGCCTAGGGAACGCCCTGGTCAGACCATGTCTGGCTCAGGCAATAGGGACTCGCCCCGAGGCGCTGCCCGCCTACGGGGCAACCGGCATGCTCGACGGCCGCCGAGTGCTGGTGCTCGGCTTCTTCATCCCCGGGTCGGATGCCCGGGGCGGGCGCTTCGAGGTCAGATGGTGGGACGCCGGCACCCTGGGACCTGGAGCGACATGCCCTCAGCCCCTCGGGAGCGCCCGCGGGGCAATATAGGCGCCGGGGAACACCGCCACGGTCGAAAGGGTTCTAGAGGTCATGACTACCCAAAACGAAACTCGTCGGCTGACGATAATCGGCTCGGGCCCGGCCGGCCTGACTGCAGCGGTGTACTCGGCCCGGGCGAGTCTTGCGCCCCTCCTGATCGAGGGTGTGGACGCCGGCGGACAGCTGATGCTCACCACCGAGGTCGAGAACTATCCGGGCTTCATCGACGGGGTCCTCGGCCCCGAGCTGATGGAGCGGATGCGCAAGCAAGCGGCTCGCTTTGGCACCGAATACATGGCCGGTAACGTCACCGAGGTGGATTTCTCCTCCCGGCCCTTCTCCATCGTCACGGATGGCCGCACGATCTTCGCCGACGCGGTCATCCTCGCGACCGGCGCCCAGGCCAAGATGCTCGGGGTACCGGGGGAGCGCGAGCTTCTGGGGCACGGGGTATCGACCTGCGCCACCTGCGACGGGTTCTTCTTCCGCGAGCGTGAGATCGTCGTGGTGGGGGGCGGCGACTCCGCAATGGAGGAGGCCATATTCCTGACCAAGTTCGGCTCGAAGGTCACTGTCGTGCACCGTCGCGATCAGCTGCGCGCCTCCAAGATCATGCAGGATCGCGCCTTCTCCAACCCCAAGCTCGAGTTCATCTGGAACGCCAAGGTCCAAGCCATCCTGGGTGAGAAGACGGTGGAGGGCCTGCGCTACGAGGATTCGGAGACGGGGGTGACCTCGGAGCTGGCCGCCGATGGGGTCTTCGTCGCAATCGGCCACACTCCGAACACCAAACTGGTCGAGGGCCAGCTCAGGCTCACCGGGGGCTACATCGACGTCGAGCCGAACACCACCAGGACATCGGTCCCAGGGGTGTTCGCCGCCGGAGATGTCGTTGATTCTCACTACCGTCAAGCGATAACCGCAGCAGGTATGGGTTGTATGGCCGCTATCGACGCCGAGCGCGTGCTCTCCGATGTCCCGGTGACCGAGACCGCCTGGTAAGGGTCTTGGCCGGGAACGGCCCCCCCTGCCATACTTAGCCCGCTTCGGATTCGGCAGGGGGCATCTGCGCCCAGGCCGTGGATATGCCCGGGGCCCGTCCCGAGGCCGGGGGTGACGCCGGCGTCCCACATGGCAAAGTGCAAGGGCTTCGACCTGTGACCAACCTGATCAAACCAGGAGATCGCTCCCCCGAGGTGGCCGATGTGCAGGCCAGGCTGCGGGCGCTGGGAATGCCGGTGGACGATAGTCCCGGATGGTTCGGCGACTCGACCAAGCGCGCCGTGCGCACTTTTCAGCAGGGGCGGGGGATCCTCGTGGACGGGATCGTGGGCCCCGGCACCTGGGGTGAGCTCGTGGGTGCGTCACGGCGCTTGGGGGATGCCATCCTCTATCTCAAGCAACCTCCCATGCGCGGTGATGATGTGGCCCTGCTGCAGGAGCGCCTCAGCGCACTCGGCTTCGACGCCGGGCGCAGCGACGGGATCTTTGGAGACGCCACGGACTCAGCGGTGCGCGCCTTCCAGAAGGAGTACGGGGTCGCCGAGGACGGCATGTTCGGTCCGATGAGCCACTTGGCCCTCATGGGCCTGCGCATCGATCGACAGGGAACCTCGGCGGGGCTGCGGGAAGAGCTCCGCCGGGTGGAACGCGGGGGCCTGGGGGGGACGGTCGTCATAATCGACCCCGGCCATGGAGGCCCCAATCGCGGGAATCTCGGCACGAACGGGGTCTGCGAAGCCGATCTCTGCTGGCAGCTCGCCTTGGAGGTCGCCGAGCGTCTCGCTGCAGCCGGCGCAACCGCCCGCCTCACACGCACCGAGACCGCCGATCCCGACAACTCCGAACGGGCGCGGCGCGCCAATCACCTCGGTGGTGAGGTATTTCTGTCCCTGCATCTGAACACCTACGAGGAGCCAACCGCCGAGGGCTCGTCGACCTACTACTTCACCGCCTCGCACTCGGCGCGACGGCTTGCCGAGGAGATCCAGGGCGAGCTGGTCGGACTCGGGCTCAACGACTGCCGTTCCCACGGGCGCTCCTACGCCGTGCTGAAGGAGACTCGCATGCCGGCGGTGCTCGTAGAACCCGTGTTCATCACAAACCCCGATGAGGCCAAGAAGCTCCAGGATCGCGAGTTCCTGAAGACGGTCGCCCAGGCGATCGTCGCCGGTGTGGAAAGCTATTCCAGCGATCTCGGCTGACATTCGGTGCCCGGTCGGTCTCGCCCGCACGCCCCGGTTCGACTTTCCTTGGGCGGCCGGAGCCGGTAGACAGGTCCCTGCGCACTGCCAACCCCGCGCTCGCCGAACCCGGCCGGCTGCGGACCGGGCGGTTCCTCAGTCCAGCCTGACCACCGGCGGCTGTCCGGCCGGCGATTCGCCGATGATCCTGCGCATCAGGCGGTCGAGCTCCTCCAACGAGACGAAGTCGATCGTCACCATGCCCTTGCGCTTGCCCGCCTCGACCCTTACCCTCGTCTGAAGGTGGTCGGCAAGCCGTCGTTGAGCCTCGCTCACGAGCGGCGGACGCGCCGGATCACCCAGGCCCGAGCCTCCCCGGCCCGTCTCGGAGATCGCTCCGTAGCGCCGGACGAGGTCTTCGGTCTCGCGCACCGACAAACCCTCCTGCACGGCGCGCCGTGCAAGCCGTTCCTGGAAGGGGTTTCCTTGGAGTCCAAGCAGCGCCTTCCCATGGCCGGCGCTGAGCCTGCCCTCGGCGACCAGCTTCTGGCTCGAGATCGGCAGATCCAGCAGCCGCAGGGCGTTCGTGATGCTCACCCGATTCAGGCCCAACCTGCCCGCCAGCGCCTCCTGGGTCAAGCCGCCCTCGTCGATCAGCTGACGATAGGCGGAACCCTCCTCGATCGGGTTGAGATCCGCGCGGTGGAGGTTCTCGACGAGGGCTCGCTCCAGCGAGCCCTGGGGATCGGTCTGGACGATCACCGCAGGAACGAGATCCAGGCCGGCCAGGCGCGCCGCCCTTAACCTGCGCTCCCCCGCCACCAGCTCGAAGCGGCCTCCGACACGCCTCTGGAGCAGCAACGGCTGCAGGACCCCGAGCTGCCCGATCGATCCGGCAAGCTCCTCGAGGGCGCTCTCGTCGAAGGTCCGGCGCGGCTGATCCGGGTTCGGCTCGATCTCGTCGACGGCGACCTCCAGGAAACCGTCCCCCTCCCGCTGCGCCGGTTGGGGTTGCGTTGGAGGCAGCAGCGCGTCGAGGCCGCGGCCAAGCCCCGAGCGCCGTCCGGAACCGCCTGCGCGGCCGGTCGCCGTGCCTCCTCGAGGAGAGTCCGGGGTCATCGTTCGGGCCCTTCGCTTGCAGCTTCGGTCCCGGCCGGTGCAGGGGTGGACGCGCCGATCTCTCGCTCCCAGGGTTGTGGACGCGGCCACACCTCCTCCAGGGCGGCGGGTTCGGGGGCACGGACGCCATAGGCGCGGCCCCCGGAAGGAAGAGGCATTCGCCGGAGCGGACCGCCGAGACGGTAGCGCTCCGCTACTTCCGCTGCAAGCGCCCGGTAGGCCTGCGCGCCGCGCGAGCCGGGATCGAGGGTCACCACCGGCTCACCGAAGGAAGGCGCCTCGGACAGCCTTACGCTGCGCGGAATCACGGTCTCGAAGACGAGGTCGCCGAAGTGTCCACGGACCTCGAGGGCAACCTGCTCCGCCAGCCTGGTGCGCGCGTCGTACATCGTCAACACGACTCCTCCAATCCGCAACTCCGGGTTCAGTGCCGCCCGCACACGCTCCGCGCTTCCCAACAGGCGCGCCACGGCCTCCAGCGCATAGAACTCGCACTGGACCGGCACGAGAACGTCGCGGGCGGCAACCAGCGCATTTACCGTCAGCAGGCCCAACGACGGGGGGCAGTCCAGAAGAACTATCTGGTAACGCGCGGTCGCGTCGGCCAGGCCTTCCGAAAGACGGTGCTCGCGCTCCATGGCGGCGACGAGCTCGACTTCGGCTCCGGTGAGGTCTAGAGCCGAAGGGACGCAGCTCAGACCCGCCACCTGGGTCGGGATCGCCACCTCGTCCAGAGAGGCGGATCCGGTGATCAGGTCGTACGACGACCGCTCTACCGCACGGTGGTCGATGCCCAGACCGGTCGTGGCATTGGCCTGGGGATCGAGGTCGACGACGGCGACGGTGTGGCCCGCCAGGGCCAAGCCGGCGGCCAGGTTCACGCAGGTTGTGGTCTTTCCGACCCCGCCCTTCTGGTTGGCGACACACACGATCACTCCGTCACCAGGCGGTTCGCGGTCTGATGCTAATATTTGCCAGTCAGTCCCATCCATATCCTGTGGAAATCTTCTCCTCCCCCGCCCACAGCGACCCTCAACGCCGTACTATAGCGATCCCCTTCACCACTAACTCGGCTTCGGGGGGAATCTCGGCGGTCTTCCCGACGAACACCAACGCTGCGCCGCCGGGGGCCACCAGGGGAAGGCCCAAGCGGAAGGCGGCGGAGGTCTCGGTGACCGCCCTGAGCGTCACCACCGGGTGCGCCGCGACGAAGCCCTCGTCTCTTGCAACCTCCTCCGCCCGCCGGACCACCACCTCGCAGTCGAGTCTCAGCGTCCTCACCACCTCCTCCAGGAAGGCGGCGCGCTTGGCGTGGGGTTCGAGCAAACGCCAGGGTCGGAGGGGGTCGGCGATCGCCAGCGGTATCCCGGGTAACCCCGCGCCTGAACCGATATCAAGCCCGGGACCGGGGGGCAGGGATTTCACCAACGGCAGGGCCTTCAGGGAATCGGTGATGTGTCGTTGTCTGAAGCGAGCCACGTCCCGGGGGGACACCAGATCGATTCGCCCGGTCCATCGGCGCACGAGAGCCTCGTAGCGGTCCAGCGTGGGCTCGTAAATCGTGGAACCCCCTCTGGCCAGGACTTTTAGAAGGCCGGCCGGTTGGAGGGCTAGGCCTCCGGCGCTCCGGGATCGGAGGCTTCGGGGATGTCTCCCCGCACGATGACCTTTCGGGCTGGCTCCTCGCCCTCGCTGAAGCTGGTTGCCCCCTCCACCACGGCGACCGCATCGTGAATGATCTTTCGCTCGTAGGCGTTCATCGGCTCGAGCTCGATCTCAGTGCCGCGCTCCTTGGCCCGTTCGGCCATGGACCGTGCGTAATCCTCCAGCGAATCTCGACGGCGGGCTCTGTAGGCCTCAACGTCGACCGACAGGCGGACGCGGTTCCGGAGCCGGCGCTGCACCGCCGTTCGGGTGACCTCCTGCAGCGCTTCGAGGGTTTGGCCCCGGCGGCCGATCATCGCTCCCATATCGCCCCCACTCACGTTGACGACCACGTTGCCCTCTTCGATTACCGCCTCGACATTCCCTTCGATGCCCATGGCTTCGATGAGCCCGTTCACGAAGCTCCGGCCCGTCTCGGCGACTGTCTCGAGCGTCGGCGGGGATTCCTCCCCTTCGGTGCCGGGCCCGGTCCGGCCATCGTCTTCGGCCCCGCCGGCCTGGGGTGCGGGGGTGGGCTCTTCGGTTTGGGGTGCGGGGGTGGGCTCTCCGGTTTGGGGTGCGGGGGTGGGCTCTTCGGTCGGAGAGCTTCCTGGGGGCTGGGTCATTTCCGCCTCTTCTTCTTGCTGGCGTTCGGGGAGCGCGACGTTGTCGCAGGTGGCCGCTCGTCACCGTTTGATTGTGTCTTCGGGGTGGCCTTTTTGCGGGCACCTGGCTGGGCCGCCCCCCCGGATGCGGGCTTGGCGGGGGTGGCCTTGGGTTTCGTAGGTTTCGTGGGTTTCGTGGCCTTCGTGGCCTCTTTGGGCTCGTCGTGACGCAGGTGAGAGAGCAGAGGCGGGGCGGCCTTGAGGATCAATCGCTGTTGGGCGATCATCCAGACGTTGGTTGTCAACCAGTAGATAACTACCCCGGTGGGGAATGAAAACGCGAACACCATGAGCATAAACGGCATGATCTTGGCGAAGGTTTGCATCTGCTTGGCCTGGGGGCTGCTGCTGTCCTGTGAGCTCTGCATCTGCTTCTGCTGGTAGTAAGTGGTAAAGCCCATGAACAGTACCAGCGCCACGTAGGGGAGGGTCGAGAGGATCCCGGTACCGCAGGGGGCCAAGATGCTGCGGCTGCCGGCTCCTTGGAGGGAGGCCTGCAGCGAGCAGTCCAGGCGCAGGCCAGGAAAGAATTGGTTGACGGTCGCGGGGCTCTGGATCAGCTCACGTGCGAAAGTCGAGTTCTGCACCCGTTCCACCAACCAGGACAGCTGCTCGGTCGGGACTGCGCGCCAGGCCCCGTCGAGGAAGTTGTAGCCGAGGTGGGTCAGCGGGTCACGGATGACGTAGAAGAGCCCGATGAGGGCGGGAAACTGCATCAAGAGAGGCAGGCAACCCCCAAAGGGGTTCACCCCATGCTCCTTGTAGAGCGCCATCATCTCTTCGTTGGTCTTCTGCCGGTTTCCCTTGTTGCGAGCCTGGATCTGCTTGACCTCAGGCTGTATCCGTTGCATCTCCCGCATCGACCGGGTCTGTTTGATCGACAGGGGCAGTAGCAAGACCCTCACCAACAAGGTGAGAAGAATGATCGACACGCCATAGCTGGGGATCACCGCATAGAGCCCTGCGAGGGCGCTGGAGAACAACTCCAAAAATCGTTCGAACATCCTCTAAACCTTTCCTGCGCCCGGGCGGGGGTCGGGTACCGGGTCGAAGCCACCTGCAGCCCACGGATGGCACCGGAGTACACGGGTCACGCTCATTGTGCCCCCCTCGAAGGCGCCGTAGCGCCGTATCGCCTCGAGTGCGTAGGCCGAGCAGGTCGGTTCGTAGCGACAGTGCCGCCCGAAGAGGGGGGAAACGAACCTCCGATAGCCCTCCAGGCACCCACACAGGATCCCTGAGGGGAGGCTCATCTGGCCGCCTCGTGGCCGCGGATCGGCACCCCACAACCTGCCAAGCCCTTGCTCAGTGCGCCGATCAGGTCGGTGAAGCTCATCTTCTCCGCTCGCTCGTCGACCCGGACCACGACGTCATAGCCGGCCGCAGGATCGCAGACGACAAACGCTGCCCGGGCCCGGCGCTTGATCCGGTTTCTGACAACCGCCCGATTACGTGCCCGCACCACGAGCCCGACTCTCGTGGAAGTTACCTCCGTTCCGTCTCCATCGGAGCTGCGGGCTGAGAGTGCGTAGACCACCACGCCTACCGCTCCGGCTCGGCGGCCGTCGCGGAGAACTCGCGTGAACTCCGCTGAAGTCCGCAAAGTGTTCGGTGTCCTCAAGCTTCAGGCGCCCTAAGCGGACAAGCGAGTGCGGCCCTTGGCGCGGCGATGCCTCAGGATCGCGCGCCCGGAGCGGGTCTTCATGCGCGCCCGGAAGCCGTGCTTCCTCTTGCGACGGCGATTGTTCGGTTGGAAAGTTCGCTTCACTTGTTTTCCTCTTGGTCTGCCCAGCCAACCGCCGCTTGGCCTAAAAACCGTGGTCGCGAAAAGTTGGAGGTTCTCTTTAGCCGGCTCCAGAGTATAGGCGACGGGTGTTTTGCCACGTCACGGCCCCCTTTTGAGGGAGCGCGAAAGTGTCGGGCCGCCACCCTTGACGCCGGCGCCGATGGATCGCTTAGATAGCCGGAGTCTCGGCTCCCGGAGTGTCGAGGCGGGTCAGCGGCAGCGGCCCTGTGTGTGAGCCGAGCTCACGACCGTTATGTCCACACCTGTGGATAGAGCTGTTGAATGCGGCCGACACGCCTGCTCGAGGCCGCTTTTCCCGCCCCATTCACCCCGGTGAAAACCCCCGCGGAGCCCGATGTGCCTGTGAATAAGTAATTGCCCGGACGCCCGACAGGGCGACAACATAGTGAGGGGGGAGCCCATGCAGAGCGCTACCACACTTGGCGCCACTGAGGGGCCTCGGTCCATCGAAGAGCTCTGGGAGGGGGCCTCGGAACGGCTGAGGCAGCAACTCTCGGTAGCGAACTATTCGACCTGGTTCGCACGGGTTCAGCCTGTGGACATGGAGGGGGACCTCGTCCGCCTTGGTGTTCCCAATCTCTTCACCAAGCAGTGGATTGAATCACACCATCGGGCTGCTCTCGAGGGGGCCTTATGTGTTGTGGCGGGCAGAGAGGTGACGGTTTCGCTCCTGGCCCTCGAGGCGACCTCCACCGAAGAGATCGATCTCACCACATCCGCATCCGCCGCCCCTCCGAGGGCGAGAGAGGCCGCTCCTGTTGCCTCTGACAGGGTCACCGACGCTCCCGGCCGTTTTCATCCCAAGTACGTCTTCGAGTCGTTCGTCATCGGTTCGTCCAATCGTTTCGCCCACGCCGCTGCCCTGGCCGTTGCCGAAGCGCCTGCGTCTGCCTACAACCCGTTGTTGATCTACGGAGGCGCTGGTCTCGGAAAAACCCACCTCCTTCAAGCGATCGGGACCTATGTCCGCAAGTACCATCCGGAGCAGGCAATCCGCTATATCTCGACCGAACAGTTTTTGAACGACTTCATAGTTGCACTGCAGCGGCGCACCATTCCCGACTTCCACCGCCATTACCGGGCTGTCGACATACTGCTGGTAGACGACATCCAGTTCCTCGAGGGCAAGGAGCACTTCCAAGAGGAGTTCTTCCACACTTTCAATGCCCTGCACCCTTCCAGTCAGGTGGTTCTGACCTCCGACCGGCCCCCAAAGAAGATCTCGACACTCGAGGAGCGGCTCCGGACCCGCTTCGAGTGGGGTCTCATCACCGATGTGCAGCCTCCGGATCTCGAGACCCGGCTGGCCATCCTCCAAAAAAAATCGGAGGCCGACGACCTACCCGTACCTCCCGAGGTGATGGCATTCATCGCCGGTAAGATCCAGACCAACATCCGGGAGCTCGAAGGGGCTCTCATCCGGGTTGCTGCGTATGCCTCACTGACCCGGTCCGAAGTCACACTCGACCTCGCTCAGAACGTGCTTCAATCTCTTCTCTACGGCAGCCGGGAGGCGCGCGTCACCGAAGACCTCGTAATCTCTTTGACGGCAGACTACTTTGGCCTCACCGATGACGAGATCCGCTCGGCAAGCCGGTCGCGCCCGTTGGTCCATGCACGCCAGATAGCCATGTACCTGTGCCGGGAGCTAACCGACCTATCGCTTCCTCGCATCGGAGATCGTTTCGGTGGGCGGGATCACTCCACAGTTATTCACGCCGATAAAAAGATCCGCAAGCTACTTCAGGAACGCCGCGCTTGTTACGAGCAGGTCCAGGAGTTGACGGAACGTATTCGTCAACAGGCTGCGCGTGGATGAAGCTCACCGAGGCTGTGAATTTTGTTGACAAGGGCCGCTGCAGCTCGGCATTTGCCCCGTCGGCCTCAGTTGTTCTCTTCTCGAGACGTCTTTATCCACCACGTCGCAGAGATGTTGACCAGCCCAAAGACCGCTTTTCCCCAACTTCAACACCCCCTAATACGAATGCTAAAGAAATTCTTATCTATCCTTCTTAGTTGTGACAGCGTTCACAACTAAGGCCTGGGAACGTGGGTTTATCGTGACGTCGAGGGAGCTACCGGAGTGATGGGAGACGCAAGATGAAGTTTCGCTGTGAACGAGACGACCTTTTGGGGGCAGTTCAGTTTGCGTCGCGCGCCATCTCGAATCGCGCCACCCTGCCGGTGTTGTCCGGCCTTCGAATAGAGGCGCACGAAGCGGGCTCCGTGGGAGTGGCGGCCACCGACCTCGAGCTTACGATGCAGACAGCTTTCCAAGCCGGCGTGGACGAACCCGGCTTGGGGATCGTCCCCGGACGCTTGTTCAACGAGATAGTGCGTAATCTCGGCTCGGGCCAGGTGTCGTTGGCGAGCGGCGAAGGTGAGATCGAGATAGCGTCGGGTCGAGGTCGCTTCCGTGTGAGAACCCTCATGCCCGACGACTACCCGGCCCTTCCGGTGGAAGAGGGAGTCTCGGGCACCATCAACGTCGAGATGGATTCCGGTGTGCTGTCCGGCTCACTGGCACAGGTAGTCCGGAGCGCATCCTCCGACGAAAGCCGCCAGGTGCTGACGGGCGTCCTGTGGGAGATAGAGCCTGGACGCCTGACCCTGGCTGCGACGGATTCCTACAGACTGGCGGTCTCTGACATCGAGGTGGAAGGCGGGCCCGGAGAGGTTGTCAAGGTCATCCTGCCGGCGCGCGCCCTTGCCGAGCTGGGCCGGGCCCTGCAGGGCAGCGGAGGGCGCGTGAAGACGCTGGTCAGGGACAATCTCGTGACGTTCTTCCTCGGCGGACAGGAAGGCTCCTCCGGCGAGTCTGTGATTGCCTCTCGCTTCATCGAGGGCGAGTTCCCGAACTACCGCAGGCTTCTGCCGGAAGGCTACCCAAACGCTCTTACGGTCGACCGAGAGGCACTTATCGAAACGGTCAAGCGCGTGGGCTTGCTGGCGCAGAACAACCTCCCGGTCAAGCTTCGGCTGTCCCCGGAGCTCGAGATCTCGGCCCACACCCCCGATGTCGGCGAGGGCCAGGAGGTGGTGGAGGCGGAGTACCAAGGAGAATCGTTTGTGATTGCTTTCAATCCCCAATTTCTTCACGACGGCGCGTCTGCAATCCGCACCGAACGAGTGGTTCTCGAGGCCGGTGACGGGCTGAAACCCGCGCTCCTCAAAGGAGAGGATGAGACCAGCTTCACTTACCTGCTGATGCCGGTGAGACTTTCCTAATCGCTACTTCTTCTACAAGGGTGGAATCGTCTCAGGCGCCTGCTCGGAACACTCTGGCCGTTGAGCAACTGACACTGCAGGATTTCCGCAACTACCACAACGAAGAAGCACAGTTCGCAGCAGGGGTCAACTTCGTAGTCGGTCGCAACGCCCAGGGAAAGACCAACCTCCTCGAGGCGGTCCACTGTCTCAGCGGCCTGGGGTCACCCCGTTCCCAGGATGCAGCGCTGATACGGGAAGGCGCCGGACGGGCGGTGCTGCACGGGCGCTTAGCTCGATCGTCACGGCAAGTCCAAATCGACATCGAATGGAAGCCGGGGAGAGGGGCGCGCTGCCTTCTCAACGGGTCGCCTCTGCCGGGAACCAGGGCCCTGGGCGAGGTGATGGTCTGTGTTTTCTTCGGCCCCGATGATCTCCTTGTGATCAAGGGCTCACCAGAGGGGCGGAGGAGAATGCTTGACGACCTGGCCGTCAAGCTCAAACCCGCCCGGCATGCCACGGGGCGCGAATGGGACCGAGTGCTGAGGCAAAGGAACGCGTTGTTGAAGAGCCTCCGAGCGACTCATCCTGGATCGAAGGAGCGGGGAACCGCCCTCTCCACGCTGGAGGTATGGGACGAGACCTTCTGCCGGGCCGGAGCCGCACTGACCGCCGCCCGGCTCGAGGCGCTGCAGATGTTGCTGCCTTATGCGGCGAAGCGTTACGAGGCGATCGCCGGAGGAGGTTGCTTCGAGATGTCATATGTGAGCGACTGGCTGGCCACAGACCCCGCTACGAAATCCCGCTCCGAGAGCGATCTGCGAGTGGAGTTGACGACTGCACTGTCGTCCGTGCACCAGCGCGAGCTCGAGCGAGGCATGTCTTTGATGGGCCCTCAGCGCGACGACCTCATGGTCACGCTAACCACAAAGAACGGCGAGGGAGCGCTGGACGCGCGCGTTTACGCTTCGCAGGGAGACCAGCGAACTTCGGCGCTTGCGCTCAAGTTGGGAGAGCACGATCTACTGACCGAGGTCTTGGGTGTGGCCCCGGTGTTGCTGCTCGACGATGTGTTTTCCGAACTGGACGCGTCTCGTCGCGAATGGCTCGATGCCACGGTTCGCGATATGGGACAAACAATCCTGAGCTCCGCCGAGCCCGGCGGAGCCGGAGATCTCGTACCCGATCGCGTGCTCGAGATCTCCGGGGGCCGAATACAACATGGATAGAGATCCAATTCGATTCAGAGACGTACTGAGGTCCGAGGGCCGGCGTCTCGGGATTGAGGCTGCTGTCGAGACGGGGGCCATCTTCTCCCGCTGGCAACGCATCGTGGGCGACGGCGTGGCCGCACACGCAAAACCAAGCTCCCTTCGGGAAGGTGTGTTGAGAGTGAAGGCGGATTCGCCGGTATGGGCGACTGAAATCTCATACCTCGCCTCGGAGATACAACGGCGGGCCAACGAAGAAGTAGGCGCGGTGGCTGTAAAAGAGGTGCGCGTATGGTGGGGGCCCGGCGAGACGGAAGCTCGTACTCCGGTCGTGCCCGTGAGCGATAGGGGAAGCGCGGACAGCCGTAGCTCGGGGAGCAGGGCCCCCAGCGACGACCCGGCCGGGGCTCTGGAACGGGCGCGGCGGGCATGGCGGCTGAGAGGACGACGCGCCCAGGGCCCGACGTGAGCAGCGTCCGGTTGACCGGGGAAAACGGCCCCCAAATGGTAGTATTGGTTCCATGAACCCAGGCATATCGCGTCGCAATCGGCGCGCCGTTTCCCCGCTTGCGACTACAGCAAGCAGAGGATGAGTACAACTCCTAGATCCCCTTCGGCGACGTCACCCGACAGAGGTACAGATTCACCCAAACGGCCTACGTACACCGGCCAGGACATTACCGTACTCAAGGGGCTCGAACCGGTCCGCCAGCGGCCCGGCATGTACATCGGGTCGACCGGGAGCCGGGGACTGCACCATCTCGTTTACGAGGTGGTCGACAACGCGGTAGATGAAGCGATGGCCGGGTATTGCGACCGGATCATTGTTGAGTTACTGGCCGACGGGGGCTGTCGCGTGGCGGACAACGGACGCGGCATCCCCGTCGACGCACCTCCCGGACAGCGCAAGTCGGCAGTCGAAGTCGTGCTCACCACGCTGCACGCCGGCGGAAAGTTCGGTGGCAAGGGGTATCAGGTCTCTGGAGGCCTCCACGGAGTCGGGGTATCGGTGGTGAACGCTCTGTCCGAACGCCTGGTGATCGAGGTGGCGCGCGACGGAAAGCGTTGGCACCAGGAGTATGCGAGGGGCCGCCCGGCGGCGCCGCTGGCGCCGGGCAAGCCGGTAAAACGAACCGGGACAACAGTGGCGTTCTGGCCCGATCCCGAGATTTTCACCGACGAGCGAGAGTTCAAATTCGACACCCTCGTACAACGGTTGAGGGAAATGGCATTCCTGAACCGAGGCCTCGAAATCCGTTTGGCCGACCGGCGCGTGGAGCCGGCCGAAGAGGAGCAGTTCCGTTACACCGGCGGGATCATCGACTTCGTAAAGCACCTCAACTCCTCGCGCGATCCCATCAACAAGCGCACGGTCTACTTCGAGGCAAAGGGAAGCCAGCACGAGGTCGAAGTGGCTATGCAGTGGACAACGGGCTATACGGAATCCGTATTTACGTTTGCAAACAACATCAATACCCACGAAGGCGGGATGCACGAAGAGGGCTTCCGTCGTTCCCTGACCCGCGTGATCACAGCGTACGCGCGCTCAAAAGGAATCCTCAAAGAGAAGGACGACCCGTTGGTCGGTGAAGATTGCCGCGAGGGCCTGACGGCGATCGTGTCGGTGAAGTTGCAGAACCCACAGTTCGAAGGCCAAACCAAAACCAAGCTGGGCAACACAGAGATCCGCTCATTTGTGGAAACCTCTATGAACCAGCGCTTTGCAGAGTTCATGGAGGAACACCCGAGTGAAGCACGGGCGATCTGTAACAAGGCGATTGCATCGCAACGGGCTCGGCTGGAAGCGCGCAAGGCCCGTGAACTGGTACGGCGCAAATCGCTGCTCGAGTCGACAACGCTCCCGGGAAAGCTTGCGGATTGTCAAACACGGGATCCCAAAGAGGCGGAGCTACTTATCGTCGAGGGCAACTCGGCGGGCGGCACCGCAAAGAGCGCTCGCGAGCGCAGATTTCAGGCCGTCCTCCCCTTGCGCGGAAAGATCTTGAACGTCGAACGTGCACGGCTCGCCAAGATCCTCGAGAACAAAGAGATTCAGGCGATTATCACTGCGGTGGGAACCGGAATCGGGGACGAGTTCGACATCACCAAGTGCCGCTATCACAAAATACTGTCGCTGGCGGACGCAGACGTAGATGGCTCGCACATCAAGACGCTCCTGCTTACGTTCTTCTACCGCTACATGCCAGAGTTGATCGATGCAGGGTACGTCTACGTCGCCCAACCTCCCCTTTACCGGTTGGACTACAAGGGCGAGGCGCATCATTTCAAGAACGACGCCGAACTGGAGGCGTTCCGTCAGAAAAGCAATGGGATCCGCATCGAGCCTCAACGCTTCAAGGGACTTGGGGAGATGAACGACGTTCAATTATGGGACACCACGCTCGATCCTGAGAAGCGAACATTGTTGCGTGTCACGATGGAGGACGCGGCGCTTGCAGAGGAGATCTTCTCGACGCTGATGGGAGAGGACGTCGAGGCCCGCAAGTCCTTCATCCAGCGAAACGCCAAAGACATCCGCTTCCTGGACATCTAGAGAGATAAATGGCCGACAGACCTCCGTTTCAAGGCGACCTCGCCGGTGATGGAAACCCCCCCGAGCGGGGGATCGAAGACATAAGCCTCGAAGAGGAAGTTCAGACGTCCTTCCTCGAGTACGCAATGTCGGTCATCGTGAGCCGCGCTCTGCCAGATGTGCGCGATGGCCTCAAGCCGGTCGCACGCAGGATCCTTTATGCGGCGCTGCAGGCGGGGTTGCGGTCCGACCAGCGCCGGCGCAAGTGTGCCGCCCTCGTCGGCGAAGTGATGAAGACCTACCACCCGCACGGAGATCAGGCGATCTACGACGCGTTGGCCCGGCTCGCTCAGGACTTCTCGACGCGCTACCCGCTGATCGATGGACAAGGGAACTTCGGGTCTGTTGACGGTGACCCTCCGGCGGCGATGCGCTATACGGAATCCCGGCTTTCCGGTATCGCGATGGAGCTGCTGCGGGATATAGGCGAGAACACGGTCGACTTCAAGCCGAACTACGACGGGGACGCGCAGGAGCCGTCGGTGCTCCCGGCGCGATTCCCGAACCTCCTCGTCAACGGTTCGATTGGCATCGCCGTGGGAATGGCCACGAACGTCCCTCCACACAATTTGGGAGAGGTGATCGATGCGATCGTCGAGATCCTCGGCGACACTGAAGCGGCGCAGGACCGGGACAAGATGCTCAAGCTTGCTCTCAAGCACATAAAGGGCCCCGACTTTCCCACGGGGGGCCTGATCCTCGGGAGATCGGGGATTCTCGACGCCTACACGACAGGACGAGGATCGATCAAGATGCGGGCCGTATGCGAGATCGAGGAGGGACCGCGCGGCGCTCCCCGCATCGTGGTGACGGAGCTGCCCTATCAGGTGAACAAAGCGCGGCTAACGATCAAGATAGCTGAGCTTGTGAATGCCAAGGAGGGGAGGTTGGAGGGTATTTCCGACCTCCGCGAGGAGTCATCACGGGACGGGATGCGACTGGTCATCGAGCTCAAGCGAACCGCTGTGCCTCAGGTGGTGCTCAACTCGCTCTACAAGCGGACCCAAATGCAAGAGAACTTCAATGTGAACATCCTGGCGCTGGTGGACGGTGTGCCGCGCACGCTCAACCTCGGCGAGGTGATCGAGCACTACATCGGCCATCAGATCGAAGTCATCGTGCGGCGAACGAGATTCCGGCTCGACAAAGCCGAGCAACGCCTCCACATTGTCGAGGGACTCATTATCGCCCTGGATCACATCGACGAAATAGTTGCGCTGATACGAGCGGCGCCAGATGCCGGGGTCGCCCGCACCGCGCTGATGGAGCGGTTCGCCCTCAGCGAGACGCAGGCTCAACATATCCTCGACATGCCCCTGAGGCGTCTCACCGGGCTCGAACAGGAAAAGATCAGAGCAGAGCGTGAAGAGCTTCTCCAGACAATTGCCGAGCTCCGAGCCATCCTCGAGGACCCGGTTAGAGTGCGCACGATAATCGCAGACGAGCTGAAAGCGCTCAAGAAGAAGTTCGCAGACCCGCGCCGGACCAAGCTGATACCGGACGAGGGCGAGTTCGATATCGAAGACCTAATCGCCGATGAGGACCTGGTGATCTCCGTGACGCGCGGTGGCTACATCAAGAGCGTTGCCTTGGATACCTACCGGCGCCAGGGGCGTGGAGGACGAGGAGTCCGAGGCACTGGGCTCAAAGAAGGCGACATCGTCCAGCACCTGGTGATGACCACAGCTCACGCCTACCTGCTGCTTTTCTCCAGCAGTGGCCGGGTTCACCGGCTCAAGGCCCACGAGATCCCCAAGCGAGATCGCACGGCGCGGGGAACGGCAGTGGTGAACGTAGTCGCGACTCGGCCGGAGGACAAGGTAGCCGCCGTCATCGACACGCGCGACTACGAGACATATAGGTTTCTCTTGATTGCCACCAAGCGGGGAATGGTCAAGAAGTCGGTCTTTCGCGAATACGACTCCTCGCGCAAGGAAGGAATTATCGCCCTCAACCTAAAAGAGGGTGATGAAGTCGTCCATGTCCATCCGACCACCGGAAACAGCGACGTATTGCTCATTACCAGAAAAGGCAAAGCGATCCGGTTCGCCGAGAGCACCGTCAGACCTATGGGCAGGACCGCGACAGGAGTCATAGGGGTCCGTTTGGACGATGACGATGAAGTGGTGTCCTGCTGCGTCGTTGACGAAGGCGACGAGATCCTCCTCGTGACCGAGCTCGGTTACGGAAAGAGGATGAAGCTGTCGTCCTTTCCGAGGAAGGGACGTGGTGGCAAGGGAGTCATTGCAGCGAAGACAACCAAGAGTCGCGGGGCAGTGGTGGGCGCCTCCCAGGTCGGTCCCGACGACGAGGTCTTCATCATCTCGAGCGATGGGGTAGCGATTCGGATGCGTGCCGGGTCCATCTCTCGTCAAGGACGGCCGGCGACGGGTGTCCGCGTGATGAGCCTTGACGAAGGCACCCGACTGTCCGCCGTGGCCCCCGTGGTAGGCGAGAAAGAGAACGGTCAGGGCGAGCTCCCCACCCAGGACGGCCCTCCATGACCCGTTGGGTGGGATCGGTGTTAGCAACTTGGCGGGCTTTCGCTCATACTTGGCGGTTGGACAGAGCCTGACAGAGGAGAGTTGGTTGGTCTCGAAAGAGAACAGGACCGAAAGGTTCGCCGACCCCGCCACCGCCGTGGAAGAGCAAGAGTGGGTGGCGGAGGAGCCGGGGGAACAGCCGACTCAAGAGCTCCGGGAACCGGCCGCCCGCTCCTCCCAGCCAAGCGGCGCGTACGCCGAGCGGACCGACGTCGTGCCGCGGAGCCCCGAGCTGCGCCCCCTGGAGGGCGACGGGGCGGAGGCCCCCCTGCTTCGCCGCCGAGCTACCCATCGCGCCCAACCGGAGATGCGCCGGGTGAGGCGCACGGTCAGCCATGTCGATCTCTTCAGCGTTCTCAAGGTTTCGCTCTTCTACTGGACCTGTATGTTCGTGCTGTGGCTGTGCTTCGTCGCCGTCGTTTACGGCTTCCTCGACGGCCTCGGGATCTTCCGCCAGATCGAGAAGGCGGCCGCCAACGAAGGCGTGCTGGACCTGAAGCTTGACATCACGCTGGCGGGAGCCGAACGATGGGCAACCCTTATAGGTGGCATCCTGGCCCTCTTGGGGTCGCTTGCCACCGTGTTCCTGGGCTTCCTCTACAACCGAGCAGCGGCCTGGCTAGGGGGGCTCGAGCTCACCTTCGTGGAACGAGACTTCTAGGTCTCGTTCGGGGTCTCAACCTTCGTCCGTTCGGACGAACACCCTCACCGCGTAACCGTTTTGTGGGTCCACCTGAGCGAGGTAGGCATCGGGTCGCCACCCCAGTATCGCTTCGAACTGGGTTACGAAGTCTTCTGCGGTGGCGTTGTGGATCGCCTGGTGATGCGACACGACGGCAGCGACGTGATCGCGTTCCGTCAAGGTCTTGTCGGCGACGGTAAGACTGTCGACCGACAACACGGTGATCACGAATGGGGCGCTGTCGCTGACCGAGACGCGCACGGAGCTGGGGCCCCTTCCGTAGAAATCGCGTTCGAGCTTCATAACGGCCTCGCCGAGAGCTGCACGCTGATCCCTGGTCACCTCCATGGCCGGTCATCCTAACCAGCCCGCTCGATCGGGGGATGGGTGTCCTAAAGGAGCACCAGGTGTAGGGTGATCAAGCCGGGCCCCAACTTCCATGTGGGGGGTGAGGGACCGGTCGGACGACGAATCGCTCGGGCGGCTCGGTGCACAATGGCGCATCGGCCGGACGGCGGTTAGGCCCAGGAGGTCGCGTCTGGCTCTGATCATCGCCGGTTGGTGGTCGGTACGAGATCTCCTGAGAGAGGTAGGAGGTCTGACATGCGTACCGCAGAAGCGGCACCGCCGGAGGCAATCGCGGCCCTGGTGCAGGCCCTGGATTTGAAGCCACAACGGCTCTCGGGGAATGAGTTAACCGGGCTCGTCAGGAGCCTCGCCGACGCCCATGAGCTGTGGCGCCCCCTCGTACAGCACATCCCCTCGGAACGCTGGTACAGGCGTCTGCACAGAACCGACGGCTTCGAAGTCTGGTTGTTGGGGTGGGAGGCGGCCCAAGACACCCAGATCCACGACCACGGGGGCGCCTCGGGCGCGTTCTACGTCGCAGAGGGAGCGCTGGTCGAGTATCACAGCGACCGTCGCCGGCAAGGCCCAATGCTGCGTGACCGGCACCGGCGCGGCGGGAGCCGTGCATTCGAGCCGTCTTACGTCCACAATTTGGTCAATGAAGGCCCGGGATTTGCAACCAGCTTGCACGCCTATTCGCCTCCGCTGACAAAGATGAGCTTTTACCGGCGCACGATTGATGAGCGCCTCGAGCTCGACCACACACTCGAGGTCGACGGTCCCGAACCCAGCCTCCTCGTCGGCGGTGGCACCAGTGCTACGTGACCGGGCGCGAGTGAAGACGGCCGATCAACTTCTCCGTGAAGCGCGCGAGCGACTACATCGCCTCACGCCGCGCGAGGCTTTTGCAGCGGCGGAAGCCGGCGCACTTCTGGTTGACATCCGCTTGTTAGAGGAGCGCCTTGCACAGGGAGCCATACCCGGCGCGCTCATAGTCTCGCGCAACCATCTCGAATGGCGACTCGATCCGACTTGCGACGCGCGCATCCCAGAGGCGACGAGTTATGAGCGTCATATCATCGTCTTCTGTGTAGAGGGATATACCTCGAGCCTCGCAGCAGCAGCGCTTCAGGACATGGGCTTTCCGGATGCCACAGACCTGGATGGAGGTTTCATGGCGTGGGCCAAGGCTGGTCTACCGATCCGGCTACCTACTTCGATGTCAGAGCACGAGACAGGGGCTGGGGCCGCCGCCCACATGGCGTAGGCACGATCCAAGCACCTATGCTTGGGCGATGCTGACGAGGCGGTCTCGGCGTCTGCGTGTCGTGGCCACAGCTGTCGTCGTCGTGGCCCTTGTCGCCGGTTCGGCCGCCGGCCAGGACGATCACTTTCCCTTCGGGCCCTTCCGCATGTATGCGGTGACCACGAAACCCACCGGGCAGACATCGTCTCTAAGACTCGAAGGAGTGATCGGAGACGCCGAAAGGAGGATACTCAGAATCGCAGAAGTGGGGATGCGCCGAGCGGAGCTTCAAACTCAGCTCGTCTTCTATGGAGAAGAGATCCTTCCTCACCTGGCGTCGGGTTACAGACGACTGCACCCCGGCAAACCGCCGGTGGAAGAGCTGCGCATCGTGTACGTTGTTCACCGCCTGGAAGGCGGCGCAACGGTGGGGGACCCCACTTCGCGCACCGCGCTGATCTGGCGACGGGATGAGTGACCGGGCGCCTCCCCCGAAGTTGAGCTCGCGCTTGGATCGATTGCTCGACTGGTGGTTCAAGCCGCTGCCGATCGCGCGGATCTTCTGGCTGCGCATCTTCCTTTACGGCTTCGTCTTGGTCGATGTTCTGGTGACGACTTCGTGGGTGTCCATGCATGGGTCCGTCTCCCCCGAGCTCTATCGGCCCCTGTGGCTGGCACGGGTCTTCGCTTTGCCGGCACCAGGGCCATGGCTCGTCATTGGCATGAAGGTCGCCCTCGTGGTTGGCGCCGGTGTGGCCATGACCGGGCGGAGACCTCGGTTGACGGGATCGATCGTCTTTCTTCTCTATCTCGAGTGGATGCTGATCGCGTTTTCCTACGGCAAGGTCAACCACGATCGGGTGGCGTTCCTGGTGGCGCTGGCCGTGCTGCCAACCGTGGGGGAGGCCAGGCGAGAGGCGACGTTGAGCGACGCCGCGGGCTGGGCCATACGCTGCATTCAGGTCGCCGTAGTCCTGACCTACTTCTTGGCTGCGTTCGCGAAGCTGCGTTACGGAGGAATCGAATGGCTGAACGGAGCTACTCTGCTACGCGCTGTGCTGCGACGCGGCACGTGGGCCGGAGATGTAATGAGAGACTTTCCCACGCTGTTGCGCGCCGGCCAGTACGCGCTGGTGGCGTTCGAGCTCGGCTCACCCCTTCTCCTGAATCGGGGCAGACTGGGGCGCATCTACCTTGGGCTGGCCGTGGCCTTCCATGCGGTTACGTGGGCGATGCTGAAGATATCTTTCTTGCCGCATGTGATCTGTCTTCTGGCCTTCGTTCCCTTGGAGACTCTTCGCCGGCCTGCCCGGCTTGCTTCTCCGAAAATACCTCAGCCGGCACCCCCTTAACCGGAAACTCTCCGACGCGAGCGCCGACGGAATGCTTACCGGTACCGAAGAACGGTGCCGACGCCGGCCTGCTCGGCGCGCCGCAAGATCATGTGTGCGACGGCGACGTCGGTGGTGGCCAGGCCCCTGTGCCAGAAAAGTGTCCTTTCGGCACCGCTTTCGCGCCCCGGCTTCTTGCCGGCAACGATGTCGCCCAGTTCGGCGTGCAGCGTGGCGGCGGTCAACCGCCCGGTGTCGACGTGACGCCGGAGGGAGCCGAACGGTCCCGCAGTCGCTTGCCCCCAGTCGTCCACCACGATCTTGTCCATCACCTCGGTGAGAGACAGCTCGACTGCGCTGACCGTTCCGTAGGGGACGACGAGGACACCCGGAGCGACCCAGCCCGTCTGCAGCAGGATCTGCGGCTCCATGAGGCGCGTGGCCTCGACCATGATGTCGGCCCCCACGAGAGCCTCTTCACTCGTTGCAACCGCCTTGATCGGTTTGCCGAGGTGCGCGCCGAGACGGCTCGCGAAACCTTCGCGCGACTCGGCACGCCGGCTTGTGACGCGTATCTCGTCGAAGTCGAACAGATCATCGAGCATCGCTATGTTCCACCATGCCGTTCCCCGTGCTCCGATGTGCCCCAGGACTTTGCTGTCCCGGCGAGCAAGGTACCGCGCGCCGAGCGCGGTGAGAGCTCCGGTCCGGGCGTCGGTGATGGTGGAAGCGTCGATGATGGCGAGGGGAGCGCCGTTGGCCGGATCGTAGAGGGTCACCAGCGCGAGCTCGCTGGGAAGTCCTTTGCGGTAGTTGTCGACGAAGTCGCCCACGACTTTGACGCCGCTGACGTTCTGCGGCCCGAGATGGGCGCGCAGGACGTTGAAGTGGCCGGCCCCCGCGTTGTCGGGTACCAGGTGGACCCGGGGCTCGAGCACCACCTTTCCTTCACCCTGCGCCAGCACTGCGGCCTCGACCGCGCCAAAGATGGCACCACGGGTGATGCCGAGGGCTTCGACGTCGGGACCGGAAATGAACCGGAGCCACAGCTCGGTCACTGCGCTGTGGCTCC
>JALZIC010000045.1 GCA_030860455.1 Actinomycetota bacterium
CGACCGCGACGGGGCGATCCAGGAGGCCCGCCGGACCGGGGGACCGGTGGCCGAGCGCTTCCTCCAGGGGCTCGGCGAACTGTGACCTCGAAGAAGTACACGGTCGAGGAGGCAAACGCCCTGCTTCCCTATCTCGCTCCCACCCTCGTCGAGCTGCGCGACAAGCTCGAGGCCGCGACCAAGATCCGCCTCAACCTCGTGCAAGCGGCAGCGTCCAACGGCGGCTCGTCGGAACGCGACCGATGGTCCCGCACGCTTGCGCGGGTCGACGAGCTGATCGAACGTCTGCAAGGCTGGGAGGTCGAGCTCCGGGACGCATCAACCGGTCTCGTGGACTTTCCGGCAACTATGGAAGGGCGCGACGCGTGGTTGTGCTGGCGCCTCGGAGAGGTCGAGGTTGCCCACTGGCATTTCCCCGAAGACGGTCTCGCGGGACGCCGCCCGCTCTAGTGCTCGTGACGTAACGCCTCCCGCGACTGCTTCGGTGAAGCTGGGCGCTCATTCCGCCTGCCGAGCAACTATCCTGCATACTCGTGAGCGTCACAGTCGTGGATCATCCACTCGCCCAGCACCTCCTACTGGCGCTGCGCGACACGAGCACCGAACCGGCGCGATTTCGTGCCATCACGAAACGGCTGACGGTCGTGCTGATGCTCGAGGCCGCTCGGGACCTGCCCACCCACGCAGGGTCGGTCGAGACCCCCCTTGGACGTGCCGAGGGCATGCTGCTCGACAAGCCGATCGTCACGGTGCCGATCCTGCGAGCCGGGCTCGGCATGCTCGATGCGGTAGTCGACTTGTTTCCTGCCGTGCGGGTCGGTTACCTCGGCCTACAACGGGACGAGGCGACGTTCAAGCCTTCCGAGTACTACGTGAACCTCCCTCGTATGGAGGACGCCTACACTTTCGTGCTCGATCCGATGCTCGCGACGGGGGGCTCGGCCTCAGCCGCAGTCGAGCAAATCAAATCCGCCGGCGCGCCGTGGATCAGGATGGTAGCCGTGGTCGCGGCTCCGGAAGGGGTCGCAAAGCTGCACTCGGCCCACCCAGACGTCGCCGTCTACACTGCCGCTATCGACCATGGTCTAGACGTCAACGCCTACATCGTGCCGGGATTGGGAGACTTCGGAGACCGCCTCTTCGGCACCGAACCCTAAGAGCGGCCCGAGCGCAGAATGTCCAGCACTGCCCGGGTGTCGTCGTCTTCCAATGACCGGGGCCGATTCTCGGACGAGTGCGCCGGTCCAAAGGCTCTTCTCAAGTTCTCCTCGGCCCGTTCGAGCGCCTCCTCGGCCGCCTTGAGCTTGATGCGTAGATCGGTTTCGCGTTCAGCAGCATGTTCGAGAGCGGACTCGAGCTCTTTGACCCTGGCTCCGTTCTGGCTGCTCTCGGCTGCGAACACCTCTACCTGAGCCGTGCGCAAGGCATCGTCGCGGGCAAGGGACATGAGGCGTTCGACCACCGCCTGCCCGAGATCGTCGTAGGTGAGCCGGGTGCTGCGACGGCTCGTTCTGCTCGGCAGCATCGATTCGGCGTCCTGGATCGTGATCGGCTCGGTCGATCGAATTGCAATGATGGTGTTGCGCCCGCGCCTGCCTCGTTGCAAGACCTCGATGCGGCCGAGGCTCTCGAGAAGCTTGACCGCTTCGGCGCTGCGCACGGAGTTGAGTCCTGCGTCGGCGGCCACCTCGCGCAACTTACCGTCAAAGGTGCCATCCAATGCCACATGGTTAAGTTTTTCGAGCAAGCGATACGCCAGCTCGTGAAGATTTGTCCGCGCCATAGCCTCACCTTTTTCATCACCGCTTCTGTCCACCCGCTTGCCCACTGTATCCGAGCTAAGAAAGGGTTCAGTCAAAGGGGAGATCAAAGTGCCGACAACCCTGTTCATCCAAGCCCGGTCGTCGGAGCCGTGAGGGGGCTAGATGTTGCGGAGGAGGTCGCCGATCTGGGATCTCAGCTTGTCAGGGCACGGATCGCAGCCCCGCAATCGGGAAATCAGCGCCGTAGCCTGTGCCTCGAGGCCGTAGCGCTCGTAGCAGGGCCTGCACTCCTCCAGATGTTGCTGGATATGGACCCGCTCGGTGGGAGAGAGTTGCTCGCGATCCATAAAAAGGTAGGCCTCTTGAAGGATGCGCTTACAGTGCTCTTTCACCGGGGCCTGCGACCTGTCCCCACCGTTTGGCTCCCTAATCCGTCGGGTGCTGCTTCGATCCGTCTTTGACGATCCCCCGTTCCCGGGCTAACTGCAACAACCTCTTCTGGAGCGCCTTTCTTCCCCGATGGAGCCTCGACATTACGGTTCCCATCGGAACGTCCATGATTTCGGCCATCTCGGCGTAGGTGAAACCCTCGACATCGGACAGGATCACGGCGAGCCGGAACTGCTCCGGCAGGTCTTCGATCGCCGAGACGATGTCGGCATCGAGGAGCCGGTCGAGCACGATGTTCTCAGGGGTCGCCTCCCACTGCGGATCGTGGCTCTTCAGCTCTTGGTAGAGATCGAAATCCTCGACCTCTTCCTGGGAGATCTGCTGGGGCTCCCTCTGACGCTTTCGGTAGATGTTTATGTAGGCGTTCGTCATGATGCGAAACAGCCACGCCTTCAGGTTGGTGCCAGGCTCGAAGCGGTCGAACGAGCGATAGGCGCGCAACATGGTGTCCTGCACCAGGTCCTCGGCGTCGGCCGGATTTCGGGTCATTCGCAGCGCAGCCGAGTACAACGGATCGAGCAGGGGCGAAGCATCTTCGACGAAGCGGTCCCTGTCGGCCGAAGTGAGATTCACCGCCGTGGGCTCAGCCACCGGCCTTGCCGCCTTTTGCCCCCGCCAGCACCTCTGAGTCGAAGGTGTACATGAGCTCGGACCTGCGGGCGTGCGACTCGATGGCGATGTCGATGACGGACCGCAACAGATCGGGGAAGCCGACCCCCGACGCTTCCCATAGATAGAACGAGAACGAGCCCGGAATCGTGTTGATCTCCATGACCCAGGTCTCGTCCGTTGCCTCATTGACGAACAGGTCCACGCGCGCCACCCCGGCGGCGTCCACCGCCTCGAAGGCCACGATGGCATTGCGTTGAACCTCTTTGGTGAGGGCCTCCGAGATGGGAGCGGGTATGCGCCGTTCGAGGGAGGCCATCCCGGCCCCTTTGCCCCCTGAGCCCTTGCCGCCCCGGAGATACTTGTCGGAGAAGGAAAGAAACTCCTCCCAAGCGACCGGCTGCTCGCACACCGAGGCCTTCGATTCCATCCCGGGGCCCCCGAGGACCGAGCAGTTGATCTCCGAGCAGTCCTCCATCGCCTGCTCGATCACGATGCGACGGTCGTAACGGCGCGCCACATCCAGGGCCGTCCGCAACGATGCCTCATCGCGCGCTATTGCGATGCCGACGCTGGAGCCGGCGCGCGCCGGCTTCACGAACGCCGGATAGCCGACCCCCCGGGCGATGGCGTCGAGCGCTGACGTCTCGTCCCGGGCGAGCATCGAAACCTCGACCACGACGTGGGGAACGACCGGGAGACCGGCCTCCTTGAACACACCCTTCATCACGGCCTTGTCCATCCCCACGGCCGAGCCAACTACCCCGGCCCCGGCGTAGGGGATGTCGGCCAGCTCGAGCAGCCCCTGCAGGGTCCCGTCCTCGCCGAAGGTGCCGTGGATGGCCGGCAGAACCACGTCGAGCGGAATCTTTTTCGTGCCCTTGAGGCGGCCCCCGGGCACGAACAGGCCCCGGAAGCCAAGCAGAGTCGGGATGAAGGTGTCCTCGCCGACCTCGGAGGCGCGCCCGGCACGGTGCACTTCGAGATCGTCCAGACCCGGGGAGGTCAGCCATCTCCCCTCCCTGGTCACGTAGATCGGGACGACCTCGAAGTTCGGTCGGAGGGCGGCCATTGCCTGGTGGGCGGTGACGATCGAGACGTCGTGCTCGACCGAACGCCCCCCGAAGACAACTCCCACGGTTAGCTTGGTCATCGAAGCCGAGTGTACGGGGAGGTTGCGACATTCGCCGTCTCTCGGGCCCCGGCCCGAGTGGGTGGTGAGTATGAACTATTCACATCTCTCACCCACTCGGCGCAGTTCAGCCCTCGAGCTGGTCGGGGAGGTCGTTTTCGAACAGAACGACATCGCCGGGCCCGAGGAGACGCCCGAGCTCTTCGGTCGCCTCGGCGAGCGAAGAGACTGCGATCAGCTCCGCCGGCCCGTTCACCCGGCGGGCCCCCGACAGGATCGCGTCGCGGTTCAGGCTTGCCACGACTATCACGGTGTCGGCCACCCTCGCGGCACGCTCGCCGAAGAGCTCATTGGCCTCGCGCTGGAGGGGGCCGAGCTCGACGATTCCGGGTGTCACCACGAGCTTTCTGGCCCCAGGCATCGCCCCGAGCACCTCGAGCGCTGCGGCGGCACCCTCAGGGTTGGAGTTGTAGGCGTCGTCGATCACCTTGACGCCGCCGGCCCCGTCGATCATCTGAAGCCGGTGCTCGACCGCCGGCAGCGACTGGATGGGTCCGTCCAGCTCGCGCAGGGGCCGGCCTGTGGCGCGGGCGACGGCCACCGCTGCGAGGATGTGGCCGAGGGCGTGGGCGCCGAGCAGCCGGGTCCGGGCCCGCAGCTCGGCCCCACCGGCGCCCACCGTGAAAACCGTGCCGTCCACCGTCACCTCCACGCTGTGGGCGGTCACGTCCGGGCGGGCCGACCCATCCAACCCGTAACGAACCACCTTGACCCCCTCGGTGGCGTCTGCGAGAGCCCGCACCTCGGGGTCGTCCACGTTCATGACCGCCACCCCGTCGGGAGGCAGGCACCGGACGATCTCGTACTTTGCCCGCCGGATCGCCTCCATCGATCCGAAACGCTCGAGATGGGCGGGACCGATCGCGGTGAGGACGCCGATGCGCGGGCCTGCGAACCGGCACAGCTGGGCGATCTCCCCCTCTCGGTAGGCGCCCATCTCGACCACGAAGAAACGGTGCTGTGGCCGAAGGCTTTCGTTGATCGTCCGGCAGATCCCGAGCGGGGTGTTGAAGGAACCGGGAGTTGCGAGGACGGTCTCCGGGGGACCGACGAGGCGCTCGATGGCGAACTTGGTCGAGGTCTTGCCGAACGACCCCGTCACCCCCACAACCACGGGGGCGACCTCACCGAGCGTCCGGCGCGCCGAGGCCTCGTAGCGGCGATTGATCGCACCCTGCACCGGTGCCAGCAACCAATCGGCCGCCACCAGCACGCCCGGCGCGCCTGCGATCATCCCGGCCGTGGCGAAAACCCAAGTGAGGATGTCCCACGGCGCTCCGGCGATCAGGTGGACGGCGGCGGGGGGCAGCAGTACCCCCGTAATCGACAGCACCTCCGCCACTACGAGCAGCCGGCGTGCCCGGCCGGTCATGACCAGGGCCTTCTTGGCCGGTGTTGCCGAAAGGAACGTGGCGCGGCGGGGGTTCCCTCGGCACCAGGCAAGAAAACGCCCCCGCTTGTAGCCCTCGAGCTGAAAGACGTGCAGCGCGCGCCGCAGCCGGATGAGCTGCCACAGGGCAAACGCCGGGATCAGCGCAAACAGGATCGTGCGCAAGGCGAAGGAGTAGCCGAAGAAGGGGTCGGGCCGGCCCATGGGCTAGGGCGCTCCGAAGAAGTGACGGACCACGCGGCAGAAACGGCCGGGATCGTCCAGATAGGCGAAGTGGCCCGCGCCCTCGAAGAGCACAAGCCCGGCGTCGGGAATCAGCTCGGCCATCCTCTTCCCATGTTCCACCGGGACCGCGTCCTCCTGCGCTCCCCAGATCAGGAGCGTCGGCGACAGGATCTGTGGCAGGAGACCCGACAGATCCTCGTTCACGACCCTCACGAAGATTGGACGGAGCTCGCCCGCGTCCCGGTAGTCGGGCGAGGCGACCCGTTTGAAGACCGCCTGCTTGAAAACGCGGCCGGGTGGCCCGAGCTCACCGGCCGCCCCGGCTGCCCTGGACAGCGCTCGCTTGGCCCGCGCCGAGGCGGAGGGCGGCGTTCTCAGTCCGGTGGCGCCGACCGCCACTAGCTTTTCGACCAGCTCCGGCTGCGTGCCGGCGATCTGAAGGGAGGTCTTGCCGCCGAAGGAGTGCCCTATGAAGTGAGCCCGGCTGATGCCTCTGCTGCGGACGACCTCCCCCACCCAGGCGGCATAGTCGGGGGTGCCCCACACCGACTGTGGAATCGGCGATTCCCCGAATCCGGGAAGATCGAGCGCAAGCACCCGGAAGTCACGTCTCAAACAGGCGACGATGGGCTCCATCGACTCGATTCGGCCGCCCCAACCGTGAAGGACGACCACAGCAGGGCCGCTCCCTACGTCCAGAAGACGCGCGGTCTGTCCTGCGACTTCCACCGTGGCGGTATCCATAGGAGGATTGTCTCCCGGAGGGCCATAGAGAAGAGGCCAAACTGCAAGACTCGACGCGCGTCACCGACCTCATCTGGTCCCAGACAGAGGGCTTCGGGGCGGAGTTTGCCGAGGTGAACCTCCACGCCGATCACCTGATTGCAAAGGGCGTGGCGATTCGGACGGAGCCCCTCCCCTACCGGCTCAACTACGGCCTCCGCACGACCGCCGGCTGGATAACGTCCCAGCTTCGGGTCCAGGCCTCGGGCGCCGGCTGGTGGCGATTTCTCTATCTCGAGAGGTCCGCGGGCGGTGTGTGGAGTTGCACGACCAAGTCCGAGGGCGACCTCGACGCTCCTCCTCCGGGCGGTCCCCTTTCCTCGTTCGAGGGCGCCGCAGACTGCGATCTCGGGGGGAGCCCGCTGACGAACACCATGCCGGTCCTGCGCAGTGGCATTCTCGACCAAGGCGGCAGTGGGCCGTTCGACATCGTCGCCGCCCTGGTGTCTGTCCCCGGCCTGTCCGTCCATCCTTCACCGCAGCGTTACAGCTTGGTCCGTCAGGACGACGCATCTGTGTGGCTTGGGTTCGAGAGTGGCTCCTTCGAAGCCGAGATCGAGTTCGACCGAGACGGACTGGTTCGTCACTACCCGGGGTTGGCGCATCGTGTGGCGCCCCCTTAAGCTCACAGTTGCGCGGACGCAATCATGAGGAGAACCGGCTACCGATGAAACAACAGCGCGTTGTCTACACAGTTATCGACGGCATGGGCAGCGAGGCGTTCGAGCAGGCGTGCGCATCGGGACGCGCCCCAGCGTTGAACTTCCTTCGGCAGAACGGCAGGTACGTGCGCGATTCGGTGGCCGTCTTTCCGACGATCACTCCAGCGGCAACCGCCTCCCTGGTCACTGGAGAAGTCCCGGCGCGCCACGGCATCCCAGGGATGTGTTGGTACGACCGGAGCGCGGGTAGGTTCGTCAACTACGGACAAAGCCCCCGGTCGGCGATCATCGAGGGTGAGAGCGAAGTCATCCATAATTGGCTGCTCTCCCTGAACGCCCAGCACCTGAATCCCCAGGTAGCGACTATTCACGAGCAGCTGGGCGGGATGGGACTGGTTTCGGCGTCCATCAATTTCATGGTCTTCAGAGGGCCGCACGAGCACCGAGTGAGACCCGACCCCATCGAGCGAATCTTGTTCCGGAAGGGCCTCCCCAATTCAGTTCGTGGTCCCAAAGAGCTTTACATAGCCGATGTCGTAAGCGGGCCATCCAAAGCTTGCGGGAAATTCCATACGCGAAGAGGCGGGCCCGTGAAACGGATGAAAGCTGCCGACTCCTACGCCGCCTGCGTTACCCGGGATTTACTGAAGAAGCGGGCCGCCGACATGATCCTGTTCTACCTGCACGAAAACGACCATCATTCACACCAGAACGGGCCCGCTTCGCAAGTAGACAACCTCGAGGAGGCGGACAAGAACATCGCTCACGTTCTCGGCACCTATGGCTCGTGGGAGGCAACGCTTCAGGAGGTCGGCTTCGTCGTCACGGCCGATCATTCCCAGAGCCCGATCTCGGATGCCAAAGATCACATCATCGATCTGCACGAGGTTTTCCATGACTTCAAACAGGTGTTGCCGCACCATGGACGTGAGCCATTGGGACATCGTGAAGTCGCCGCAGCGGGCAATGGTCGCGTCGGATTCGTCTATTTGAACTCTCAGCGCAAGACCAAGCTATGGGCCCGCGTCGTCGACAGACTCCACGACGTAAATGGGCTTGATCAAATCATGTGGCGCGACCGCGAGGAGTATGTCGTACGCAGCGAGCGGGGGGAGATGCGATTCGCAGGTGTGGCCGACGGTGGAGTGATCGACGAGCGCGGCAACCGCTGGAAGATCAGTGGTGAAATCGGAGTGGTTGACGGTGTGATCGAAGATGCAACTATACGCACGCCTGAGTATCCCCTTGCTATGTGGCGCATCAAGTCGGTGCTCGATCTCGACCGCGCCGGCGACATCGTCGTCACTCCCAAGCTAACGTGGGACATCAAAGATCTCGGCGGTGCCGATCATAGAGGCGGAGGTGATCATGCGTCGCTGCACGCGCAGGATTCGATGATCCCGTTCCTCTCAACGCTCGCTCAACCCCCGGCGCGGCCCTCAACCGTCGACGTCACCCCGCACATCGTGGAGCACTTTCGGAGACTTTCCAGTAGGTGACGCGACGAAGCGCCGGGCGGGCCTTAGGGTGTCCCACCCGGCGCGTCGTATTAGTTAGCGGTTAAAAGCCGGCCCACCTGTCGGCTCGTCTCGCGCCGAATGACAACTGGGGTCACAGGCCCTCTAATACCGGGTGACAATAGGCCGGTCTCTAGAGCTGATAACGGAGGATCCAACCATGGCACAACAGGCGGTTTTTTCGACCTCGGAGGGAAGCTTCACAGCCCGGCTGATGCCCGAGCATGCGCCCATCAC
>JALZIC010000050.1 GCA_030860455.1 Actinomycetota bacterium
GTCAAATAGAGGATGCATCCGCTGCCCTTGTCGCGCATCGCCGGCAGGACGACCTTAGTCGACCGCCACGCCGATGCGGTCGTCAGGCTGAATGCGCTTTGCAGCTGCTCGTCATCAAGCGACTCGAAAGGCCCGGGGGGCGGGCCGCCGGCGTTCGAGAGAAGGATGTCGACCGGCCCCAGGTAGTTGACTACCTGGTCGTGGGCAGGCGAGATCGAAGCCGCGTCAGAGACGTCCAACGGGACGGCGACGCAGTGCCCGCCGGTCTCGCTTTCGATGTCGGCCGCAGCCTCCTCGAGACTCTCCACCGAGCGGGCAGAACAAGCCACTGAGGCGCCCTCGCGTGCGAGAGCCAATGCCGTGGCGCGGCCCAGCCCAGACGATGCACCTTGCACCCACGCCACCTTCCCTTCAAGTCCCAGATCCATCCGGCCTCCTAACGCGAGTGAACTTCATGAACCGATCCTCGCCGACAACACGACCTTCCCGAAGGTGGAGTTCGAGCGCACGTAGTCGTA
Organism: Actinomycetota bacterium; assembly: GCA_030860455.1. Taxonomy (GTDB): domain Bacteria; phylum Actinomycetota; class CADDZG01; order CADDZG01; family WHSQ01; genus JACDDL01. The sequence goes on from JALZIC010000050.1 coordinate 519, forward strand.
AGCTTCCTGCGCTTTGTCGAGCGCCACGACTCGATCTGTGACCGGAGACAGTTTGCCGTCGTTCAATAGAGGGACAATCGAACGGGCGAAGTCCGCCATAGCGGCGGCTTTCTCGTGCTCGGGGCGGCTGCGGAGCACTGTGCCAATGATTGTCAGGCGCTTGCGGAGCACGGCCCCCATGTCCAGACGCGCCTCTGCACCCGCCAAGAGGCCAACGATGAGGATGCGCCCGCCCGTGCGGCAGACGGAGGTGTCGACCGAGAGGTAGTCCCCGCCCACGAGGTCGAGCACCACGTCCACGTCGCCGATGGCGCCGGCCATGTCGTCTGAGGCCACCACGCCGGCGCCGAGACCGAGCTCGCGGGCGCGCTCGAGCTTGCGGGGGGTCCGGGCCGTTCCCACCGAGGTCGCCCCGATGGCACGGACGATCTGCACTGCGGCGGTTCCCACCCCGCTGCCAACTCCGTGTATCAGGACGCGCTCGCCGGGGGCCAGATTCGCCTGGGTCACGAGGGCGTCGAACGCGGTGACGAAGACCTCGGGAATGCCGCCGGCGGTCACGAGATCGATTCCTTCGGGGACGCGGGCACACAGTGGCTCCGGAACCAGGAGATGCGTGGCATGGGCGCCGCCGCCGGCGATGCCGAAGACGAAGTCCCCCTCTCCCGCCCACCCGCAGCCGGGCCCCTTTGCGACGACGACCCCTGAGAACTCGAGGCCCGGCACGTCGGGCGGCCATCCCGCCGGAGCGGGATAGCCACCCCTCACCTGGAGGAGGTCGGCGCGGTTGACGCCTGCCCCCGCAATCTCAACCAGAACCTGATCGGTGGCGGGCTCCGGTGTGGGACGCTCCTCGAGGCTCAGGGCGCCGCCGGTTATGACGAGGGCCTTCATCAAGCCCCGGCTCCCACCCAGGAGGAGCCATCCGAGTAGATCTCGCGTTTCCAGATGGGCACGGTCGCCTTCAGCTCGTCGATGAGCCACCGGCAGGCCTCGAGAGCATCGCCCCGGTGCGGTGCTCCGCAGCAGACCACAACGGTGGGTTCACCGAGATCGCAGGCCCCCGTGCGGTGGATCGCCGTGATGCGCCGCACGTCCCACCGGTCGGCAGCACGCCGTGCGATATCTTCGAGGCTCTCGGGCGCAAGTGTTGGATGCGCCTCGTAATCCAAGCCCACAACCGACTTGGATTCTTGACCGGCGACTGCCGCCGAGTTGCGCACGGTGCCGACGAAGACGGCGATTCCACCGCAGTCCGGGCCGGATACCGACGCGAGCGCGGCCGGAACGTCGAGCGCCGCGTCACTCAGTGCGGTGTGAATCTCGGTCATGAGTTGATGGTAGTGCTTGCGCCGCGGCTCCGGCTCTTGTGCCCCGGGCCACCGGGAAGATAGGTTAACCGGGCTGCTCGTGACTAACGCGGGCTGAGCCCGAACGCGTAGGAGGTGAGGCGCAAGACCAGGAGATCAGCTATTTGAGGCGACGGCCACGCTTGCAGGTCCACACGCGCCGAACAACCGCAATTACTTGACACCAAAGGAAAGGGGGACTTTCAGTGATCACAGGTCGAAAGAAGCTTCAGATCGCAGGTCTGGTCCTTGCGGGTTTGTCTGCGACCCTTCTCGCAGTGCCGGCGGCCGGTGTGCCCAAGGACAGAGGCCCCGTGAAACCGAACCCGCTTTTCAACCGGTTGTCTCAGTCTGTTGGGATCCGGTACTGGATGGCGCATCCGGAGGCTGCACCGAGCGACCTCAGGGAGCGCTTCCGGACTGCGGGCGAGGCCATCGAGGGAACTGCCGCTGGCGCGGCGCAGCCTGCCGGGCAGCTCGGCCAGAGATTCAACCACGACGCGATCGGCTTGCCTCAGAACGAAGAATCGGTGTCGGTCTGCACGGAGAATCCCGGGGTCGTGCTCAGCGGCACCAACGACTATCGGGGGCTGTTGGACCCACAGGAGAATTTTACCGGATGGCACCTGTCGACCGACGGAGGCGAGACGGTGAGGAACGAGGGCCTGCTCCCACCGGTCAGGATAGCCGGCGCACCGGTGCCCTCGGGCGGCGACCCCGTGGACGTGGTGACCAAGAACTGCGCTCTGTACGCGGCGAGCCTCAACTACGACCCGGCCGACCCGCTCGGCGAGACCAATGGGATCGGCGTTTACAAGACCGACGTCCGCACTCTTGCGCAGTGCCCGGGTGGTTCGGCTCCGTCCTGCTGGCCGAACCGGCGCGCCGTGGCCCAAACCACGCCGCCCAACTTCTACGACAAGGAATGGTTCGACGTCGGTCAGAGCGGTTCTGACGGACGCGTCGTATGGGTGGCATTCGCAGATTTCGTCAACGACCCCGATGCGCCGCTCGGATTCACCTCGGCGAGCATCAAGGCCGTGCGCTGCGACGGCGCCCTCCAGTCGTGCACGGCTCCGATCCTCATCAGCGGGGCCGACGAGGACGTGCAATTCGCCGATGTAACCATCGGCCCCGACGGGCGGACCTACATCACCTGGTCCGAGATCAGGGGAGAGCTCGAGCAGACGCCGCAGACGTTCATCCCACAAGCTGCGCGTTGCCCAGCCCGGCAGCACCACCTTTGGCCCCACACGGGTGATCCACAGGGAAACCAAGGCGATCCCGTTCGGGGGTTTCATGCACGCGAACGACTTTCGCGTTGCGACCTACCCGAAGAGCGAAGTGACAATGGTCGGGGACAGGCCGCGCGTCTTCGCCGTGTGGGACGCATGCAGGTATCGCCTGCTCGACAGCACCTGTGAGGAGTCGGTTATCAAGTTCACCTACAGCGACGACTTCGGCCGGTCCTGGAGAGGGCCAACGAGGGTGTCGAGGGGACGCGGTGACAGCTATTTCCCGACGATCTCCGCCGGAGCCCACAGCCGTCACGTGGCGGTCGCCTACTTCACCAACCGCTTCGACGCCGTATTCCACAACCGGCAGGACGTGGAGCTGACGACGGTGAGCAGGTCTGGGAACGTCCTCGGACGCCAGCGCCTCACCCACTTGTCGAACGAGTCGGAGGCCGATCCGCTCCTTGGTGGTTTCTTCATCGGCGACTACATCGAGACCTCGGTCGTGCGCGGCCAGGCCTACACGGCCTACAACGCCAACTATCGCTCGGTGAGGGTGTTTGGTGAGGGCTTCCCGGTTCCACAGCAGGACAACTACCTCACGAAATCGGGCCTCTAAGAGCTGAGCACAACAAGCAGAGGGGTTGGCCCCGGGAAACCGGGGCCTACCCGCGTTTAAGGGGATGCGGCCGGCGGGTGCTTGAGTGCGCTGTGCTTGTAGGCGACCGGGTCGAAGCCAAGCTTGCCGTAGAGGTCCTTGGGCCAGTCCTCCTCGTCGGCGGTGAGGAAGGTGAGGTTGTTGCCCGACGCCACCGATTCTTCGAGTGCCTTGGCGACGACCGCGGTTGCGAGGCCGCGCCCCCGGTAGGCCTCGAGGGTTGCGACGTCTTCGATTTGGCCGATTCCGTCTTGAGAGTAGAGGTCGCAGAAACTCACCGGCGCCCCGTTTGCCAGAGCGCCGAAATGCCGGGTGGGAACCGCGCGGGCGATGACCCTTCGCATCTCGATGATCTGTCGCACAGTGGTGTCATCGCGTCCGTACGGCTGGGTGCGCGTGAACGCCTCGGTGACGGAGCTTGCCGTGTCCTCGTCGATCTCCCGGACTTGCGCGGTGTCGACGTCGCGATAGGGGGTGCGCCGGTGAACCATGATCACCAGTCTCTCGGCCGACCACCCCATCGATCTGAGCTCCGGGGCCAGCCGCGCGCCCGTCCGGTCGTCCTCGATGCTCACCATCCTGTGTTCGAGACCAGCCGGTTCCTGAAGCCGGTCCGCCTCGATTGCCAGTGCTCGGGCTCCGATATCAGGTGGAGTGCCTTCGACGCGTAGGAAGTTCAGGTCCCAGACGCGGGCTAGTCGGTCGTGAAACAGCGCCGTGCCCCACCTGAACTTCTCTTTTCGGGTGCAGCTCCTCTCCTGGATGCCGAGGCGGAACTCGTCTATTCGCCGGAGCGCACCGGCGTCAACGGCCATCGAGCGCCTCGATGATCGCGTCGGTCATCTCGGCGGTCGTGGCCGGCTTGCCGCTGGGACGCAGGTCTGTTGTCCGCACCTTGCCTTCGGCGAGAACACCTGCGACTGCGCCCTCGAGCCTGGCAGCGGAGTCGCCCCGTCCGAGGTGCCGAAGCATCAGCATCGCCGAAAGGATCATCGCGATGGGGTTGACCACGCCTCGGCCTGCGATGTCGGGCGCCGATCCGTGGGTCGGCTCGAATACGGCATAGTGCCTGCCGACGTTCATACCCGGCGCCAGGCCGAGGCCTCCGATCAATCCGGCGCAGAGGTCGGAGATGATGTCGCCATACAGATTCGGCAGGACGATCACATCGAGGTCCCCCGGGTACCACGCCAGCCACATTGCGAGCTCATCGACCTGGATGGCCTCGAAGCCGATCTCCGGGTAGTGGTCCGCCAGCGCTTCACCGGTCTGCAGCCAGACTCCGTCGGAGAATTTCATGATGTTGGCCTTGTGTCCGAGGGTGACCTTCCGCCGGCGGTGGTCGCGGGCGTAGTCGAAGGCGAAGTCGACGATGTCGGTTGTGGCGCTGATGGAGATGGGCTTCACCGATACCCCGGCGTCGGGCGGGACGGCGAAGCCGTGCATGTACTTGAGATAGCCGCGCAGCTTGTTGAGCTCGTCCGAGCCCATTTCGAATTCGATTCCTTCGTATAGGTCCTCGGTGTTCTCTCGCACGACCACTATGTCGACACCGTCGAAGCGCGTCGGGGTTCCCGGGTAGATGCGGCACGGACGGACGCTTGCATAGAGATCGAGCTCTTGGCGCAGCGCGACATTGACCGAGCGAAACCCTTTCCCCACCGGAGTTGTGACCGGGCCCTTCAAAGCCACTCCGGTGTACTTGATGGAGTCGATCGTGCGCTCGGGCATCGGAGTTCCGTGGGCCTCGATGGCGGGCAGTCCGGCGTCGTGAACCTGCCAGGTGATGTCCGCATCGAGGGCGTCGACCACGCGACGGGTGGCGCCGGCGACCTCCGGGCCGACGCCGTCGCCGGGAATGAGGGTCACCGTCGTCATACCGAAAGGATAAGGGGCGGAAATGCGGCGCCTTACGGACCAAAACCTCAGGCCGTGCGACCCGTGGCGGTAGAGTTGGCGCCGAGGGGAGTTCTGGCACCGTTCAAAAAGGAGTGGGACATGAAGAGGTCGCTGAAGCTGATCTCGGTGGGAGTGGCGCTGATCGTTGTTGCAGTGGCCTGCGGCACGGGATCCGACTCGTCAGGAGGGGATTCGGAGAGTACCGGAGGCGCGTCGAAGGACGTCGTCAAAGCGGCATGGGTCTACGTCGGCCCGCGCAACGACGGCGGCTGGACGACGGCGCACGACAACGGGCGCCTTGCGGTCGAGAAGGCCTTGGGGGACAAGGTCGAGACCGCCTATGTCGAGAACGTCCCTGAGGAGCCGGCTGCAGCAACCCGCGCCATCGAGGGTTTCGCGCGTAAGGGTTTCGACATCATCTTCACAACGTCGTTCGGGTTCATGGACCCAACACTCGAGGTCGCGAAGAAATATCCCGACGTCATGTTCGAGCATTGCTCCGGGTTCAAGACCGCCGACAACATGTCGGCCTATTTCGGCGCCATGGAGGAGGCCAAGTTCCTTGCCGGCATGGCGGCCGGGGCGGCGACCAAGAACGGGGAGATGGGGGTCTTCAACGCGTTCCCCATCCCCGAGGTCATCCGCCTCGGCAATGCGTTCTTGTTGGGAGCGCAGTCCGTGAATCCGGACGCCAAGATGAAGGCCGTCTACACGAACAGCTGGTACGACCCGCCAAAGGAGAAGTCGGCGGCCGAGAGCCTGCTCGATGCAGATTCCGACGTGTTGACCCAGGATGTCGACAGCCCGGCCACGGGTCAGGTCGCAGGAGCTTCCGGGGCGAAATGGGTCGGATACAACTCGGACGCGTCTGAGTTCGCTCCGGAAGCATGGCTGACCGCACCGGTGTGGGATTGGAGCGACTACTACATCGAACGGGTCGAGGCTGTGCTCGACGGGTCCTGGAAGTCACACAGTTACTACGGAAGCCTGGCCGACGGCATCGTTGAACTTGCCCCCTTCGGCAAGTCGGTCTCGCAGGAGACCAAGAATATGATCGAGGCCAAGCGGCAGGAGATCGTCAACGACGAATTCGACGTCTTCCAGGGCCCGATCTACGACCAGTCGGGCAAGCTCGTCGCCAGGAAGGGCGAGACCCTGAGCCTCGACGAGCTGCTGTCGATGGATTGGTACGTACAGGGGATCGAGGGGAAGCTTCCG
>JALZIC010000058.1 GCA_030860455.1 Actinomycetota bacterium
GCCACGGTGGGGGTGTCCGCCCTTCCCAAGGGGGCCCAAGTCGAAGTCGATTGCATCGCCCGGGTTTGACGCGCCGGGCTACGATCTCGCCGTGCCCCTATTCCCGCTCTCCCACGACGGTGTCGCCAAAGATGATCTTGACCTCCGGATCGGACGAGGCGCCCGAGGTCGGCTCGATGCCGGCCTCCTCGGGAGTTTCGGCGGTCCGGCGCGCCACGTACTTCTCGAGGCGGCTCATGAGCACGAGCAGGCCCCCGATGCCCAGGGGCCACATCATCAGCATGAGCAGCAGGAAAAGCTGGTAGCCGGTCAGCTCCACGCGTCTCAGTCTCCCGCAGCATGACGATTAGTGCCGAGCATTTCGCACGGCTAATCGACCGGGATCGGCTGATCGGGCGGCTGCAGAGCCTCGTTCGCACCCCGTCGGAGAATCCCCCCGGCGAGGAAGCCGCCGCAGCGGCACTTACGGCGGAGTTATGTGAGGCGGCCGGGCTCGATGTGAGCATCTATGAAGCCGCCCCCGGCCGGCCGAACGTGCTCGCCCGTCTCCGCGGAGGTGATGGGCGCACGGTTTGTTACTGCTCGCACATCGATGTCGTCCCCGCGGGCGATCATGCGCTGTGGGCGAGCGATCCGTTCGACGGAGCCATCGCCGACGGCCGTATACACGGGCGCGGGACGGCGGACGCCAAGGGCCCGGTGGCCGCCGCACTAGAAGCAGTCGAGGTCCTGAGAGCCGCCGGTGCGCCGCTTGGGGGGACGCTCGAACTTGCGCTCGTCTCGGACGAAGAGACCATGGGATTCAAGGGGGCCGGTTATCTCGTATCCGAGGGGATCATCACTCCCGATCTGGCCATTGTGGGCGAGCCGACCTCGCTTCGGGTCGTCCGGGCCCAGCGCGGGGCATGCTGGCTGCGAGTTTCGACCAGGGGCGTCGCGGGCCACGGCTCTGCGCCCGAGCGCGGCGTCAACGCCATCCGGCACATGTCCGAGATCGTCGGCCACCTCGAAGAGACGCTCCCGGATATCTCTCACGAGATCCTCGGAGGGCCGAGCATCAACGTCGGCACTATCTCCGGCGGGGCCAAGGTGAACATCATCCCCGCGTCGTGCGTCATCGAGGTCGACCGCCGTTCCATCCCGCAGGAAACTAAAGAGGACGTGTTGGAAAGTGTGCTTGCGGCGGTCGAGCTTGCCAAAGAACGTTTCCCCGATCTCGAAGCCAACGTCGACGTGTCGTTTTTCGCCGATTCTTTCGAGGTGCCGGAGGATTCGCCGGTGGTGACGGGTGTCGCGGCCTCCGTGGCCGAAGCCACCGGCGCGCCGGCCGAGCTGATCGGTTTCCGCGGTGCCTCGGATGCCCGCTTCCTGTTCGAGTCCGGCGCCGACGTCGTTGTCTGCGGTCCGGGTGATATAAGCGTGGCGCACACCGCGCACGAGTCGCTCGACCTCGCCGAGCTCGAGCGCTGCGCTCTTGCCTACGCACTTTCGTTCGCCCGCCTGCTGGCTCCGGATGGAGTCACCAGGTGATTGGGCGGCCGGGTGAGCCGATGCCAATTCACGACGCGTCGTGAGCGACGCGCCGTTTTCGTGGCCGCACGCTCTGACCACCCTGCTCGAGGGGCGCGACCTCGGCGAGCGGGACACCGCTGGGGCCATGACCGAGATCATGGAGGGCGCGGCAACCCCCGTTCAGATGGCGGGCTTCGTGGTCGCCCTTCGCGCAAAGGGGGAGAGCGCGCCGGAGATCACCGGGCTCGTGCACACGATGCGCTCCTACTCGAAAACTGTGCCGGTGACTGGCGAGCTTCTCGACACCTGCGGTACGGGCGGGGATCGAAGCGGGACCTTCAACGTGTCGACCGCCGCGGCCATCGTGTGTGCAGGCGCCGGGGTCCGGGTCGCCAAGCACGGCAACCGAGCGGCGTCGTCGCGCTGCGGTTCGGCCGACGTGCTCGAGGCTCTGGGTGTGCGCATCGATCTCCCACCTGAGGGGGTCGCCGAGTCCATCGAGGCCGCCGGCATCGGCTTCTGTTTTGCCCCGGTGTTTCATCCCGCGATGCGCCATGCGGCCGCGACGCGGCGCGAGCTTGGCATCAGCACGATCTTCAACTTCCTCGGCCCCCTCACCAACCCTGCGGGCGCGAGGAACCAGGCGATCGGCGTCGCCGACCCGTCCAAGCTCGGCGTCATGGTCGAGGTGCTGGGCCACCTGGGATCGAGCCACGTGGTCGCGTTTCACGGCCACGGAGGGCTGGACGAGCTGTCCACCTCGGGACCCTCCCAGGTGGTTGAGCTGGTTGCCGGTGACATCCGTCGCTGGATCCTCGATCCGGCCGAGCTCGGCCTCGCCCCCGCTTCTCCGGAAGCCCTGGCCGGAGGCACCGCCGCCGAGAATGCACGGGCCATCGGCGACATGCTGGGGGGGGCGCCGGGACCTCGACGCGACATCGTTCTCTTGAACGCAGCGGCCGGGCTCGTGGCCGGGGGGGCAGCGTCGAGTGTGGCCGAGGGGATGGACGCAGCGGCCGACGCGGTCGATTCGGGCCGTGCATCACTCGCGCTCGAGCGCCTTGTCGAGTCGTCGGCCGGGTATAGCGAGGCGCCGCCGGCCGGTTGAGGCTGCCGGCCGGATGCCGGAGAGCCTTGGGTACGACCACGGGGGACGCCCCGCCCTGATTGCACAGCCGAACCCGCGGGGCGGGCCCAGGAGTGCATTAGTGTCTCGTCGCGCAAATTCCGACGCATTCGAGCGTCCCTGCATCGCCGATGGCTGCGTTCCTTGTCGCTCACGTACCTCCAGGGACGCTTCGACTCCTCGCGCCTTGCCCTCGGGGCGCTGGGACGCTCTCGGTGCGGGCGTTACTTTCGCGACGAAGCACTAGACATCATCGTGTCGATCGCGCCCGGCAGATGCGAACCGGCGCGCAGGGCGCGCGGCGACCGGCAGGGCCCAGGTTCCCTCAACCGCCACCAGCCGGACCTCGTCGAGATGCCGCCGGAGCCAAGACATCACCGCCCGTGCGTCGCGATCCTGCTCGGCGGTGAAGGGCACTGACCTCGCGCCCGGTGCGGATACTCTCGGAGGCATTGGAACGGGACCGGCCGGAAGGGGAGCGCTCCCCGACACCACAGCCGAGGGAGGGAAACCAGCCGGGAGACGGCCATCCGTACCCATGTCGGCCGCCATCGCAAGCTGCGCCTCGCGTATCAGAAACACCCGTTCCTCGACTGCGATCACCACATCTCCCGCAGCCCGCAGGGCGTGAATGTCGAAGTGGCGGGTCAGGAACCCTTCGAGTGCTGCGCCGCGGTCGCGGATCTCCGACGCCTCTTCGTATCGTTCATCGCGGGCAAGGCGAGTCATGCGGGCGGCGATCGCATCCAGCACCGGTCTCGGATCCTCTTGCAGCGCCGACACCGCCAAGCCCACCTGCTCACGGTGCCGCTCGGGCTCCCGTCCGGAGCACCGCCCCAATTCGGAGAAAGCACATCCGCGGCAGCGGGCCGGCTCGGTGCAGCGGTGGATCTCGAGCGCGTCCCGCAGCGCATCGATCAGCATCCTGGCCGCCTTGATCGATGCGAGGGGGCCCGCATAGAAGGCACCGTCTTCTTTGACCACGCGCGCGCTGGAGACCTTGGCGGCGCGGCCGTTCAACGACAGCTTGAGATACCACTCACCAACCCTTTTGCCCGCGCGGTTGTAGGGGGGCTGCTCGCGCGCTATGGCGCGCGCCTCCGCGACCTCCGCTTCCAATAAGGTCGCATGCGGCTCGGCGGTGATCGACTGGGTTTCGCGCAGCAGAGACGCCACCCTCCGCCTGGGATCGCCGTAGAAATAGGACCGCACCCTGTTGCGTATGTCGGTTGCCTTGCCGACGTAGAGCGTCTGCCCCGCAGCTCCTATGAAGCGGTATACGCCCGGGCCGGCAGGGAGATCGGCGGCGAGACGGATCTTGGAGAAGGTGCCGTCCATGCGGCTAGAGGACAGCCCGACCAGATCCTCGAAGGTGGTGACCCCGAACCCGGCGGCGCGCTCGATTATCCCGTGCAACACATCGACGGTGGCGAGCACGTCGGGGAAGGCGCGATGGTTCGGATGATGCGCGCAGCGAAAGTGACGGGCAAGGGTTGCGAGCTTGTGGTCGCGCACCTCCCCCGCAAGCACCTTGCGAGCGAGTGCGGCTGTGTCGACGACCGGATTCACGAGCGGCGGATAACTGAGTCGTACGAGGGCCGCGTTCAAGAACCCGACATCGAAGCGTGCATTGTGCGCCACGAGGACGGCGTCGCGCAGGAACTCGAGGAAGTTCGGGAGTATCGTCTCGATCGCGGGGGCGTCCGCCACGAGCTCGTCGCTGATGCCGGTCAACAGCCGTATGAAGGCGGGGACCGGCTCGTCGGGACGGACGAGGGTCGCAAAGGACCCAAGCACCTGGCCACACCGCACCTTGAGGGCGCCGATCTCGGAGATGGATGCGGTTTGCGGGGACCCTCCGGTGGTCTCGAGATCGACCACGCAGAATGTGACCTCGGACAGGGGAGTGCCGAGCTCCTCGAAGCTTCTCTGAGCGACCCTCGACTGCCTCATGACGTGCCACACTATCGAACGTATGTTCGCTTCTTCAACCCCCTTTAAAGTAGCCGGGTGAGCCACATCCGTGATGCCGGAGGAGCGTCGGAGGGGGATCTCGAGAGCGTGCCACCGTCCCGCGGCGGCTCCGGCGCGCCGGACCAGGACGCACCGGGCCAGGATGCGCCGGACGGATTCGAGCGCGCCATGGAGTCGCTGCGCGGGGAGTCCGAGGTCGCCCAGGCGCTCCTTGGTCTCTCGGGCGCCCTGGCCGAAGTCCGTTCGGTCGACGAGACCTTGGAGCTCATGGTCAGGCAGGTCCCGCCGCTCTTCGGCGCCCGGCGGGGTTTTGCGGCGTCGCTTGAGCCCGTCGGCGGACACCTTGGAATCAGTGCCATAACGGGTTACGACGAGGCACTCGAGGGCGTGCTGCGACATCCGTCCGGCCAGAACGATCTGCTGGCGCCGTTGCGGCTCTCGCTGGGCGGCCGGGAACCCGTTTTCATCCGCGGGGACGATCCGGCTCTTACGGCCCTCGGCCCCGTTCACAAGGTCGAGTCACTGCTCGTCCTGCCCTTGGCGCGTGCCGGCGTCGACTTCGGCGTGCTTGTCGTCGAGTTCACGGAATCGCGCCGGTTCGACCCCAAGGACCTCGCCCTGGCTCGGGGGGTCGTGCATCAATGCGCGGTGGCGCTGACCAACGCCCGTCAACTCGACCTCCTGCGGGGGCTGCGCGAGTTCGGCCTGAGGATCGGGCGCAGGCTGCGGCTGCGGGGGGTCGCCGAGGACATCACCGTTGGAGCTGCCAAGTTGCTCGACGCCGACGCCGCCTTTCTGTACTACGCCGACCCCGCGGCCACCAGGCTGGCGCCCAGCAAGCTGGCGCCGATCCCCTCCTGGCTCCCGCCGAGCTTCGAACGTTTCGACCTGACCTCTCCTCCATGGAACAGGTTGATCCAGGGGGAATCGCTGTCATCGATAGAGGTTGCCGGCGCCGAGGGAATGACCGGATCCGAGTTCTCGGTGCTCGCCGCGCCGATCCTGACGGGGCGCTCACCCATTCTGGGAGCGGTCGTGGTCGTGTTCCGAGGCTCCCGCACCCTGCGGAGAGAAGATGGAGAGGCGCTAAACGTACTTGGAGCCCAGGCGGGTCTGGCGATCACCAACGCTCGCCGGTTCGAGCGGCAGCGCCGGGTCGCGCGCCACCTCCAGGCCGGTCTTCTGCGCATGACTCTGCCGGCGATCGAAAACTTCGACCTTGGCACGGTCTACAAGCCGGCGAGTGGCGAATCCGAAGTCGGCGGGGACTTCTTCGACGTCTTCGAACTGGCCGACGGCCGTTACGGGTTCATGGTCGGGGACGTCTCGGGAAAGGGGGCCGAGGCCGCGGCGCAGACTGCCATGGCGAAGTACATGCTGCGCGCTTTCTCCATGCGTGAGGCAGATCCTGCAATGGTGCTGCAGGATCTGAACAGCGCGCTCGTGCAGACCATGGGTGAAGAGCGGTTCACCACACTGATCTACGGGGTGATCGACGGATCGTCGTGCAGCTGCTCAATGGCCAGCGGAGGCCATCCCGCGCCGCTCGTACATCGGCGGTCACAGGGAATCGTCGAGGCGCTGGAGGCTCCCGGCGGCATCCTCGGTTCGTTCGAGAACCAGCGATACACGACCCTCGACTTCGATCTCGAGCCGGGCGACGTTTTCCTTTCCTACACCGACGGCCTCCTCGAGGCGCGCTCCGATGGAGAGCTCTATGGCAGGGATCGGGTCGCGCAATCACTCCTCGATGAGGCCGCCGAATCAGAGGCGCCGGAGCTGGCCCAGCGGGTATTCGAGGCTGCGCAGAAGTTCGGTGAGGTCACCGATGACACGGTGGTCTTCGCCCTCATTTGCACCGCCTCGGACAAACCGGCGGTGGAAGGTGCCAGGGACGGACGGTTCAGCGGCCGGCCGGCGGTCTGAGGTTCCGTTGTACAGGTGCAACGCATGCGGGAACAAGACTCGTTTCGACATCGTCGAGCGCACGCGCGTACGCGCCTACCTCCACTTCACCCTGGGCGGCGAGGCGTCGGTCGAGGAGGAGGAGGTGCTCGAACGTGAGATCGAACGGGTCTCGTGCCGGTGGTGTGGTTCTACGGACGAGGTGGTGACCGAGGCTCCGCCGGGTGGTGCGACCGTTGATGAAGTCGCTGCGGCGACCCTCGAGCCGGAGCTTGCCGGTGGATCGCCCCCGGGTGCGGCCACGCGCCGGCCGGCCCGGCCTCAGGAGGCCACTGAGCCGAAGCGACTCCAGGGGGGTTCAGAATGACCGACGCCCCCCTCCGAAGGCCGAGCGCAAGGCCGATGTACGGGAGGCGGCGGTGACCGAGCGTCCACCTCCGGAGGCCGAGCTGATTCTTGCGCGTTCTGTGGCGGCCTTCTTGAGAAGCGCCCCCAGACAGCAACTCCCGGCGCGGCTGAGGCGATTCCAGGGGATCCGGCCCAAAGGGCTGGGCCAGCACCGCGCCGAGCTGCTCGAGGTGCTGGAGGACGAGGTGCTCCGGCGCCAGATCAACGAGTGGCTGGACGGGAGACATCCCTTGGCCCGCCCCGAGGCCGATCTTCTCCGGCTGGCAATCGAACGCCCTGAGGGGTGGCCCGAAACGATGCGGTCCCTCGTGACGTCGAGTGGCTCCCGGGATGAAGGCCCGAGGATCGCCGGGCTCGAGACCGCTCTCGGACGCGAGCGGGAGCGCACCCGGCGCGCCAAGGACGATGTGATCCGCGCCAAGGAGGAGGTGCGCCGCACCAAGGAAGAAGCACGGAGGACGGTATCCGAGGGACGCTCGAGGACGGTGGAGCTTTCCAAGCAGGTGGCCAGGCTCGAGGGCGAGCTGACCGCCGCCAAGCGGGCATCGAAAGAGGCGGCCGCAGCCACCTCCAGGGCGCAGCGGGATCGTGAGAGAGCCGAGCGCAAGGAGCGCGCCTCTGCCACTAAAGCGCGGGTAGAGCTCGATGCGTCCGTGCGCGAGGGCCGCCGGGCGCGCCGGGATGCAACCGCTGCGCTGGCGAGGGCCCAACGGCTCGAAGCCAACCTTCAGGCCGCTCGCGACGCGCAGAAGGCCAAGAAGAAGGCAACCAGGGCCGTGCCGCCAAAGATGCCGGCGCGCAGGACGCCCCTTCCGGTGCCGAAGGGTCGTCTCGACGACGACCCTGAGACGATGCGCGCGTGGCTTGGCGCCCCGGAGGTCGTGCTACTCGTAGACGGCTACAACGTGACCAAGGCCCAGGGTGGTTTCGGCGATCTGTCGCTCGAGTTGCAACGCGAACGCCTCGTGGAGGGGGTCAACGCGCTTCAGCTAAAGACGAAAGCCGGTGCGACGGTCGTGTTCGACGGCTCCACCGTGGCTCCCGGGATCGGGAGGCCGAGAAAGCGGCGCGTGAAGGTCGTGTACTCGAAGGAGGGTGAGACCGCCGACGACCACATCGTGGCCCTGATCGAGAGGCTCGCCCCACACCCCGTGGTGCTGGCCACCAACGACAAGGAGCTTCAGGGGCGCGCCGCGGCCCTGGGTGCGACCGTTGCGACGTCGCACCAGCTGCTGGCGCTGCTGCGCCGGCCCGAATGATCCCGGCCCGAGTGGCAACCGCGACATGACGGCCATCCGTACATAGGGCACCAGAGGCGGCACGAGCACCACATCGGCCCCCGGACCTGTCCACCGCCTACCAGCGCCACCTCGGGGCGGCGAAGTCGGCCTCGTAATAGGGGACAACGGCGCGCCCTGGAGGAGCCACCTCGTCGATGCGGGCGCAGTCCTTGTCCGTGATCTTTACCTCCACAGCGCCGAGGTTGTCCTCGAGCTGGGACATGGTGCGAGGGCCGATGATGGGGCTGGTCACGCCAGGCTGCTGGGCACACCACGCGAGCGCCACCTGGCTTGGTGTGGCGTCCTTCTCGCCGGCGATCGCCTCGACCGTTTCGAGCACGTCGAAGGCCAGGTCGGTGAGGTGCTTGTCGCCCCACTCGTGGCTGTCCCCGAAGCGGGTGCCCTCGGCGGGCGACTCACCCCGCTTGTACTTGCCGGTCAGGAAGCCACCCGCCAGGGGCGACCAGGGGATGAGCCCGATCCCGTAGCTCTCGGCCACGGGGATGAGCTCGCGCTCGATTCGCCGGTCGAGGATGTGGTACGGCGGCTGCTCGGTGGCTACCCGATTGAGCCCCAGCTCCTTGGATGCCCACAGCGACTCGACCACCTGCCACGCGCCGAAGGTGCTGAAGCCGAAGTAGCGGATCTTGCCGCTCCGGACGAGGTCGTCGAGCGCCCTGAGGGTCTCGTCGATCGGCACCTCGGAGCTCGGACGGTGAATCTGGTACAGATCGAGGTAGTCGGTCTGAAGCCGTCTGAGAGACGCCTCGCACCCTTCGATGATGTTGCGCCGATGGTTGCCTCCGGCGTTGGGATCGTCGTCGTCCATGGCTCCGTGGACCTTGGTGGCCAGCACGACCCGGTCCCGCTTTCCGTTCCTCTTGAAGGCCTTACCCACGGACTCCTCACTGCGGCCCCGGCTGTAGACGTTGGCCGTATCGACGAAGTTGATGCCGGCGTCGAGCGCACGGTCGATGATGTCGGCCGAATCCGAGTCGTCGGTGGGCCCACCGAACATCATGCAGCCGAGGCACAGGGGGCTCACCTTTACCCCGGTCCTGCCCAGCGAGCGGTATTCCATCTCTTTCTTGCCCCTTCCGGTTGTCCTATTGGGCCTTCCTGCGAAGGCCTGACCTCAAACTTGTCACACAGGGTCACTAGCCTGATCCACAGAGACTCAACGAGAGCCCGTACCGGCTTAATCCCGCTCTCTGCGAGGGGCCAGCTGCGACGAGGAGGAGAGGCCATGAGAATCGACTGCACTGAATGCGCGATGTACCAGTCGGAGCACTGCGACGACTGCCTCGTTACTGCACTGCTTCACCCTCCCCATGGGGCGGTCGAGATCGATGATGATCTCGAGCCGCCACTGGTTGCCTTGTCGGGGGCGGGGCTGCTGCCCGTGCTCAAGTTCCGGTCCCGGCCGCATGACGCCGCCGGCGCACCGGCCTCCGGCCCGCAAAGCGCCGCGGATGAACGTTCCGCCTGACCGCCCTTGCAACTGAGCACGGGTGCCTCGTCGCCCAGACCACCGGCGCATTCGAGCACCCCTGCATCGCCGATGGCCGCGTTGTTCGTCGCTCACGTAATCAGGTACGCTTCGACTCCTCTTCGCCTTGCCCTCGGCGCGCCGGGACGCTCTCGGTGCAGGCGCTGCCTGCGCGACGAAGCACGGGTGCCTCGTCGCCCAGACCACCGGCGCATTCGAGCACCCCTGCATCGCCGATGGCCGCGTTGTTCGTCGCTCACGTACCTCAGGTACGCTTCGACTCCTCCCGCCTTGCCCTCGGCGCGCCGGGACGCTCTCGGTGCAGGCGCTGCCTGCGCGACGAAGCACTAACCTGCACCCATGAGCCTTACGCGTGCGGTGGTGATCGTGTTGGTGCTTGCGATAGGGAGCGCCGCCACGGTTGCGTTCGTGTCCCGGACGCCCGCGCAGGTGCGCCGCGCCGCCCCAGGACGGGCGGCAAACAGCCCTTCCTTGGGGGCCGACTTCAAACCCGGCGACGTGGCGCGCCACGCCGCTTACCGGGGCCCCGGCTACCTCGCTTTCCTCCTGGGCATCGCTCTCCAGGCGACGCTCTTAACCGTGTTGACGCGCGGCCCCTTCGGACGGCTCGTCGAACTGGTGCAGCGCCTCCCCGGGGACTGGGTCGTGCATGCCGCAACCCTGGCGGTCCTCGTAGTCGCCGTTGCGACCGCCGTGGCCTTGCCGTTGGACTATGTGCGCGGCTACGCGATTCAACACGCCTGGCAGCTCTCGACCCAATCCCTGGGCTCGTGGTTCGCAGATCAGGGCCGCTCGCTCCTCATCGGAGCGGTTACGGCGGCGGTGACGGCCGTTGCGTTCTTCGGGGTGGTGCGATGGCAGCCGCGCACCTGGTGGGTGTGGGGCTGGGCGGTCTTTACGGCGCTCACCGCTCTTTTGGTTTTCATCTACCCCGTGGTTATTGCGCCCTTGTTCAACAAGTTCACCCCGCTCGGCGAGGACGGTCTGAAGGAGCGTGTGGAGCGGCTGGCGGATACGGCCGGTGTCGACATCGCCGAGGTGCTGGTGGCCGACGCGAGTCGCAGGACTACCGCCGAGAATGCCTATGTAGCAGGGCTGGGCAGCACCAAGAGGCTGGTGCTCTACGACACCTTGCTTCGCTCCGGATCTGACGACGAAACCATTCTCGTCGTCGCTCACGAATTGGGACACCGGATGGAAGGTCACCTATGGAAGAACGTCGCGCTCAGCTCCGTGGGTCTCCTGGCGGGGTTCGGCGCGCTCGCGTTTCTGGTGCGCCAGGCGGGAGTGTGGGCTTGGGCGGGAGCCTCGGGGGTCGCGGATCTGAGAGCGATACCCGTCCTTCTCCTCTTCGCACTGCTTGCCGGGCTGGTCGTTCTCCCGATCGAAAACAGCATCTCCCGCAGCTTCGAGGCGCGCGCCGATGCCATCGCGGTCGAGTTGAGCGGCACCCCGGGCACCGCCGTGCGGGTCTTCCGCAGGCTCGGTTACGCAAACCTTGCGGATCTGAAGCCGCCTACGCCCCTTGTTTGGGCCTTGTTCACCCATCCCTCGATTCCCGATCGCATCGAGGCCGTACTGACACGGAGCCCCGGACGCACCTAGACTGATCTTCGTCATCCCGAAAAAGCGGGTTATTGAAGGGAATCATTGTGACGGCCGAGACAATCGTCGACAAGTTATGGGAGCGGGTCGACCGCACTCCTGGGGAGGTCCCCCTGCGCCACAAGGTGAGGGGGGGATGGGAGGACATCACCTGGGCGGACTACGGCGCGACGGTCCGGGG
>JALZIC010000064.1 GCA_030860455.1 Actinomycetota bacterium
CACTTCTGATGCTTGGAGAAGTGCCATGCCCGACATCCCTCTGCATGTAATGCGACCCGGCGCGTCCCGGCGTGATTCCCTGCGCGAGTACCTGCGGGCAAAGCGTCGTGAACTAACTCCGAATGACTTCTTGACGCTCGTTGTCCCCGAAGTGCTTGCGTCAAGGAGTTTGCTCGAGGTGGTCAAGAACCCCGGACTTACACGGCTCAAGGCCTCCCTGCTCGATGAGCCCAACGTCCAGGTGATGGACCTGCCGATGGTCGAGAGCAAGGGAGCCCAGGCGTCGCTCGAGGTTCATGAGCCCGTGCGCAACTATGTCTGCGTTCTGGTTTCCGGCGTACACAACGCAACGCTTCAAGCAATAGAGTACGCGGAGACCCTACGGCCGACCGACATCCGGGCCATCAACTTCGGCCTCGACCCAGAGGCAAGCGAGCGCCTGGGGAACCAGTGGCTCGAGCAGGGCATCCCGCACCCCCTCGAGATAGAGGATTCTCCCTTCCGGGACATAGGATCGTCCCTCACTCACTACGTGAGGCGGTTCAAAGCCGACGGCGTCAAACGAGTAGTCACAATCATTCTTCCGGAGTTCATCGTGCCCAAACGACGGCATCGTCTACTGCACAACCAGACGGCATTGATGGTCAAAGGCCGGATGCTGCTGGAAGAGGGCGTGATCGTGGTAAGCGTTCCCTACCACCTCGAGGACTGACGACCCCCGGGCCGAGTGGGTGGTGAATGTGATAATGCACATGTGGCACCCACTCGGCGGGGAATCAAAGGTCAGACCGCGGCCGGGACCTTTTCTGCCTCCGACTTCGGCTCGTCCTCGCCAAAGTCGGCCTCCTCTTGCCGAGACGACATGTAGATCGATCCGACCAGTATCGCCAACCCGACCAGGGCGACGATGGCACGAAGTGTGTTGTTACCACTGTCCACCGCAGTGACAATCGAAGCTGCCACCAAGAGTGCCACGAGATTCATGACCTTGATGAGCGGGTTCAGGGCCGGGCCGGCGGTGTCCTTGAAGGGGTCACCAACGGTGTCACCGATAACTCCGGCTTCGTGCGCCGGCGAGTTCTTGCCCCCGTAAAGACCGTCCTCGATCGTCTTCTTGGCGTTGTCCCATGCGCCACCCGAGTTCGCCAGCATGACTGCCAGAAGCTGACCCGAGACGATCGCGCCCGCCAGGTAGGCGCCCAACGCGATCGCACCGAACGCGAACCCGACCACGATGGGTGTGAGGATTGCAAGGATCCCGGGTGTGACCAGCTCACGAAGCGACACCTTGGTGCAGATGTCGACGACTCGCGCATAGTCAGGCTTTACCGAGTAGTCCATGATCCCCGGATTGTTGGCGAACTGGTTTCGCACCTCCATTACCACGGTTCCTGCGGCTCGCCCAACGGCGCGAATGGTGAGTGATGCGAACAACCATGGGACTCCCGCACCGATTAACAGCCCGACAAGCACGTTAGGAGCAGAGATATCGATGGGCTGGTTTCCCACGATGTCCTGGAAGGAGCCAAACAACGAGGTTGCCGCCAACACCGCCGTGGCAATGGCGAGCCCCTTTGTAATGGCTTTGGTCGTGTTGCCCACCGCGTCGAGGTCGGCCATGGTCTGATCTGCATCCTCGCCGAGACCCCCGGCCATTTCCGCCACCCCGTGCGCGTTGTCCGAAATAGGACCGTAGGTGTCCATCGACACAATGACCCCCACGGTCGTAAGCATTCCCATGCCCGCCAGCGCAATGTAATAGAGCGACAAGTCTGCATTCCCACCGCCGAGAAGGAAGGCGGCAAAAATCGCCGCCGAGATTGTGAGCATCGCGTACACGGTGGATTCCATACCGATTGCGAACCCGGAGATCAACGTGGTCGCCGGGCCGGTGCGCGTCGCTCGCGCAACCTCTTTGACGGGCTTGTGCTCGGTCGACGTGTAGTACTCGGTGAGGAAGTGAATGGCGGCTGCAAGCACCAACCCGATCACGACGGCAAAGAATGTCTTGATGTCCCCGACGTAGAAGACCGACACGAAGAAAACCGCGATTGCAGAGACGACTCCCGAAAGCACAAATCCCCGGTTGATTGCCTTCATCCCGTGCTCGGTTTCGCTGCGCGGCTTGACCGCCTCGATCCCGATGATGGAGGTGATAACGCCAATCGCCCGGACGAACAGCGGGAAGAGGACGGCTGCGACAACGGAGTTCGTGCCCTGGTAAGCAACGAACCCGAGGATCAGAGCGGCAACGAGGGTGACCTCGTAGGACTCGAACAGGTCGGCTGCCATCCCGGCGCAGTCGCCCACGTTGTCACCGACATTGTCGGCGATCGTGGCGGCGTTGCGAGGATCGTCCTCGGGGATGTTCTGCTCGACCTTGCCGACGAGGTCGGCACCCACATCGGCAGCCTTGGTGAATATCCCGCCCCCGACGCGCATGAACATCGCCAGCAGGGCGCCGCCGAACCCGAAGCCGAACAAGACCAGGGGGGCATCTCCCTTGTAGATGATGAAGATCAGAGTCGCACCGAACAGGCCCAGGCCGACCGTGAACATGCCGGCGACACCCCCGGCCCGGAATGCGATCGACATCGACTCGCGAAGGCTGCGGCGAGCCGCACTTGCAACCCTGACGTTGGCGCGCACCGCAAGCCCCATCCCTACGAAGCCGATCACAGCCGAGAAGGCAGCTCCGAGCAGGAATGCGACCGAACGTGCGATCCGGATCCCCATGGAAGGGGCCTCCAACAGCAGCAGCACTCCCGTAAGCACAACCACGAAGTACGACAGAGTCTTGAACTGGCGCGTCAGATAGGCGTTCGCGCCCTCTCGGATGGCGAGAGAGATCTCCTTCATCCGGTCGGTACCCTCGTCTTTTGCGAGCACGCCCCGCACCAGCATGAAGGCGTAGCCGAGCGCCAGCAGGGAGATCCCCAGGATGATGTACAGCATGGTGTTCTCGAACCCACTGAGTGGAGGGAGATCGAGACTGGTCGATTCCCCCGCAGCAAGTAGTACCTCCGTGCCCTTCATCTACGTCCTTTCCTCGACGATTTTGTCTTCTCGTTTCACGAAAATCTGATTTGCGACCTTCTCGCCCATTGTCCGGTCGTGTCCGTCGACCCTGAGCACGAGCGGCCCGTCAAAAGGATGCTTCTCGCGCACCTCCACCTCGACGCCCGGGCGGAGACCCATCTGGTCCAGAAATTCAATCACCTGCGGATCGGTGGACCCAGGAACGGCCACATAGGCGACGTCCCCGGGTTCGAGAGCGTAGAGCGGCGGCATCTCCGGAATGTCGACCGCCTCCCTGGCCGGAATGGGAAAGCCGTGGGGGCACGAGGCGGGGCGGTCGAGGGCAACGAAGAGGCGATCTTCGACCTCCTGGGGGAGCTCGTGCTCGAAGCTCGAAGCCAGCAGGTCGGCTTCGTTCCAGGCATAGCCAAGCATGTCGGCAAGGAAGCGCTCGACTATCCGATGCCTTCTTATTGCCGCCACTGCCGCCTCGCGCCCCGACCGGGTGAGCTCTACCCCCCGGTAAGGGTTGTGGTCCAGCAGGCTGCGCTCGGCCAGGCGCTTGACGAGTTGCGTCACGGTGCCGGGTGCAACCTTCAGAGCCTCCGCCAGCGCTCCGGTATGCACCCTGGCGCCGTCCCTGCTCCGGCGATAGATCGCCTTGAGCAGCTCGGAGTCGGACCTGGATATAGTTGTATTCATATTTGGAGAGCACTCTACTTTGTTTTTGCCGGCCGCAAACCCAGATTTGCAACGTCCCAATACGGAACCGAGCGGCACCCTGAAACCCCGGATCCTCCGGTAGGGGATTAGATGGACGGGTGATCACCTACGTCCGCGCCTGCCTCACCTCCGCCCCGCGCTCCCGCACGCTTTGGGCAATGGGGATTGCCCTGGCAACCCTGAGTGCGCTTCCGGTTGCACTTGCCGCGACCTTCCTGGCTCCCTCGGCCGCTGCGCTCCTGTTCACCGGCGACCTGGGCCTTGCTGCCGACTTGGCGCCAGGCGGGAGGGAAATCCCAGGCGGTGTCGGGGCCGGGATCCTGGCAGGGCTCGTCACCGGCTGGCTGCTGTGGAGCCGCGCCTATGCCGTCGCGGTGTGGGCCTCGCATGATGCGACGGACGGCGGCCTGCGTACGTCGCTCGCGGCCACCAGGGGTGCCTGGAGGACCGTCGGCGTGCTCTACCTCCACTATGGCCTCGCAATGGCGGGGGTATTCGCTCTTGCCCTTGCCCCGGCGTTGGCAGGAAACCCAGGGGTCGCGTCGCCGACGATCGGCCTGCTACTCGTGGCGCTCGGGGTGAGGACTGTGACCCGTATCCTGCTCACCCTCGGGACGAGGGCTGCGGTTCTGGATGGCCTCGGAAGCCGCGCCTCATGGAGGAAGGCCTGGGAGCTGATGCAAGGGCGTCGGGGAAACGTGGTCGCGGCGTGGGCGACGCTCGTGGCACTTGGCCTCACCGTCTGGATCGGAGGACGCCTGTTGTCCCCGGTTCTTCAGGACACCGCCCTGGACTATCCGGGCTCGAGTGCATATGCCGTCGCACGTGAAGCTGGTCAGCTGCTCGTCGCGATACCGCTCGAGTCCTTTTTGCTTGTGGTGGCGCTGACCGGGTGGAGCGCCGTCTACCTCGGCAGAGACGAGCCCGAACCGGCGCGATCCACTGCGCCCCTGCCCCGGGGATCGCGTCAGGCCGACCCCTGGGTCCTGCGGGGACTCGTAGCCCTTCTCGTCCTGGCGATCGCGGGCAACGGGGTGCCGAGCGCAGTTGACGCCGCCTGGGCCCGTGGCCGGGATGGCAGATTGGCGCGGATCGCTCGCTCCGAGATTGCGCCGGAGGAGGCTATGGCGCCCAGGGCAACCGGGCCCGCCGGGACGCCGAAGGGGCTCACCCGTTACCGAGTGGACGCCCGCCTGGACGACGACCGGCTCACCTGGACCACTCGCCTCGACTATCTCAACAAGACGGGGGAGACGCTCGGGGATATCGGTCTGCACCTGTATCCCGCGGCCTACACAGAGCCAATAGAGGAAATTCCTCTGGCCGAAACGCTGTTCGATGCGGACCTGAACGGCGCCTTCCGTGCGAACGCCCGGGCGGGCGCATTCAGGGTCCGAGGCGTGGAGGTTGCCGGAGGCCGAGCCCGCTGGGCCCGGGCCGACACTGCCCTGACCGTAGCTCTCCCCGAGCCGTTGAGGCCGGAGGGAAGGGTCGGGATCGTGGTCCGGCTGGAGGCCCGCCTCCCTCAGTGGCCCGAGCGCTACGGCGTCTGGGATGAAAGGACTCTGTTGGGCAACTGGATCCCAACTGTTGCAGTGCGCGAGGACGGCGCCTGGCGCCTGGACGAATTCTCAGAGGTGGGCGATCCCTTCTATTCGGAGGTGGCCGACTACCGCGTGGACCTCGCCATCGACGAGGACTTAGATGCGGTCGGATCAGGCCAACTGACCAGAATCGCCGCAGGAGACAGACGCGGGCGGCGCGTGTGGAGCTTTACCTCCCGGGCCACCCGGGATGCGGCCTTCGCCGTTTCCGCCTCGTTCCAGGGGCTCGAGCAACGGGTCGGCTCCACCCTGGTGCGGTCGTGGTACCGCGCCGACGAACGCGATCGGGGTGCGTCCAACCTGCGGGCGGCCGTCGATGCGATGCGGGATTTCCGTCGGCGTTTCGGTCGCCTCCCCCATGACGAGGTGGAGGTTGTCGAGACCGGAGGATTTCTCGGCGGAATGGAGTATCCGGGAGTCATATTCACATCCGACAGCTCGGGCGCGCTGTCGGGGGTCCCTCTCCTGGGGGATCTCTTCCGCCACGCGGGATTCAGCGCCGCCCAGGAACGCTATGTCATCGGCCACGAGATCGCCCACCAGTGGTGGTACGCCGCCGTTGGCAACGATCAGATCGAGGAGCCTTGGCTGGACGAAGCATTCGCCGAAGTGTCGACCAGGCTCTGGCTAAGAGAGGCCGACGGTGACGATCGCGTTTTCCGGCTGGTCAACGGGCCCGCCGATGTCCTGGCCCGTCCGGGGGCCCTCTCTGCGGGAGTCGACGATTTCGGCTCGAACTCGGCCTACACGGAGACCGTCTATCGTTCCGGTGCGAACGTTCTTCTCGAGCTGCGCAACCGGGTCGGCGCCGCCACGTGGGGCAGGGTTATGCGCTCGTGGTACACGCGCAAGAAGCTGGGGATCGGAACCGTCGAAGAGTTCATTGACACGATCGCAGACATAGCGGGGCCACAAGCGGCGCGTTCAATCCGTTACTACCTCTAACGCTTGACGACCAGTTGGGTCGTCATCCCTCCACCGTCTCGGGGAATGAAGTCACACTCGTCCACCAAACTGTTCAACAGTCTCATCGACATAGCAACGCGCGAGGAGAAGCCCTGGCTGTCGAAGAGGTCATGGGCGGCCGGATCGGCGGAGTCGCCTCCACGATCCTGCACCAGCACGGTGAGGGCCTCCTCATCGGACGTGTACATGATCGTCACGGGCTCTTCGGAACCGGCCTCCTCATTTGCCAGCACGGCGTTGGCGCAGGCCTCCGACACGGCCATCTTGAGCTCTTCGATCCCGTCCTCGTCCAAACCGGAGGTGCGGGCCAGGGAGGCAAGCGTCAGCCGGACCACCCCCACATACGCCGACCGGGGAGGTATCTCGAGCTCAACCGGAGTCATGAAGCGGCCTGAGGCGCCTCTTGGGTGGCCTCCTTCTCCGACCCGTGGATCGGAAAGACGAGATCCAAGCCGGTGATCTCGAAGATCTTCAAGATCTTGTCCTGCGTACAGACGAGCGACAGGCTGCCATCGTGCGATTTGACCCGCTTGAGTGCCCCTACCAGGACACCCAACCCGGTCGAGTCGAGGAAACCGACTCCCTCGAGGTCTACGACGATGTGATGGGAGCCTTCCGAGACGAGCTCGATCAGTCTCTCGCGGAGCTTGGGGGCGGTGTAGACGTCGATCTCACCCCTGACTTGCACTACTGAGCGAGAACCCACCTCCCTGACCTCTAATCCAAGCTCCACGGATTCCCTCCCCTCGAGTCTGTCGGACCGGTGAGTGAATCCTACCGCCCGGTCGCCAGTGTCCTCGAGCTCACCTGGCCAGATCCGCGGCGAAGTCCTCGGGGGAGAGCTCCCGGCCCGTCGAGGCGGTGATCAACTCATCCCAACGCAGGGACGCCCCGGTTGTCCAGAAGCGCTCCTCGAGCCAGCGCCCCGCGGCAGGAGCCTCGACCAAGTTGGCATCGAGATCCCGCTCGATCGCGGCTCGCAGCTGCGTCGCCAGCATCTCGCCCAGGAGGTAGTTCTGGTAATAGACCGGGGCGGTCGCAATATGGACCTTCGCCGCCCAATCGGGGGCGCGCCGTTCCCGCGGGCGTCTCACGAGCTGGAAGCGCTCCACCAGGTCCCACCACAACCCATCGAGGTCGCTGGCCGGGTCCTCATACAGCGCCCGCTCGAAGTGCACCATTACGAGACCCCAGCGAGCGAACAGCAGGCTCGCCGCGCTCGTCATCCGCTCGAGGTCCTCTTCGACCTGCGCGATCAAAGATGGCCGGATGCCCGCGATGTCCACAAGCCAGCGCGGATCGCGAACCAGCCGGCCGGACATGATCGCCGTGCCCTCGGTGACGAAAGTGTGTGCTGGGCGACGGAGAAGATAGGGGAGGGACGGGTCGATGCATGCGTCATAGGCCGCATGTCCGGACTCGTGCAGCATCACCTCGGCCCACCGTTGGCCCGGCACGACGTTGCCCAGAATTCTGACGTCCTCCTTCCGATCCATCTGGATGCAGAACGCATGCTGCGACTTGCCTGGACGCGGCCAGAGGTCGCTCCGCGCCATCACGCCGCTCAGGTCGATGCCCCAGCGCCTGAAGGTCCTCTCGGCGAGGAGCGGCGCGGTAGCGCCGGGGAAATGCTCGTCCAGGGTCACTGCACCATCGGGGGGCAGCGACTGGAAGAAGGGGTCCGCGTAGTGCCATGGCTCCAGCTCGCCGGCACCGAAGCGGCGGCTCAAGACGTCGTCGAGATTCTCCTTCCAGGCGGTGAAGGGCTTGCGGGTCAACCTCTCGAGATGATCCAGGCGTGCCCACAGACCCTCTTCCGGAAGCTCTTGCAAAGCCAGCGACATCGAGTAGTAATCCGAGAATCCCGCCGCCCGTGCCGCGAGGTTTCGGAGTTCTGCGAGCCTCCTCACGCGCTCGGCCACCACGGCTCCGATCTCCTTGGAGGCCCCCCACGCCAAGCGTCGTTCGGCGACATCATCGGATCGTTCCAGCACCTCTTGGATGTCGTTGTCCGACACCTCGGCTCCACCGAGCCGCGGCCGGTGTGAGGCGAAGTCGGACGCGATCGAGCTCGACAGAGCGACGACCTCGGAGCGGATGTCGTCCTCCATCTGATTGCCGAGAAGAGAGTGACGCACGACTTCGAGCTGGCGCCTGAGGAGGCGGTCCCGGCCGCCTGCCTCGAGCTCGGCATCGACTTGCCTCAGCGCCACCGGATCACCCTTTGCTCGTCGAAGGCCGAGCTCGAGCTCGGCGCTGCGCGCCTCGTTCTCGGGTGTCGCGTGGGTGGCTGCGTCCCAATATGCGCTATGGAAGCCCGTCTCGAGGTGCTGCCACCTCTGACCCAGCCGCCCAATCAGCCGGGCGCCGCTCGTGTCGTCCATGTCCACGCATTATCTGACGTCGGGCCGAGGTCCCTTCATCTCTAAGCTCCCTGGCGCACGATGCTTCAGCGGCGTCCCGCCGTCAACTCGAAGTGCCAGGGTTCGTTTGAGAGCGGCCGGTGGAGCGGAAGCTGCAGCCGGTCGATCAGGCGGACGGCCATCGCCACATCCCCGCCCAGGTCGGCCGCCAGTCCTCGCCCATGCATGGAGTCACCCGGGCGAGCAACCCAATCGTCGGCCACTTCAGGATCTCCGTACTTCTCGAGCGCGGCCTGCCACAGCTCGGCTTGCCGTTCGGGACTCCGGTAGCCGGAGTTGACCCACACCGCCCCATCGGCGGCGGCGAGCAGCCGCTCGAGAGCATCCTCCATGAGCGGGTGGAGACCTGTGCCGCCCGCCGGTAGCCAGTCGAGACCTGTGCCCCCCACCGGTCCGGGGGCCGGCGCGAGGGCGGCCGGATCGAGCACGGCCCGCGCCTCGGCGGTCGCCTCGCCGAGGGCGACCCGAACCTGCACCGAGGTCGCACCCGGCTCACACCAGCACCCGAGCAGCCGGGCGCCGTTGCTGGAGGCGAACCGACGTGCCACCGCTTCGTGGGACGCACGCCCGTACGGGCCCGACTCGGCCACCGCTGCGAGCGCGGCCGCATCGGCGGCCAACTGGGCGCGCGCCTGAAGGGAGGCAGCGGCCGACAACCGGGCCCCATATCCGCCGAAGAGCAGGGCGAGGGCAAGGGCGGCACAGCTCACGACGAGGCTCACGGAAGCTCGATCCGCATGGTGGCGTCGGCATGGAGCTCGACCGAGCTGAACAGCATGCCGACCAACGGTGTCCTGCCGCCGGGCCGAAGACTGAGTCGCACGATCAGTGGCTCGCCCGCGCTGCGCGCGGTTCCGCGCGGAGCAACCGACACCTCGGCCCCGTCAAGGCCCGCGCGCTCAACAGCGCGCCGAGCCGCATCCGGATCCGGGTCCACGACGGCCTCGCGCGCCGCCTCGCGTGCGGCGTGCCATAACCGCACCTGGTCACCCACCAAGAGACCAGTCTCGGTCACCGCCGCAAGAACGAAGGCGACCAAGGGGAGGCATAAGGCAAGCTCGAGGGTCGCCTGCCCGCGCTCACCGGTAGGAAGCCTTCGCAATGAGATCACTCCCGGTCAACCGCCGGCGCGTTTTACGAGACCGGAAACGATCGTCTCGAACATATCGGCCAGAGCCCCGGACTTCACAAACGCTGCGAAAACGCCGACGACAAGCCCCGCGGCCAGCAACACGAGAGCGTACTCGGCAGTCGTCTGTCCGGCCTGCCCATAGACCAACGACTTGATGCGTTCCAAGGTGACCTCCCTGCTCGTAACCGGCACGGCGCCGGTTGGGGCACCATCACAACGCAAGGCGATGATGGGGGGAGTGGCCGGTTTCACCTCAGGGGATGCAGCAACTTTGTTTACGCTTACCCCTAGATCACAGCTGAGCCACGCTCCCAAAGCAGGGGTTTGCTCACGTCTCGAGCGCTATCACGTCACCTTCTGAGACACCCCACTTCTCGAACGCTCCCTGATTGACCTCCAGTGCGCTCGTGTAGACAACGTCCGGGTAATAAACCCTGCACGGTTGCTCGTCACAGGGTTCCATGTCGAGTATGCGGAGTACCTTGCCCCCTTCGTCAAGGAACGCGATGGAGAGGGGGATCAGCGTGTCCTTCATGTAGAACCCACCAGTGTTCTCGGTTTCGAACAAGAACACCATGCCGGCCCGCTCGGGCAACGACTTGCGGTGCATGAGGCCAAAGGCGCGTTGTCTGGGTGACTTGGCTATCTCGAGATCCAGCCGTATCGTCCGACCGTCCGTCTCTATCACCGCACTGCCTTTAGAGAAGGCGGGGCCCAATTGGAGCGATTGAGCCGGCTCATTGTCCGGCCCCTCTTCGATTACCGAAGGGTTATCGCTGCATCCGCTCACCAGGAGCAACATGACTGCAACCCCAAGGAAAATACATCGCCGGCGATCGCAACGCGAACTCATGCCACCAGCTTGTCACCGGCGTCACGCCAATGTGAGCGTTCGGAGAAAAGGTCCCAAACCCAATAGGACGTAGGAGGGCAAGACGCACGTAACGAGCGGGATGACCATCAACACCGGCGCACGCTTCATGGCGGCTTCGAATCTGCGTGCTTGCTCCTCACGCCTGCGAACAGAGAACGCCTCCAGAGCTTCCGATATGGGAAGCCCGAACGTCTGAGACATGCGGAGTGCCGCGCCCAACTCCTCGAGCCCGCCGTCGTCGAGCCGGTCGAGTGCCTCCGGCCAAGTGAGTCCGAGAGCAACCAACCGGGCCGCCCGCTGCATGGAGACGGCGACAGTGCCGGGGGCTTGCCGGACCGCTATCCCAAGCGCAGCCTGAAGGGACAAGCCCCCCTCGACCACGGCTGCAACGACATCGGCTATCGCCGCCGCCCCGTCCTCGCGAGGAGGCAGGGGGACGAGTGCGGAGATCCATCTCAACCCGCCGAACGCCAGCACAACGCCAAGGGTCAGGAGCGCAAGCCCCGGGGCGTCGAATATCGCCACTCTGGCGAGCGGCATGAGCGGGACAAAGGCCAAGGGGAGCCCAGCCACCATGCGGCCCGACAAGAGGGCGCCGCTCCCTGCGGCCCGTCCGGCTTCGGCAAGGGCAGCGCGGCTCTGGATGATGAGCGCGATGCGCTCGAGCATGCGGGGGGTATTGCCTCCCACCTCGGAGCAGGTGTCAAGGGCGGCCCTCAGTGTCTCGGCATCCGAGCCGAAGCAGGGTTCCAGGCAAGTGAGGGCGGTAGCGTTTGTGGCGCCGAGCCTGATCCGGTGCGCCATCCTCAACAACGGCTCACGCAGATCCGACGGGGCATGCTCATGCCAGTTCATCAGAGCCGCTCTTACGGGCAAGCCACCGCGCAACAGGGCCGCCAATCCCCGCACTGCTTCGGCGCGCCTATCTGCGCTGGTTCCGTCGATAGCTCTTCGGCGGAGCGCCGGCGGTCTTACCAACCTCAGCTGCGAGACACCCTGTGTACCTCGGCGACCTGCCTCCCCCTCGTGCCTCTTTCAAGGTGCACGATCAGATCCAGGGCGTCACATACCTGGCGCCGCATGGATATCTCAGAGGCGCCAGGACTAGCTTGCAGCGCCAGGGTCGTCATGCGTTCGATCGCGTCCATTGCAGAGCGCGCATGCAGTGTGACCAACGATCCCTCATGGCCTGTCGACATGGCAGCAAGTGCCGCCGCCGCTTCTGCACCCCTGACCTCTCCCACCACTATTCGATCCGGCCGCATTCGCAAGGCGGCACGGACAAGGGTGTTTAGATTCACTTCGCCCTTTCCCTCGAGATTCGCCGTACGCGCCACCAACGACACGATCTGGGTGCCCTGCGGAGTAATCTCGGGAAGCTCTTCGATTACGATCACGCGCTCGGTAGGCGCTACATGGGCGAGCAGAGCATTGAGCAACGTCGTCTTGCCCGTCCCGGTTCCACCGCTGATCGCAATCGTCGTGTGATCTGCAACGGCGCGGGAGAGCAGCCTGGCGCAATCCTCACTCAGCATGCAGCGGCGCACGAGATCGTCCATCGAAAAGGGTGACGAGGGAAACCGTCTGATTGACACCAGAGGGCCTTCCGGAGCGAGCGGCGGCAGTACCACATGAAGCCGCGATCCATCGTCGAGGCGGGCGTCGGCGATGGGGTGTGAGGCGTCGGCGCGTGCACCGGCACCTGCAAGAAGCCGCTCTATGAACGCTCTGAGCTGGACGACATCATCCCATCTCACCTCGGTGTGTTGCAGCTGCCCCTTTCGTTCGATCCAGACCTCGAAGGGCCCGTTGACGAGCACGTCGGTGACTTCTTTGTCGCGCATCAAGTCCGAGAGCGGACCGTAACCATCAATCGCGTCCGAAAGCTCGCCAACGACACGTCCAACCTCGTCCGCGGGCATTTGTCCGGCAACAAGGTTTCGCAAGGCAAGACGACGTTGGCCTGCGTCGAGCTCGGCAAGCTCCTCATTGGCGAGAACGAGATCCGACAACGCATGATTCATGAGCTCTCGAGCGTTCGCCACAGACGACAGATGCCTTGCTCCCACCGAGACCAGTACGCCGCGAGGAGCCGGCCATCATCCTCGGCATCGCGTAGCCTCCGTTCGCAGGGCAGCTCGAGGGCGACTCTGCGAGCAAGGAGGCCCTCGATCTCGCCCTTGGACATCTCGCCTCCGGGCCCGGTTCGATTCGTGACTATCGCGACCCGTCCAGAGGTCAAACCGTCGAGGACGATCCGTGCCCGGCGCGCCGACGGCGCAGTGGGAGCTATCACCATGACCACCGCGTCTGCGAGGTTCAGCAGGTCGGGGCCTATGGAAGTCCGGCCCATGTCGACGACGATGTGGCCGAAATTTGCGGTGGCCGCCTCCAGCAGCGCGCCGATGTCGCGCCGACTCGCGTTCCCCGGGCTGAGGAGCACTCGAAACCCGCCCGGAACAGGCAGGGCTGCTCGCAGCAGCGAAGCCTGGGATGCTCCCGCCTCGGCCCAGGTGAGAGCGTCGGCCGGCAGCCCGAGGCGGTATCCGATCCCCCCTTCGAGATCGAAGTCGGCAAGGCAGGTCGGGGACGACGGCGCCGACGCCCGGGCCAGGTGGAGGGCGACGCTGGTTGCTCCGGTCCCGCCGCTGGGACTCGTCACCAGAGTGAGCCGGGCCCTCTGGCTATGCTCCGCCGCTTTCGTGACCTCGTCCAGGGCCCGGCCCGGGCGAGCCGGATCGAAGATGACGTCCGCCTCCAGGTCCATGTCGGAGCCAGCCACCACTATGTCTGCATCCGCCGGAGGCTCATCGTGCAGGGCAACCGTCCAACTGGACGGCGCCGAATCGAACGCCCGCGCCGCCTGGAGCCTGATCGCACTGTCTCTGCTTACGACCGCCACGTTCAATGCCCTCACACCGCCAGTTGACCCGGCCGGAATCCGGCCGGCAGTGGGCTGGGCCACTCAGACCTGGACGGCCGAAGTGAAGGGTGGACCAGGGGATGATCACAGAGGCAGACCGCGTGGGGATCGAAGCGGAGGGAGATCCCTTCATCCATTTAAAGGAAGAAAAACTTTGCCGATCTCCGCTCAAGTAGGGCATAGGCCACGACGAAGGTTCCGGGGGAAGAAAACAAAGCCCAGAGCCCTCTTCGCTTGTCCGCCCCAACCCCCCCCGGCGAAGGGGGCTCTTCCTTTTCCGGGTTCTTCGCTCAGGCCGCCTCTCGCCGATCCGCAGGATCTTCCGTCTCAGCACCTCCTCCGCCGGCTTGCTCGCGCACGGTCACCGCCACGGAGGCCACGACCAGAGCCGCACCCAGAAGGGTTGTCGCAGACACCACTTCATCGAGGATGACCCATCCCAGAAACGTCGCCACCACCGGGTTCACGTACGCGTAGGTCGACACCTTTGAGATAGGCGCCGACTGCAGGAGCCACACGTAGGCCGAAAAGGCCACAAGAGAGCCCATCACAACGAGATAGGCGAAGGCGAGCACCGATGCCGTGGAGAAATTCTCCACATCGATGCGAGTGAGCTCCCCGGCCAGAATGCCCGCAACCACCATGACCATCCCACCGCACGTCATCTGCACCGCAGTGGAAACAAACGAGTTGTGGGGGAGGACCAGCCGGGGTGAAAGAAAGGTCCCTGTCGCCCACGACACCGAGGCGATGATTATGAGGGTGAAGCCGAAGGCGCCACCGCCCGAAGCCGTCTCCCCTGGAAGCAGAAGTATGGCCACCCCCGTGAAGCCCACACCCACTCCGGCAAGCGCGGCTCCCGAGACTCGGTCCCCGGCGATCTTGCGCATGATCACGACCCACAGGGGAACAGAAGAGATGACGAGCGCTGCGATCCCCGAGGGCACGGTCTGCTCGGCGATGAAGACCAGCCCATTGGCGCCGACCAAAGCCGTGCCGACGATGGCCGCACGGACCAGCTCCCGCCTTGTGATCGCAACGTATGCCGCTCCGTGGCGCAGCGCGAGCCATCCGTAGAGTGCCAGCCCAGCCCCCACGAATCTGACTCCCGCCGCCAGCAGCGGTGGGATGGTGTCGACGGAGATCCGGATGGCGAGATAGGTCGAGCCCCAGACGATGTAGACGATCCACAGGGCACCCCAGACCTTCCACCCCGCTGGGGGCCGAGTAGCGGAGGTCATACTCGGGGCAGAGCGCCTTCGAGCTCGAGAAGGTACTGCTTTCTCCATGAACCGCCTCCGTAGCCGCCGACAATGCCCGTACTCGGCAGGACACGGTGGCAAGGCACGACTATGGGCACGGGGTTGCGCCCCAGCGCTGTCCCTGCGGCTCGAGCCGCCCCCGGGTGGCCGGACTCCTGCGCAAGCCGCCCGTAGCTCGTCACGCGCCCACGGGCGACGAGGCTCACGTTGTCGAGAACGCTGCGCCCGAATTCGGAAGTGACCAAGCTGAGATCAACCGGGATATCGATTGCAGATGTGGCGCCCTCGAGATAGGAGACGATCACCGCTTGCGTCTCCTGCAGGGCGTCCCGAGAAAAGACGATGCGCGGGCTGAACGAGGACGACAATCGCCCGAGAAGAGCATGCTGGGATTGCTCCGGATACGCAATGAGACAAACACCTTTGTCCGTCTGAGCCACCAGCAGCCGCCCAAGCGGCGAATCGAACTCCGAATACACGACGTCCGCAATGCCTTCTTCGATGGCGCCCTTGGCAACCCTCTCCAGAAAACGCGGTGCAAGTTTCATGCAAGCCTCTTTCGTAGTGAACGGACTGCGGTCGATACCCTTTGGCGAGCTGCTTCAGGTGAACACCCAAGCTTGGTGCCCATGGATTCGTAGCTAAGGTCTTCGACGTACCGGAGGGTGAGAGCCGTACGGGCCCCCGGTGCTAGTTGACCAATCAGGGAGCCGAAATCGTCCTCCCCTGTCGGCAGGCCGATCGTGGTGACTGGCGGGTTTCCCGTTAGGGCCTCGGGCAGGCTGTCGGTGAGCACCTCTGGCCGGCGCTTGCGGCGAGCTGAGTGATCCCACGCAGCAGTCGTCGTAACGCGGAAGAGCCAGGCGCGCAGGTGGTTGCCGTTCCCAAGCTTGGGATACGAACGTAATGCCCTCAGCAGCGCCTCCTGCAGAACATCCTCGGCGTCGTCACCGCTCAGCCGGCGCGCGTACCTCAGGAGCTCGTCGCCGTGCTGCTCGACGAGGAGCCAAAAAGGCGGAAGACCAATCACGCGGTCGCATCCCTCCAGATCAATCGGTTACGCACCACCCGGTATAACGGCGCGGAGGTCGAAAGTGTGAGGGAACATCGTTTTATGGTTATCGGTATGGCGCTCGCATCGGGCGGGGCCTACTCAGATCTAGTTCGATGGATGAGATCCGCCCGCCCCCCTGGTATGGATCTCTGGCTGCGCGCCCGGCGTGACTTCTCCTCCAGCCTGATAACAGGGACCGTCGTTCTCGGATTGATCGGGCTGCTCGACCCCGAGTCCTTCGGCGCTCAAAGCTCCGCCTTTGCCAGGGGCTGGCCCACAACCTTTTTGGCTGGGCTGTTGACCCTTTGCGCAGCTCTTCTAGCGACGAGATTCGGCCGCATCCGCCGGGCCGCGGTGAGAGCGGCCGAGCCCTGGTTTAGACCCCTGTACGAGAGCCCTGCGTGGCCGGGGGCGTCGGGCGCACTTGCGGCCTGCTCGGCCGGGTCGAGGGCACGTTTCGCATTCGGATGGGTGTGGGGGCCGGCCGCCTTGGTGGTGGTGGCATGCACCTTCTCGTGGTCGACGGCCTACTTCGCCATCGACGCGATCCTCTCGGGCGGCCGGATCGGCTGGGGACAGCCGCTCTACGCACTCGGCTTCGCGCTCCTCAGCCTGGTGACCTGGAGATTGGTCGAGGTTCGCCTGGCGACCTGGCGGCTGGCGACCAGCATCCACCGGGAAGCCTCCGAAGCGTACTGACCCATCCTCATCAGGAGAGAGAGCTGGCTCGGTCCGGCCGGTCCAGGGCGGCCGCCACCGCCGACCACAGGCGGGGTGCGTCACCCGCCAGCACGTCCCCTGCGGGCAAACCGGTAACGTCCTCGACCTCACGGAGAGCGCGCCCGGCCCCATCTCCGTCGAGGCCACCACAGTTGACCGCGACACAGGCGACCTTTGCCGGCCTCAACGTCGCAGCCATCTCCTCGTATGTCGCCACCATCTCGGGGAGCTGCGGGAGTTGCGTGTAGGGAGGCTCATCGATCGAGTGGTGCCCTGCCTTGTGGCAGAGCACCAGCGCCTCCGGCGCCGAACCGTGCAGAAGGCCGAGCGTGACCGCCGAGTAGGCGGGGTGCCACAGGCCCCCCTGCCCCTCGACCACGAGCACTTCCGCGTCCGGATCGGCCTCCGTGACCAGGCGCTCGGCAGCGCCCGCAACGAAATCCGAGATGACGCGGTCCACCGCAATTCCACGCCCCGCGATGAGAATGCCGGTCTGCCCCGTCGCGACAAACTCGGCGGGGCGGCCCCCGGCGCTCGCAGCTGCGGCTAGCTCCAGAGAGGCCGTCATCTTGCCGACGGCGCAATCGCTGCCGACGGTCAGGACGGTGCGCTGTGGAATCTCAAGTGCGACGCCAGAGAACAAGCCTATGTCGGGCGGAGGTTCCCGCACGTCCCACAGCGTTGCGCCATGCCGCTCGGCGAGCG
This sequence comes from Actinomycetota bacterium, assembly GCA_030860455.1. Classification (GTDB taxonomy): domain Bacteria; phylum Actinomycetota; class CADDZG01; order CADDZG01; family WHSQ01; genus JACDDL01. The sequence continues at coordinate 17,405 of JALZIC010000064.1, forward strand.
TTGCCAGCCGGGCATCCTGGCGGAGGAGCCGATGGAGTCCGTTGGCGATCTCGAGACCCGCCTCGATCGCCTCCTCGACCCACGACCGCCAATGCTCGGGAATCCAACCTCCTGCCGTAGCGATCCCGAGGAGCATCGAGGTCGGGTGATGCTCGAGCGCCTCGGCGACCGACCCCACAATGGGCGCGTCACGCCGCAACTCGGGTGCCACCGACGCAAGAGACATCCCCGCATGCTCGCGATCGAGCACCGCAGCAATGCGATCTTGTGAGTAGCGGATGACACCATGAGCGGTCTTGGCGTTCCTGGTCATCAGGTAGCCGTCGGCAAGCACCAGCCACGAGCGGTCCTGCCGGCGAGCCGGAGCCCTCGAGCTCATACCGGCCCGCCGGCCACGCCGAGGCCAGGCCCGGGGGGGAGGGTCATGAGTCCCTTGTTGTAGCTCACTCCGGGCCAGGGATCGGAGCGCAGCAGAAGGGGGCCATCCAGGTCCGCGTGGTCCACGAGCGCCGCGACGTTGGCCTCGGCGGTTGCTGCAATCCCCGACTCGAGATCGCAGCCGAGCATCACCTTCATCCCATGAGCGCGGGCGGTCGTAATCGCTGCGACCGTGGCCCGGATCCCGCCGGCCTTTCGCAGCTTGAGATTCACTCCGTCTACGACTCCTGCCAGACGCGCGACATCTCGCGAGTCGGCCACGTCCTCGTCTGCGAACACGGGGATTGCCGTTGTGGCGGTGAGCTCCCGCAGGAGCCCATGTTGACCGGCGGGGATTGGCTGTTCGCAGAGCTCGATGTCGAAAGGCTCGAGCGCCTTCAGGCGGGCGCCGGCCTCGCCGGGCCCCCAGCCCTCATTGGCATCGAGTCGCAACACGCCCGAGTAGACCTCCCTCACGGCTCGCACGGCGTCGACGTCCCCATCGAACCCCACCTTCATCTTCAGTACGGGATGATCCGACAGAAGACTCGCCCGGTTCTGCATAACGCCGACGTCTGCAATCGGGATCGTGACCGAGGTAGGGGGTAGAGCGCGCCCGCCGACCCCGATGAGCTCGGCGACGCTTATCCCTGCAAGCGACGCAGCGAGGTCGTACAGCGCCATATCAAGAGCACAACGCGCCGCCCCGGGAGGCAGAAGCTGCGCCACACCCTCGAGGTCGAATGGCCCGCCCAGGCTGTCGAGGTCGACCGCCTCGATCTCGGCCAACACGGATGACACGGTTTCGCCCCATCGATCTGCGGGCGAGACTTCACCCCATCCCCCGGCGCCGCCCCATCGCACCCTGACGAAGACATTCCGAGAGGAGTCCCAACTCTCGCGTGCGATCGTGAAGCGTTCTCTGAGCGGCAACTCGACGACTCTGGTCGCAACCGTCCATTGAGAAGCCATAGTCGAGACCCTAGAGCGCCGGCTCGTGCTTCGTCGCGCAAGTAACGCCCGCACCGAGAGCGTCCCGGCGCGCCGAGGACAAGGCGCGAGGAGTCGAGCGTACCTGGAGGTACGTGAGCGACGAGGAACGCAGCCTTCGGCGATGCAGGGGCGCTCGAATGCGCCGGGACTTTGCGCGACGGGGCACTAAAGAAGCTCGAGCTGTTCTGGAGTCGTCTCAGGCTCTGGACGGCCGGCGCCGGGAACGCTGCGAGGCCCTCCGCGGGGGCGCCTAGGCGCCCCAGGGTTCCTCACACCTCCAAGGGAGCGAAGGATCGCCGCCACCTCCCCGCCAACCGCCTTGCGTTCGCCGGAGGTCGCGTATGCCCTCTTGTACATCGACATGTAGCGCGGCACCAGATCGGGATAGGTGTCCTCGAGCCAGCGCATGTAGACCTCTTTCACACCGGGACGGAGATGCAGCAGGATCGGGGAGACATGCGTGGCGCCGGAATCGAGCGCAGCGACAACCACTTCCCGCAGGCCCTTGGGGTCGTCGGTGATGCCCGGGAGGATCGGCGCCACCATTACGCCACACGGTATCCCGGCTTCGTTCAGCTTCTTGACGGCAGCCATGCGTTTGCGGGGGTGGGGCGTCCCGGGCTCAGACTTACGCCAGGCGTCCTCGTCGAGTGTGCCGATCGAAAACGCAGTCGAGACTTCGGTAACGGAGGCGGCCCTTATCAACAGATCGAGGTCCCGAAGGATCAGCGTCCCCTTCGTCAAGATGGAGAACGGGTTCCTGTAGGTCGTCAGGTTCTCGATGATTCCCCGCATGAGCTTGTAGCGTCCTTCGGCGCGCTGATAAGGGTCGGTGCCGGTCCCCATCGCTATGTGCTCACCCTTCCACCGCTTCGCCCTCAGCTCGCGGCGAACCAGCTGGGGTGCATTGACCTTCACCACGATCTTGGACTCGAAATCTCTGCCGGCATCCATGTCCATATAGGTATGGGTTACGCGAGCAAAGCAATAGGTGCACGCGTGGGCGCAGCCGCGATATGGGTTGATCGTCCAGTTGAACGGAAGGTAGTTCCCGGGCACGTGATTGATGATGGTCTTGGCCTCGGCTTCGATGAACTCGATCCCCCGGAAGTGCGGGGTGTCGAATGTCCTGCGGGCGAGCTCGAAGAGCCGGTCGTCACCCACCGGCGCTGGGGAAAGCTGAGCCTCTGAGGCACACGCCGCTCTGTCCGAACATACGTTCGAGTCTATCAGGTCAGCCTTCGGGAAGGGGGCGGCGCGTACGCAGGTGAGGGACCAGCTCGACCCCGAAGATCGCCGCCATGATCAGGGCAGCACCGAGCCATCCGATGCCCGTCAGGGTCTCCCCATTCAGGCGCCACGCGAACAACCCAGCGAAAGCCGGCTCGCTCGCCAGGATGAGCGCCGTGCGAGCCGGCGAGGCGTGGGTCTGAGCGTAGGTCTGCACGTAGAAACCCAGAGCGGTTGCTATGAGGGATGTGACTATCAACGCACTCCACACCGTGCCCGTAGCCGGCGGCGCAAGGTCACCAGCCAGGGCCGCAGCCGCAAAGCAGAAAAGACCACACGCGCCAAGTTGAACCGCAAGCAGAGCCCGTATGTCGTGGTGGCCCACCGCTCGGTCGGTTGCAAGAATGTGAAACGCAAAACAACACGCGGTCAACACCACCAGACCGTCGCCGATCAAGTTCATCTCTTTGCCCGCACCGGAGAGAAAGAACAAACCAATACATGACATCGCCGCCGCGATCCAAGCACCCTTACCGGCGCGCTGGCCGAGCAGCATGGCGCCGAAGATCGGAGTCAGAACGACGAACAAGCCGGTGATGAACCCCGTGTTCGAAGCTGTCGTCCGGGCAAGGCCAAGAGTTTGGGTTATATATCCGGCCGTCAGAAATACGCTCATCACCAATCCGGCGATCCATCCCCGAGCCGCAAGGCTTCCAAGAGTCCGGAACGACAACACTGTCACGGCGATCGCAGCCGCCAAGAACCGGTAGGCCAGGAAGGTCATCACCGGCAGCAGTGCAATGGCGTCCTGAACCATCACAAAGGTCAGTCCCCAGACCGCCGCTATAGCTACGAGGGCGATCTCGGCGCCAAGAGCGCCAGACAGGCGGCCTCCTGCAATGCTCTTCGACGACATGAGCCTATCGTGCCTCATAGATCTCGGCCCGGTCGGGTGGCCCTCCCTCGAGTGGGTACATTGTGATGGCCACCGAGAAGAAGGGAGCCAGGCCCATGTCAACGATCGAAGAGTCGATCGACGTAGCGGTACCGGTTCGAACCGCTTACAACCAATGGACGCAGTTCGAGGACTTTCCACAGTTCATGGAAGGCGTCGAAGAAGTAAGGCAGCTCGACGACACGACCACACGATGGGTCGTCGAGGTCGCAGGACGGCGTCGCGAGTTCGAGGCCAAGGTCACCGAGCAGGACCCCGATCAACGAGTGGCATGGTCCAGCGTAGAGGGATCTCCGCAGGCAGGCGTGGTGACGTTTCACCGCCTTGGCGAGGGCCTTACGAGGGTGATGCTGCAGATGGAGGTCGAACCGGAAGGCCCTGCCGAAAAGGTCGGCGACCTCTTGGGAGTTGTAAAGCGGCGGGCCAAGGGCGATCTCAAACGGTTCAAGGAGTTCATCGAGGCACGCGGCGAGGCCACCGGGGCCTGGCGCGGGGAGGTCGAACAGGATCCGTCCTCGTAGCGGAATTGGGCCCGCAAGCGCGCCTTCACTCGGGCCTATGGTGCACAAGGTTCTTGCGGCCCCGGCCACGGCGGCGGCCTGAGCTCGACACCGAGCCAGAACCTGCGGAGCAGGCTCCCGAGCCAAGCACATGGCTGCGGGAGGGAAACGGCCCTTTCACGCGCCCATCCCCTAAGCTCGACACATGTCGCTGAAGGAGAGAGCTCGCCCTACGGCTTCACGCGGCCCCAGTGAGGGCCCGTCGACCGCGACCATCGCGCGCGTCATGTTCACCGTCCTGGGCATCCTGGCGCTCCTGTACGCGATCTATCTCGTGCGGTCCGTGGTCGTGCTCGTGCTCGTTTCGGCTTTCCTCGCCATCGGGCTCGACCCGGCGGTTCGGCGGCTCGAGGACCTGGGGCTACGGCGGGGATTTGCCGTCACCGTCCTCTTCGTTACGGTCATCATCCTGCTGGCAGGATTCGTTGTAGCGGTGGTCCCCCCGCTGGTCAGTCAGGTGACAACCTTTGTCACCGACCTGCCCGATTACGTGCAGGAAATCGCCGAGAACAACCCTCGACTTCGGGAGTTCGTTGCGCAAAATGACGTCACGGAGAGACTGCGCGATGCGACCAAGGACCTGCCGAGGCTCATCCAGGGATCATTAGGGGGGGTTCTCGGCGTTGCCGGTTCGATACTTGGGAAGTTCTTCAGCCTGATCACGGTCCTGGTCCTGACGATCTATTTCTTGTTGAGCTTGTCCAAGATCAGGGCCGGCACCTTGAAGCTCATACCAAGGAGCCGGCGGCCACGGGCTCAGCAACTTGCAGATCCAATCCTCGGCAAGATCGGGAGCTACATCGAGGGTCAACTTACGATCGCGCTGTTGTCGGGAGGGCTTGCGTTCTTGTTCTTCTTGATCATTGCCTTGCCGTTTCCCATTGCTCTCGCGCTTTGGGTTTCGATTGCAGGACTCATTCCACTGGTCGGAGCCACCATCGGAGCTATCCCGGCCATAATCGTTGCCTTCTTTGGATCGACGGGAGACGGAATAGCCACGGTTGTGTACTTCATCGTCTATCAGCAGCTCGAGAACTATCTCATAGCGCCGCGTATCTTCACGCGCGCGGTAGACGTCTCACCTGCCGCAGTCTTGCTGGCAGCACTGATAGGGGGCACTCTGCTCGGATTCGTAGGCGCGCTCATGGCCATTCCGGTTGCGGCCTCTATAAAGCTCATAATGCAAGAGGTCGTGATCCCGAGAAGCGAAACCCATTAGCGGTTGGCCTCCTTCAGCGCCGCCCTGATCTGCTCGGCTTCTTCAGGAGGCAGCCACCGCTCCAGAGAATCGGCGAGGGTGTCGGGATCGACACTTCTTCCACTTGCCTTCAGCGCAAGAACGGTCTTGTACACGAAGCCCCGGAGTTCGCCTGGAACCCTTAGCCCCGCCACCATCCCCGACTCACTCCATTCTGCTTCCAGAGCCGCCAACTGAGGGTTTTCCCACCACGCTCGTGGATCGCCCGAAACCTCCGGGTCGCGGAGGGGCACGACGTTCACGTGCGCCGAACCAGCTCGTCTCCAGTTCGGAGGATTGTGGTAGTCCGGCTCGTATTCCAGCCTCTTGGCCGCCAATGCTTTGAGCTCCTCTGCATCGCTCACCCTCAGCACCAATCGCAAGGTGCGGCCCCGATCGTCTGGAAGGTTCCCTGCGTTTCGGTATGCGAGCGCGTCCGGGATCGTGAGCCTGAGTGCATCGGAACGAGGAAGTTCGAGGTCGGGCGAGCGCCGGCGCTTCAACTCGCGCTCGAGACCCGGCGTGCTCATCAGGTACCAGCCTTCCCTAAGGTGTGGATCCGGCAGGTCGGCGGCCACTAGCGGGACCCTGTCCTCGTCTTGAGAAACCCGGCAAACATGATCGATATCCCCGTCAGCAGCCCTATCGCAAAGAAGGCCCCCCGGCCGTAGCGCGCAAACCCACTGGCGACCGCCACCACCAAGGTGCCGAGGGCTATGAGCGAGTTGGCCGTGGCGAGGCGCCGGAGATCGTCCTGCCGCTGCCGCCGCAGCTTGTAGGCGGACCACAATGCCCCTCCCACCACGATGATGAACCCGGTGTACGAATAGGCGCGCGAGAGGGCCCGAGAGGACCCGGCGATGACTGCACTCCCCGCAGGGATATCCGGGATGCCAAGCGCGGTCTCGTTCAGGGGCGCGCCGGTCACTTCAAAGACAGCCCACAGCGACGCCCCCACAACCAGGGCCGCCGCGACATGTCCGGCCGGGCGCGGCGCCATGAGATAGATCGATCCGAGGGCAAGAACGGGTACGTTGACTACCGCTCCGAACAGGTAGTAGGTGCGGTACACCCCACTGCTCCATCCCCACAGGAGTCCCCAGGCCGCCGCACCCGAAGCCACCGCGAACATGGCGAGGGCGACAGCCCAGGCAAGAAGGTTGGGCCGCCGCTTGCTCCCCCAGCCTCTCGCAAGCGAGAGGGAGAAGATCCCGGCGACCCCGGCAGCAGCAAGAGGAAAAAACCACATCCCTTCGAACCTCCCAGGCGTCGTCCGGACGGCCCCATGCTCCCATGCGGTTCGTGGGCGGGCATTAGGCTTGCCCTCCGATCTCATCACAGGGAGGACACCATGGCTCAGCCACCGCAGGAAGGCACACCGAACGCGGGACCGACCGGCTCCAACCCGGCAAAGGATCCCGAGGATTGGGTAACGGGAGAGGAGCCGATGACCGGTGCCCAGGCTTCTTATCTGCAGACCCTGGCGCAGGAGGGTGGGGAGAAGTTCGATCCGAGCATGACCAAGGCGCAAGCATCCAAGCGGATCGAGGAGCTGCAAGCCAAGACGGGCAGGGGCGCTTCCTGAGTTCGGCTCCCGAGCCGGGGGACGCGGCCCGGGAGGACGCACCCACCGGCACATGGACGTCCGGTCCTCATTGACGACACCGGGCACCTCCTGGACCGGCGCGTGCTGGTGATGTGGTGGTCGCTGGCGGGGACGGGGTCCGCCGGTGTTGCCCTCCTCGGTGGGGTGGCGGTATGGCTCGGGCCCGTTCCGGCGGCTCCCGTCGGGGCGCTCATGGCCCTGACGCTCGTCGCGTCGGCCCTGATTCCGCCCCTGAGGTTCAGGCGCTGGCGCTACGGCCTCCGGGAGCGGGATCTGTCGGTGTCCCGAGGGGCCCTATGGCAGATCCGCACCTTGATCCCGTTCGACCGCATTCAGTTCGTCGAGTCGCGACGTGGGCCAATCGACCGCCTCTTCGGCCTCAATGTCGTGGTGATCTACACCGCTGCCGGCCGGGCGGCCCGTATTCCGGGTCTCAGTCCCTCCCAGGCTGAGGCCGTAAGAGAAGAGTTGGCCCTGGTTGCCGGAACCCTCACCGTCTAGCTCTCGGCGACTCAACCCCGCGGCTGTGGCCGTGTGGTCGATAGAGTCCGGAACCCGCTTCGGGCTCGGTCTCGTTGTCCTCCTGTTCAATTCGGGATGGGCGCCCCGCTGGTGGATAGCCCCGGCGCTTGCAGCAGTGGTGACGCCCTCGGTGGTGCGCTACCTGCGCTTCCGCTACGAGGTTACCGGCGACGCTCTGGTGGTTCAGGGAGGGCTCGTGTCGCAGTGGCGGCGGGTCGTCCCTCTCGCCCGCATCCAGAGCGTAGAGGTTGTGCAGAAGCTCAGGCACCGCATGTTGGACGTGGTGGAGCTGAGGGTTGAAGCGGCCGGTGGGCGCGCGACCGAGGCGGCGCTCGTCGCCCTCGATCCCGCCGAGGCCGAAAGATTGCGCTCGATTCTGCTCCAACGGGCAGGGCCGGCGCCCGTGGGACCACGGGAAGCACCGCCCCTGGCGCATCTCGGCCCCCGGGAGCTCCTGCTTGCCGGCATCACCGGCGGCCGGGTGGCCGTAATCGCCGCCCTGCTTGGCTATGGCGAGCAGTTCGTCTCTGATGGCCGGGTGGCTGCGGTCTTCAGAGGCGTCCGATCGCTCGGCGCTTCGGGGGTGGTGGTGGCGCTCTGGGCGGGGGTCGTGATCCTCTCGATGGCGGTGGCGATCTCTCTGGTAGCGACGGTGGTCGTCCTCTGGGATTTCACCGTACGGCGCGAGGGCGACCGTCTCGTGGTGACGCGCGGGTTGCTCGAACGCAGACGGGCATCTGTCCCCCTCCACCGGATTCAGGCGGTCGAGTTGCACGAAAACGCCGTGCGAAGAGCACTCGGTCTTGCCTCCCTTCACGTCGTGGTCGCGGGCCAGGCTGGTGCCGCTGGGGAGGGGCGGGAAACGAACGTTCTCCTGCCCATCGCCAGACGCGCCTCCGCATACCGGCTCGCCTCGACCGTGCTCGACGCCCCGGATTCAGTTGCGGCGACACCCTTGCTGCCGGCTCCTGCGAGCTCACTCGCACTCCGCCTGACGATCGCAGCCGTGACAGGCGTCGCTGCGGTGGCAGCGGGAATCGCCGCGGGAGGGGTTTGGGTCTCCCTGGGGGTGATAGCGGGGCTGATCGCAGGGGGATGGAGCTTCGCCGGATGGCGGTCGCTCGGCCACAAGATCTCAGGGGAGCACGTGATAGTGCGCCGGGGAGTGCTGGTGCGCAAGACGACGATACTCAAGGCGGCCAACATCCAGCACCTGCTGCTCGTGGCCTCGCCGGTCCAACGACCCTTCGGGCTTGCGACCGTCCGTCTGCGCATCCCTCAGGCAAATCCCAGGGCGGTGGACCTCGAGCTCCGGCGCGCCGAGATGAGGTTCGCCGAGCTCAGGGCGAAGCTGGCCGGTGACGCGCCCTCCGGATAGACGCCCCCCTCAGAAACGGCCCTCCACTGTCAGGAGTGCCTGCCGCGAGCATTCAGGAGGAGCGCGAGGATTCAGGAGGAGGCTTGTCCGCCCACCTCGGCCAGAGTCTCGAGGATGTCGGTTCCGTAGCGTTCGAGCTTGGTAGGGCCAACGCCCGAAATCCGTGCAAGCTCCCGTGCGTTGCGGGGACGATGGGAGGCGATGTCGGCGAGAGTCGAGTCGTGAAACACGACATAAGCGGGCACCGCGTCGGCTTTGGCACGGGCCGAACGCCAACGTTTCAGCGCCACGAGCTCAGAAGATGCTTCGCCTCGGTCGGTGGCCACGGACGGAGGCCTGGGGGCCGGCGCGCCGGCGCCGACCCCGAGCTCGGCTAAGAACCGGCTCGGGCGTTGTTTGCCCGAGGTGACCCAGCTCAACGACAGGTAACGCTTCGCCCGGGTCATGCCGACGTACAGCAGGCGCCGCTCCTCAGCGATCGCTCCCTCGGTCCGCGCCCGCTTGAAGGGAAGCTCGCCCTCCTCCAGGCGCGGGAGCATGACCACGTCGAATTCCAGCCCCTTGGCTCGATGGTAGGTGAGCAGGTTCACGCCGCGGGCGGCGCCCTGAGGTGAAAAGCGTGCCTCCAACTCATCAGCAAAGTCCGAGACGCTCCTGACTCCATCGTCGAACTCCTCGGCCAGCCTCACCAGGCGGCCCAGATCGTTCTGGCGGGTGCTTTCTCTTTCACCGAGGCCGTCTGTGGCGCCGTCCGCCCATCCCTCACCTTGCGCGGCCCGCCTCACCTGCATCGCAACGTCTGCTGCGCGCGACCGTTTCAGCTTGGGCATCATTCGACGCGCCGCTTGCCTGGCGAGGAAGGCGCCGTCGGCGACGCGGAAAGGTATTCCCGCCTCGGTGAACAGCTCCTCGTAATCCTCCGAGCGCCAGTTGACGCGGTATAGAACCGCCATCTCCTCGTAGGCGATTCCCTCTCGGTCGTGCTGCAGGCGCAGCTGGTCGACTACGAAGCGGTTGGCGGTGTCTGGATCGGTGAAGGGACTGAGAGACGGTGCTGTAGCAGGGGGCCGGACGGAACGAAGCCTCTTGGGGGCGCCGCTCAGGTGTGGCACCAACCGGTTGGCCAACGCAAGTATCTCGGGACTCGAGCGGTAGTTGTCCTCCAGCCGAATCACCCTCGTGTTCGGGAACCGTCTCGGCATCTCGAGCAGATAGCGCGCACTGGCGCCGGTGAACGAGTAGATCGACTGATAGTCATCCCCCACGACGCAGAGGTCGTCTCGCTGCCCGAGCCATCGTTCGAGAAGAGACTGCTGGAGGAGGTTGACATCCTGATACTCGTCTACCGTAAAGGTAGCGTAGCGCGCCTGGAACCGCTCGCGCGCGTATTCATCTGCGTCATACATACGTATTGCAAGCTCGAGCAGATCTTCGAAGTCGATGTAAGACCTTGCTTCCTTGCGAGACTCATAAGTACGCCAGACCCCCGCCATGAGATCCGCCGGAATCGGGGGTTCGTGATCGCCCAACGACTCCAGGTACCGCTGCGGCGATAGTCTTCGATTCTTCGCCCACTCGATCTCCGTGGCGAGATCGGCGGCGGGGCGGAAGCGGTAGGGCTTTGGCAGCGTGTTCGCAATCTGCCGCAAAGGCGCCGCCTTCGAAGAGAGGATCTGACCCGGCGACTCAGCTGCAAGAGCGTGGAGCTGCGCCAGTGCGGCCGAATGAAAGGTCTGGGTTCGTACGGGCCCGGCGCCAAGTGTGGCAAGCCTGGTTCGCATCTCCGCGGCAGCTTTGTCGGTGAAGGTGACCGCGAGTATGGCCGTCGCCGGGAAGATCCGCTCCCGAACCTGATTGGCGATCCGGTGGGTGATCGCCGTTGTCTTGCCGGAGCCGGCGCCGGCCAGAATGCAGACGGGGCCGCGCACTGCGGCCACAGCGCTTCTCTGGTCCGTGTTGAGATTCTGCATAATTGTGCTTTCGTCCACGGGGACACTCTACGGGTCGGAGACGACGCCATGCCGGAGGTCGTGCCACCCAGGACGAGCAATGGCGAGCACCGGCGTGAGCTCAGTGTGGGCTTGGCACGACAGAGAGGAACGGGTGGCAGAAGCCCCGGCAGGTCTTCCGAACCGCAGACAGAGCTTAGATGGGCGCGACCTCGACGGCAGGCATCTTCGGCTGTCCTGGGCGATAGCCAGGCAGCTATACCGTTGTCCCGGGTGCGGATCCATGCTCGAAGTGGGCCACGAGCACATCGTCGTGTCCTATCCCGGTGACGATCCCCCCTACTACCAACATTGGCACCGCCGCTGCGCCCTTGCATTGGTGCGTTCGATGGCGAGCGTACAAACAAT
>JALZIC010000105.1 GCA_030860455.1 Actinomycetota bacterium
CGCGCCCAAGAACCGGATACGGGGACCGCGAACCCAAGCTGCATGAAGGCATCGTATCGGGTCACCCGGGATGGTGAGCCGGAAAACCTTTGGCCGGAACCGAGTCGATGCGGTGGGCACTCATCTACATGAACGAGGAGGAGCGCCTCTTGTCGTTAAGGGGTTGGTGTCGGAGCGTTGGTGACCGTTTCGCCGTTGAGAGTGTTGCCGCTCTCGCTGCCCCCGGTCTTGTCCTTCGGGTCGCAATCGGCCGTGCTGGGCTTGTAACTGCGGTTCGGGTAGTCCTTCCAGCGGATGGCATAGCCCCCGTTGCTTCCGAAGGTATTTTCGGTGAGAACCACCCGGGGGCTGTTGGCGATAAAAACTCCGTCTTTGCCGTTTCGCTGGATGCGATTGCCGGTCACTGTCTGATCGCAGCTGACCTCGATGAAGATGCCGAATCTCGTGTTGTCGGTGGCCACGTTGCCTTCGTAGGTGACGTATCTCATTCCTGTATCGGAGTGGACTCCGTCGCATCCGTTGTTGTCGAGCCGGTTTCCCGTCAGCGTTACGTTGTTGCCCACCACCATGTGAACACCCCCACTATTGAAGCAAGGATTGTCGTTGTGGAGAGGATCGGGGTCCAGATCGAGGTTGTTCTCGTGGACGTAGCTATCGGTTAAATCGACCGACCCTCCGCCGATTTGGACACCAGCCTGGCTGTGGTGGTGGACGTCGAGGTTCTCGCAAACCGCGCCCGGTTTGCAGCGGACACCCACTCGCCCTCCGTAGACTTCGAACCCGTTCAGCACAGAGCCCTGACCCGACGTGAGCTCGCCCAACAGACGCGTGCCGGGGCTCGCGTACCACTCGGTGCGAGTCCCCGCCTCACTGCGGCCCGGCTGCACGTACTCACCCGTGTAGTCGCCGGGCATGAACACAACCGTGGCCCCCTCGCCCGCCGCAATGGCCTGCTCGAAGGACGACACTGCAACGGCGTGTTGCTCGCAGGTCAGAGAGTCGGTCACCTCCGCGGAGCAGACGTCGTCGCCGTCTCCACCGTTGGCCTGGTCGACCCCGTCTTGCCCGATGAGAACGTCGTCGCCCGTGCCACCCTCCATGATGTCGGCGCCGCTCTGGCCCAGGACGAGGTCGGCGTCTCCGCCGCCGGCGAGACGGTCGGCGCCTTTGCCCCCGCACACGAGGTCGGCTCGGTCTCGTCCCGTGGCGATGTCTCCAGCCCCCCGGGCCTGGATTACGTTGATCCGGCCCGATTTGCCGACCAGATCGTCAGACTGCGGGGTACCCGTCAGGGTCGATGGCTTTCCTGCACAGCTGTAATCGGCGGCTTCTGCCGGGCCCGCGCCGGCTCCCACCATCACCAGCGCAGAGGCCGCCAGGGCGCCGGCCGTCCATAGGGCCATCCACCGTCTGCCGGAGTTCACAGAAAGCTGCAGAACTCCACAGCCGTCTCTCGAAATCGCTCTCATTGCGCCCAGCCCTCCACCTGTGTCGGTTTCCCAGCATTACCCAGTCTAGGGCACGGCCGAATTTATAGTTTCCTCCGCCGAGGAGGGCAGCGGAAGGGTGGATTCGAGGGCCGGAAAAGGGCGGGCTTGCCTTGCATAGGTGAGTGAAACGGGCGTAGCATTCGGACCGGCGGACATGTCTTGGGAGGGCTGTCATGCAACGAGGTCGAAGAACCATGGTGGTCGCAGGTGCTCTGTTACTGAGCGCTGCGGTCGGCGGATCGAGTCTGGCGGGCACCGGGTCGGGCCGAGCGGCCTATCCCGGCAAGAACGGCAAGATCGCCTTCTACAGTTACGACGGAGCTGACAACGAGCTCTACAAGATCAAGGCAACCGGAACGTCCCAACGTCGCATCACCGACAACAACCAAGACGACTACGATCCAACCTGGTCGCCGAATGGCAAGAAGTTGGCCTATTCGCATTACGACGGGACCGACAATACGATCTACAAGATCAAGGGCAACGGCACCGATAGCGTGCGTGTGAGCAACGGCCCCGTGGACTTCGATCCCAGCTGGGCGCCCAGCGGGAAGAAGATAGCGTTCTCCGGATACGATGGTAACGACTACGAGATCTACAAGATCAACGCCAACGGCACCAACCGGGTCCGGTTGACGGACAACACCACGAACGAGTTTGCACCAGCATGGTCGCCGAAGGGAAAGAAGATCGCGTATTACGGCGACGACGGCACGGATTACGAGATCTACAAGATGAATGCCAACGGCACCAACGCCGTGCGCCTGACCGACAATTCCGTGACTGACGCCAACCCGACGTGGTCCCCCAGAGCCAAGAAGATTGCCTTTCAGGCAGATGACGGGAACGACTCCGAGATTTACAAGATGGACCCGAACGGCACCAAACGTAAGCGCGTTACCGACAACGCCGAGGACGACAGAAACCCTTCCTGGGCGCCGAACGGAAAAAAGATAGCGTTCCAGGGATACGACGGGAACGACTACGAGATCTACAAGATCAACCCGAACGGCACCGACCGGGTGCGTGTCACCGATAACACCGGAGGCGACTTCGCGCCTGACTGGGGTGTCCGCCCAAGAGGCTAAGCAAGCCCCTCCCTGAGCATCCGATAATGAGGGAGTCGGGGGCGCTATGACGGCCCTCGGCTCCCCTTTGGGTGCCCAGATGCACGTTCAATGGCTTGGGCCCAAAGGTGAGGCTCGGGCGCTCTCTTAGTTGTTAGGTCGAGGCCCTACGTCTTTCGGCGATGTCGATCAACGCCTGCCTGTCGACTTGATCTGCGGGAACCGCCGCAACCCGGCAGGCCGTTACCGCTCGCAGGGTTGCGGTCCTCTTCCCGCCCTCGAGCGATGCCATTTCGCCCAGGATCGCCCCCGGCCCAACTTGCGTTATGACCTCGCCGTCTATCTCGACTTCGAGTACTCCGTCGAACAGCAAGAACAGATCTACGCCCGGATCACCCTGCTCGACGAGGTTGTCGCCCGCCTTGAGTCGCCGCCACCTGGGCTTCGAGTTGACGATGCCAAGCGACAGCTCACGCTCGAGCGCGCTCTCGACAGCCGTCACGAGTGCGGGGGAGTCCACGTCACCCCAGGGGGTATGGGCGCCGAAGGCCTTCCGGTACCAGTGATCGAAGTCGATCAGGCCCGACTTGGCGATCAGCTCGCCGGCATCGTCGTACACCCAATGGCGCGGGAAAGGACTTGCACCTGTCAGTCCCCGCTCGGAGGAGCCGTCTGCGCGAATTGTGAGGGTGAGAGTCGACCAGGCGCTCGGTGCGGCGATCTGGACGAAGGGGGGCCGGCTGACCCGGCGCGGGGCGGCTACTCCGGTCCGTCCGCCCGCGGTCTGGACGAAGGTGACATCGGTGGAGGTAACCGTTGGTTCGGGGCGGAGGTCGGGGAAAGCCACCGCTGGGAATGCCATCCCGAACGAACCGAGCTTGAGCTGCGTTCGTCCGAGGCGTCCTCCTCCAGAGTGTCCCCAGCCGGTGATCTTCCCCTCATCCACCTCAATCCAGGCTTCAAGCCGGTTGGCGAAGCGGACCGCGTCGGCGTCGAGGAGCGCGTTGTGATCGACCAACTTGTCGGGAGGCGGCATGTCGTAGTGGGCCACGCTCATATGGAACGGCAGCTCGGTGAGGCCCGCAATAGCGCCTTGCGGAATCCAGGCGATCGATGTGACCGAGCTCTGTATGCGCACGTGGGTGTCCCCAGCCGAAAGTCCCGTACGAGTCGGAGCTCACCATACGAGCTTCCCGTCTAGCCCGCAAACGCCCCCACTGCCTGACGGATGGCGTCGTCCCAGTCGCCGGCGAAGCGGTCGATAGCGAAACGCCTCTGCGCGTATCGGCTCGCACCCGCAGACAAGCGTTGGGCCTCACCTTTGTCGTGCAGAAGGTGTCTCATATGCTCGATGAGATTGGTGACATCGGTGTCGATGTAGCCCGATACTCCATTCTCGATCGTGGCCGCCATTTCGGTGGTGGCCACGCCGACGATTGGCATTCCGATGGTCATGGCCTCGCATACGGCCAGGCCGAGACTGGTGTAGCGGATCGGATTGAAGAAGAAGCGGTAACGAGAGATGAACGCGTGGAGCTCGTGGTTGGGGACCTCGCCCAGACCGCCGACGTCCTCTGAACCCATGCCGACGAGGTCGATCGGGAGATGCTCCCGGACGCGCTCGAAAATATCCCGGCCCACACGTCGACCTCGCCACCCCATTCCGTTCACAACGGCTACGCCTCGTTCCAGCTCCCCGGACCAGGTCACCTCCGAGGGGACCCTCACGCCATGATCGATGACTCGGGTGGGGGTGGTCCCGCTGTCCCACATGAGGTCGTTGAACGGGGTGACGTGGATCAGGAGGGTGCCGGGATCGTCGACGGGGTGGCGAGTGTCGGTGGGGCTTTGCCGCGGGGGGTCGTGCTCGACGTAGATGCGCGGGAGTGAGCGTTGCTCTGCGGACAAGATGTCGTACTGGTCGACATCCCAGTTCGTTCTCGACTGGTAGAGGATGCAGCCGAAGTCCATGTCCTTTGCAGCATCGGCCGGGAACTCCTCTAGATTCCCGGGCCACGGCAGGTGACCCTTACGCCCTCCGTATCCCTCAGGGCGACCCGGCTTTGTGGGTACCAAGAAGGTGTGTGGAGCCGAACAGAGATAGTAGAGATAGTTGCCGTGAACATGCCAGGTGAGAACTCGGTGACCCATCATTCCGGCTTACCCACAGGACGGCCGGGCTACCCCGCCGGTTAAGCTTCCCCATTTCGGACGGATCAGCAAAAGGAGCCGAATGGGCGACAGGGTTAGATTGGCGGTGGTGGGCTGCGGAGACGTCGCCTTCAGGACCTACCTGCCGTCGCTCGAACAGCTCGGTGACGTGAGCTGCGTGTCCGCAACCTGCGATCTCGACCCCGGCCGCGCCCGAGAGGCAGCCGACTTCTCCGGCCGATGGTCGGGCGAGGTTCACAGCTTCACCGACATCGACGCGTGCCTAGGGTTCGGAGATTTCGACGGTTTGATCAATCTGACCCCCGGGCCCAGCCATTCTCTTGTCACTCGGGCTGCATTGGCCTCCGGCGTTCATGTCTTCAGTGAGAAGCCACTCGCTAATTCGATACCGGAGGCTCAGGAGCTGATCGCCCTGGCAGAAAAGCAAGGGCGGTTGTTGCTGTGCGCGCCGGCCACAACGGTGACCAATCGATGGCAGCTGGTGGAACGGCTGGTGAAGTCGGGCGAAATCGGCCATCTAACACTGGTAACCGGCCAGCATGCGAGCATGGGGCCCGCAGGTTGGCGCGGTTATACCGGTAACCCCGAACCTTTCTATTCGGCGGAGGTGGGGCCGATTCTCGATCTCGGCGTCTACGTTCTGCATGCAATGACGAGTTTGTTCGGTCCTGCACTGAGAGTGTCGGCTTCGGGGACGATTGCGATCCCGCAACGAAAAGTCTTGGCCCAAGGTGCGTCGAACCGAGTGATAGAGGTTGGTACCTTCGACCATGTTCTGATGCAACTCGAGTTTCCGGATGGGTTGGCGCAGCTGACCACCAGCTTTGCGGTGCCCGCATCACGCGCACCGGTCATAGAGGTGCACTGCACGGACGGGAGTGTGAGTGTCGGGCAGGAGGGATGGTTCGATCCCGAGGCATCTGTCGACGTCTACAGCAGGATCGAAGAAGACGAGGATGCGGAGGGATGGCGGGTAGAAGCTCCCTCCACTCCGGGCCCGGTGGACAATCTCATCGGGATGGGCTCTGCGCATTTCATAGCCTGTCTGAGAGACGGGGCCAAGCCCGTGCTGACCGCCGAACATGCGTGCCACGTACTCGAGATAGCCCTCCGGGCGAAAGAGTCCGCAGCATCGGGCAGGGCCCTGGCGCTCGAGACAACTTTCTAGTGTCGCCCTTGTCCGAGTGCATCACCGCTCTCCAGTTGTACACGGTAAGGGAACTGGCCGGGAAAGACATGCTCGGCACCCTCGCCTTGGTGGCCGGCATGGGCTACCGAGCAGTTGAATTCGCAGGGTACGGCGGAATTGATCTGGCCCGCCTTCGCTCGACACTCGACGAGGTTGGTCTGAGGGCGCTGGCATCGCACGTTCCTTTATCTCACTGGATCGAACGCGCGGATGAAGTTGTCGAAGAGCTTCACACCCTGGGGTGCTCGTACGCGGTGGCGCCCTCTCTGCCGGACGGTTTTCGGATGGACCAGCAAGGCGCAGGGGACATCGCAACGATGTTGAACGGGTGCGGAGAGCGCTGCAGGGCGACGGGGCTCCGATTCGCGTATCACAACCATGCCGGAGAGTTTGCTCCCGCAGGAAAGGGCTCCTTTTGGGAGATCGTTGCCGAGCGGACCGATCCAGAGCTCGTCGAGTTCGAGCTGGACCTGTACTGGACCGAATATGCGGGAGTCGACGCGGCCGAGTTGCTCGACCGCCACGCAGGCCGCGTTCCGCTTGTGCACGTAAAGGACATGGCCGATGGACCTGGACGAGAGGACCGGCCGGTGGGGGAGGGAATCCTGCCATGGCAGAGAATGCTTCACGCCGCAGCGCGCGCCGGTACCACCGTCTACATAGTCGAACAGGACGAACCGGTCGATGCCCTGAGGGACTCTGCTACAAGCCTGAGAAACCTCGAAGGGATGCTGGCGGCGAGCAGGTAGTCAAATCATCCTCGGGCCCGGTTCCGGCGTCCGGCCGTAACGACCTCCTCGATCCGGGAGATCTTCGAGGCCGGGATGAAGTGGTCCACCGGTGTGCTGACGAGCTCGTTGTTCTGCTTATCGCACACCCGGATCACCTGAGAGAGCTCGAGGAATTCCTCTCCCGCCGGGAGCTGACCCGGCGTCCTGTATCCCTCTACAATGCGACCGTTGTTCAGTGTCACCCGAACCCGTTGGGTGCGCGGGCGACCGTTCAATCTGCCTCGTAGCCGGCGGATAGCGACTCTCCCAGTAGCTTTCTTCCCCTTATACGGACGCCCGGCGCGCAACCAGGGTAGCTCGCGCGTGCCGCACCACCTGCTCACTCACCGAACCCATCCAAGGGGGTCGCGCCCTGCCGCCACCCGTAGCGCCCAGCGCCACAAGGGCGACGTCTTCGGCCTGCGACTCTTGGAGAATCTGCTCCGACGGATGACCCAGAGCGGTCCGGGCGCGAGCGTGAAAGCCTGCGTCGTGCAGCAGGGCCTGCAGTTGCTCGGCGCCGCTGCGCGCCTGGGACGTGGTGGCATCGTCCACACGTCCGGTTACCTCCGACGTTGGGGATTCCTCGCCGGCTCGAAGGGATTTCTCCGGTGGGCGGATGATCGACACCACTTCGACCTGGCAGCGCTCCGGATCTGCGAAGTCGATGACGTCCCGGGTGGCCATCTCCGCGCCGGTCGAGCCGTCGGCTCCGATCACTATGCGCGGCGCTCCCGCGGGTCGATACGCATGCACGACCAAGACCGAAGACTGCGAGCCGTGAAGCACGGCCGTGCTCACGCTGCCCAGAAGAATGTTGCCCAGCCAGCTCCGGCTGCCGGAACCGACGATCGTGAGGCCGGCCTCCTCGGACTCGGTGAGCCTGATGATCTCGTCGCTGGGATCCCCTTCGAGGGCCTCTCCCACCACCTTGAACCCGTCCGCCTCAAGCTGCCGCCCGGCGACCTCTACTATCTCGAGGCTCTGTTGCCTTCTGGCCTCGATGGGGTCGAGCTGAAGTGGGATGTGTTCGAGGTGAAGGGCCCCGTGGGGCGCCACCGACACAACCGAGACTTCGACTCGCTTGGGGTCCGCAACGTCCGCTATCAGCCGCCCCGCGGCAATCGAGGCGGGAAACCCATCGGTTGCGTAGACGATCTTCATAGCCGGCAGTGTAGCGGGGTAGACCCGGGGCAGCCTGGTTTCCAGACGCTCCCGGTTCGCCGAGAGGGCACTAATCCACCTTCCAGTACTCGCTCATGTACTTCTCACCCTCGTCGCAGAACATTGTCACCACGCAGGCCAGCTCGGGGTTCGAGGCGCGCAGTCGCTGCGCCGCCACGAGGTGAGCACCCGAGCTCGGCCCGACAAAGAGGCCGTGTTGCGTGGCAAGACTCCGCATGACCCGGAGGGCCTCGGCACTCTCGACGGTCACGAGCTTGTCGACCAATTTGCGGTGACGGGCGAAGATCCCTGGGACGAACCCGTCCGCAATGCCTTCGATTGCATGCTTGCCCGTCTCCCCGCACAGGATGGTGCAGGACTCATCGGGTTCCACTCCGATCAGCATCACGCGCTCGTTAACCGCCCGAAACGCCTGACCGACCCCTATGAGGGTCCCCCCCGTTCCGACTCCAGAGACCAGGGCGTCGGGAATCAGGCCTTCCGGTAGTTGCGAGAGGACCTCCTGACCCAACCAAACCCGATTTTCCTCCACGTTCCACTCCGATTCGAACTGGGCGGGACAGAAGTAGCCTGGCCGGCTCCCAATGGCTCGAGCTTTGGCAAGCGCCTCGTTGACGTGAAAGTGCCCAACCAACAGCACCTCGGCGCCGAAGGCGCGCGAGATCGCGGCGCGTTCCTGGGTCATTCCCTCGGGCATGACCACTAGCATGTTGTAGCCCTTCACCGCCGCAACCATGCTGAAGGCGTTTCCGGTGTTGCCGCTGCTGGCCTCGACGATGGTGTCGCCTGGGTGAAGAAGGCCTTCCCGCTCCGCTCGCTCGACGATGTATTTGGCTATTCGAGCCTTGATCGACCCCGAGGGATTTAGGTACTCGAGCTTTGCCCACACTCCGTCCACCTCTACGAGGGGAGTGTTTCCGATGGCGTCGAGCACAGAGCCGGTCACGGCCCGAAGCTTAGGGTATTGGGCCGAATGGGCGCCTGACTGGTAACGTGCCCGGCGACGAGTGTGGATCTGAGAAGGCGGAGGAGGATCCCGTGACCCTAGGGAATCGCGTCAAAAAGCTGCGCACCGACAGAGGATTGACTCAAAAGGAGCTGGCCGAGCCTAGTTACACCCATGCCTACGTGAGCACGATCGAGGCGGGGCGACGTCAGCCGTCCGATGATGCGCTGAGGCACATAGCGGCCAAGCTGGGCGTGGCCAAAGAGGAGCTGGCCACCGGGCGACCCCCCGATCTCCTGACCCGGCTCGAGCTCGAGCTGCAGACGGCCCGGAGGGAGGCCTCTCGAGGGCACCTGGGCACTGCGCGCTCCGCCTTCAATCGCGTCGCCAAGGAGGCGAGGGAGCACCGATTGGCCAAGGTCCAGGCGCGCGCGCAAGAGGGAAAAGCGCTGTGTGAGCTTCGCAGCGGTGACTTCGACAAGGCGATGTCTCTTTACGAAAAGGCGTTTGAAACCCTTCAGCACGAGCCTGTAACTGCCCGTGTCGACGCCATCGTCGGCAAGGCAGCGTGTGCGCGGCGCCTGGGCGACGTTGGCTACGCGATCTACTTGCTCGAGAACCTGCTTCAATGGCTGAGGAGAAGCGGCCTTTGTGATCCGACCTCGCTGCTCAAAGTGCATGCGTCCCTGGTCGCTCCCTACTTCGAATCCGGCGCTTACAGGGAAGCCTCGGCGGCGGCCGACGAGGCGCTGGTCCTCGCTCCGAAGGTCGACGATCTCGAGCGACTCGGAAGCATGCACATGAGCGTTGCCCACGTCCACCTCTCGGAGGAGCGCTACGACGAGGCGCAGGAGGCCCTTCGGCGCGCCGAGGACATCTTCCGTCAGCTCGAGTTGGTCGATGAGCTCGGTCATTGTCACCTCGGCCATGGTTTTGCCCTCAGCAGGCGCGGCCAGAACGAAGAAGCGTGCGAGGAGCTTCACTCGGCGCGGCATATTTTCAGACAGACTGGGAGCCGGGGCGACGAGGCGAGATCGGTAAACGAGCTTGCTCGCATCGCGCGCTTGTCGGGAGATCTACAGGAGAGCAGGCGCCTGCTCGGGCAGTCGCTCGCGCTACTGGCCGAGTGCGGTGATGTCGCCGAGCTTGCGTTGACCCACCGCGAAATGAGTCTCGTGGAGGCGTCGTTGTTCCCCACCCGGGCGGAGCGGCATCTTCACAGGGCGATCGAGCTGTACAAGCGGATCGAGGCCCACGTCGAGCTCGCCGCGACGTATCGCATCCTTGGAGATCTGCGCCGCAAGAAGGGCGACTGGGAGCGCGCCTGCGAGGCTTACCGCAGCGGCAGCGAGCAGGTCGAGACCAGGTTGTAGGCGGTGCGCGGCCGCTCCCGTCGTGGGGCCGCCGGCCTTCTTGATCGCAAAAGCCCGGGCAAAGGCGGCCTGCTGGTCTTTGATCAGCTGGGGCGTCGGTGACGGCATGCCGCACACCCGTTCGTGCAGAAGTTCGACGGCGCCGGGACAGCGGGCCATTGAATCTCACCTACATCGGTCGCGCCGGTGGGTCGCTATGGTTTTCGTTCTGCCCGTCCCATGGATAGTGAAAGGAAGCTCATGTCCCACGAAGTCCGTGCTGTGGTGGCGGGGGCCAAGGGCGCCCCCGTTTCGATCAAGAACATCGTTGTGCCGGATCCCGGCCCCGGCGAGGCGCTGGTGCGGGTTCAGGCATGCGGCGTCTGCCACACCGACCTGCACTACCGGCAGGGCGCGATCAACGATGACTTCCCGTTCCTTCTTGGGCACGAGGCGGCCGGGATCGTGGAGGAAATCGGCGCCGGGGTCACGGGAATCGAGCCAGGCGACTTCGTGGTGCTGGCCTGGAGGGCGCCATGCGGCGAATGCCGCGCCTGCCGCCGCGGCCGCCCCTGGTACTGCTTTGGAAGTCTCAACGCGATCCAGGCGATGACGCTGGAGGACGGCACCGCCCTATCTCCGGCGCTGGGAATCGGCGCCTTCTCTGAGTTGACGCTCGTCGCGGCCGGCCAGGCGGTCAAGGTGAACCCGGCCGCCAAGCCGGAGCCCGCCGGTCTGATCGGCTGCGGGGTCATGGCCGGCTTGGGAGCGGCCCTTTACACCGGCGACGTCGAGCGGGGCGACACTGTAGCGGTCTTCGGTTGCGGGGGCGTCGGCGATGCCGCCATTCAGGGGGCCAAGCTGGCGGGGGCGCGCCGCATCATCGGAGTGGATGTCGATCCCCGAAAGCTCAGGTGGGCGGAGGAGTTCGGGGCCACCGACGTCGTAGACGCCTCCGAAGGCGATCCGGTCGAGGCGATCAAGGCTCTGACCGACGGCCTCGGAGTGGACGTGGCCATCGAAGCCGTGGGACATCCCGAGGTCATGAAGCAGGCGTTCTTCGCACGCGACCTCGCCGGCACCCTGGTTCAGGTTGGGGTACCGGATCCCACGATGACGATCGAGCTGCCGATGATCGAATTCTTCGGGCGGGGAGGGGCGTTGAAGCCGTCGTGGTACGGGGATTGCCTGCCATCGCGGGACTTCCCGATGCTGATCGACATGTATCTGGCAGGCGCACTCGATCTGGACCGCTTCGTGTCCGAGACCATCGCCCTCGAAGAGGTCGAGGATGCGTTCCGCAAGATGGAGCGCGGGGAGGTGCTGCGCTCAGTCGTGGTCATGTAACCGTCCCGAGCGTTTCGGCTGGTTGCCGTGGGCGGCCGCCGTTACATGCCGAGAAGCCGCTTGGCGAGCTGGGCGCGGCGCGCCGGCTGCCCCGTTCGCACCTCGGAACGATCCGCGCTCGTCATGACGCGCAGGGCGAGATTTGCCCCCACCCACCGCAGAGGCTCCGGCTCCCACCGGCGGGAGCGGTGATCCACCCACGGCAGCATCACGAGGTCGCCGTCGCGAGCGCTGATCAGATCGGCCAGGGTCCGTCCGGCGAGGTTGCTCGTGGACACTCCGTCACCCACATAGCCTCCCGCCCAGGCGATCCCGGTGCCTCTATCGAGGCCTACCGAACTGTGCCAGTCGCGGGGGACCCCGAGGGGGCCGCCCCAGGTGTGCGTGACCTCGAAGGGGCCGATCTGGGGCCACAGGGAACCCACGACTTCCCGGAGGCTGCCGAACACGCTGGGGTCCCGGTCGAAGTGGTCGTCGATCTGCGAACCGAAATGGTACGGCGCGCCTCGCCCTCCGATTGCAATGCGGTCGTCCGCCGTCCGCTGTGCGTACACGAGCATGTGGCGGCCGTCGGTAAGCGTCTCGCGTCCCGACCATCCGACCGCGTCCCAGAAGCTTTCAGGGAGCGGCTCGGTGGCGATCATGAGGGAGTACAGGGGGACGATTCGTCGCTTCATCCCCGGCAATCCCGGCGTGTACCCTTCGGTAGCACGCACGATCACGTCGGCGCGAACGACGCCGTTGGGTGTGTTGACCATCCCCGGTTCGATGGAGCTCGCCGCCGTGTGTTCGTAGATCTCCACTCCCAGGCGCTCGACCGCTCGGGCGAGCCCCCGTACGAGGCGCGCTGGATGCAGCGCCGCGCAGTGCGGAGTAAAGGCGGCGCCGAGACAACCTTCTACCCGGATCCGTTCGGAGGCGGCGTCTGCGTCGAGCCAGCGGATGTCGTCCTCGCTGAATCCCCATCCGTACTGCGCCTCTACGTCCTCCCGGATGCGGTCGAGATGGCCGGGCTGGGTTACGCAGGTGAGACTGCCGCCCTTGACGAGCTGAGCGTCGATGCCTTCTAGTTCGACGACCCTTTCGACCTCACCGACCGAGTCGACGACTGCCCGGTGCATGGCTATCGCCCGGTCCCGGCCGTGAAGCCTGGCGAGCTTCTCCTTGTCGGCGGAAAAGAAGGGCGAGCACCAACCTCCGTTGCGGCCGGAGGCACCGAAACCTGCGATCTCGCGCTCGAGCACGGCGATCTTCAGAGCGGGGTCTGCCTTCGCCAGGTAGTAGGCCGTCCACAGACCCGTGTATCCGGCGCCGACTATGGCGACATCGACGTGCAAGGGCGTTTCGAGTGAAGGCCGGGCCGAGAGATCGTCGGGCACGGTATCGAGCCAGAAACTATAGGAGCGATAATCCCGGTCGCTCTGCCGCCTGTAGCGCATAGGGTCAGACACTCCTCAGGGAAACGAAAGGAAGAAACATGGGATCACACGATAAGGCCGCCGACCTCATCGTCACGGGCGCAGCCGTCTACACGGTCGATGCGGCTCGCCGGTGGGCCGAGGCGATCGCCATAAAAGACGGTCGCATAATTGCCGTCGGGACCCGGTGGGACGTGATGGCCGCAGCCGGGCCGGCCACGGAGATCGTGCAGTTAGAAGGCCGCATGGTACTGCCGGGCTTTCAAGACGCCCACGTTCACGCTCTCTTCGGAGGGCTCAACCGTCTGCAATGCGATCTCCACGATGCCGGGAATCAGCAGAACCACGTGGATGCGGTCGCCGCATATGCGAAATCCCATCCCGAAGCTGAGTGGATTCTGGGTGGCGGGTGGGCAATGGACGCGTTCCCAGGGGGTACTCCGCACCGCGCCCTGCTTGATGCGATAGTGCCCGACCGGCCCGTGTACCTGCAAAATCGCGATGTTCACGGCGCCTGGGTCAACACGAAAGCTCTCGAGCTTGCCGGCATCGATGCAAGCACCCCCGACCCCTCCGGTGGACGCATCGAGCGTGATGTCGGCGGGGAGCCCTCCGGCACCCTCCACGAGCACGCCATGGACCTGGTCGCAGTCCATACCCCAGCGCCGACAACGGACGACCGGGAGGAAGCGCTTGCTCTTGGGCAGACCTACCTTCACTCGCTCGGCATCACCGCGTGGCAGGATCCGTGGATCACGGAGGCGGAGCTCGCCACCTACTCGGCGCTCGACGCCCGGGGCGAGCTGACCGGACATGTCAGCCTCGACCTTCTGTGGGAGCGGGATGGGGACGAGACTCAGATCGAGACCCTGATCGAGCAGCGGGAGCGCTTCACCCAAGGCCGCGTCCGGGCCGGCGGTGTGAAGATCTTCCAAGACGGCGTGGCCGAGAACTTCACTGCCGCCATGATCGATCCCTACCTCGATGGCTCGGGCCGGCCGACCGGAAACAGTGGCATCAGCATGGTGGAGCCGGCGGCCCTCAACCACTACGTGGGGCTACTCGACGCCTCCGGGTTCCAGGTGCACTTCCATGCAATAGGTGACCGGGCCGTCAGGGAGTCACTCGACGCTCTGGAAGCGGCACAAAGCGCCAACGGCACCCGTGATGCGCGCCACCACATCTGTCACCTGCAGGTCGTTCACCCGGCCGACATAGCCCGTTTCCGGACGCTCGGCGTAGTGGCCAACTGCCAGCCCCTGTGGGCGTGCGAGGACCCTCAGATGAGAGACCTCACAATTCCGTTCCTCGGTCCGGAGCGGAGCACCCGTCAATACCCGTTTGCAAGCTTGAGGCGCTCCGGGGCGACCCTCGCCTTCGGCAGCGACTGGTCGGTAAGCACGCCGGATCCACTTCTCCAGATCGAGGTGGCGGTGAACAGGGTCCCGGCGGACGACCGGGCGGCGGAGCCGTTTCTCCCCAACGAATGCCTCGACCTGCCCGCGGCGCTTGAAGCGTTCACTATCGGTTCTGCTTACGTCAACCGCCGCGAGGGGGACAGCGGCTCGATCGAGACGGGCAAGGCCGCGGACCTCGTGGTGTTGGATCGCAATCTCTTCGACGGGGACGGTCCGTCCGGCGAAGCGAAGGTGCTGGCGACGTTGGTAGACGGCGCGCCGGTCTACGTCCATCCGTCGTTGGACTGGTAATCTTCCGGCGGGCCGTCCATACTCAGCCGCGATGCCCGGAGACAACAAGCCACCCGCACCCGCCGATCATTCGCACCCTTACGAGGTTGCGAAGGGTCTCTATATCTCTGGACACCCCGATCACACGAACGATTTCTTGAGCCAGGGAATTGACGCCGTCGTGGATCTCGAGGGTGAGGTCGACACCTCCGTCCCGCAGGGAGAGGGTCAAACCTCCACGACCCTCTACCTGTACTGGCCGATTGAGGACGGCGCCATGCCGGACCCATCAACCGTACGGAGCATCGCCGGCCTCATGGCGAGACTGATTGCCGAGGACAACAAGGTTCTCGTGCACTGCCGCTCGGGCCACAATCGGTCGGGACTCATCTGCGCCAGGACGTTGATCGAGCAGGGCATCAGCCCACAGGAAGCAGTCGATACGGTGCGCGCAAAGAGGGGCGACGGGCACGCGCTCGACAACGAGAACTTCGTTGAATGGCTTCTCGAGGAGACCGAGGGCCGCCAGCCGTAAGCCTGTTACGTCGTCTACTTCACCGGATGGGTTACCAACTCGAAGCTGTTCCTGCTGGTGGTCCTCGGATTCGTGGCTCGGGGAAAGGACGAAATGACGGTGTGGCAGTGCGAGTCAAGCAGTAGGCGCTCGTGCGACTAGGCTCGGGACACATAGTTGGTGGCCCAACAGGAGGTAGCTAGGCGATGTCGGTTCGCAAGCTTCAAAATTTCATCGACGGCGAATACCGCGATGCCGCAGACGGACAGACCGCTTCCCTCGTCAATCCGGCGACGGGGGAAGAGTTTGCAGAGGCCCCGGTGTCGACCGGGCCCGACATCGATGCTGCCTGTCAAGCCGCCCGGCGCGCCTTCGAGACGTGGCGCGAGACTATTCCCTCGGAGCGCAGCCTTGCGCTGATAAGGATCGCCGACGCAATCGAGGAGCGGGCCGAGGAGTTCGTTGGACTCGAATCGGAGAACACAGGCAAGCCGTTGGCCCTCACCGCCAGCGAAGAGATTCCCCCGATGGTTGATCAGATAAGGTTCTTCGCCGGTGCGGCCCGGTGCCTCGAGGGACGTTCGGCGGGGGAGTACATGGCGGGGCTGACCTCGTTCGTCCGGCGGGAGCCGGTAGGAGTATGCGCTCAGGTGACGCCGTGGAACTACCCCATGATGATGGCGGTGTGGAAGTGGGCGCCTGCGATAGCGGCCGGCAACACCGTTGTTCTCAAGCCCTCGGACACCACCCCCGTCACGACCCTGAAGATGGCCGAGGTGATGTCGGAGTTTCTGCCACCCGGTGTGTTCAACGTCATCTGCGGCAACCGCGACACCGGCGCAGGCCTTGTCTCCCATCCCATACCCGATATGGCGTCGATCACCGGGAGCGTAAGGGCCGGGACCCAGGTGGCCGAGGCTGCCGCCGCCGATCTCAAGCGCGTCCACCTCGAGCTCGGTGGCAAGGCGCCGGTCATCGTCTTCGATGACGCCGACCTCGAAGCCGCAGCGACCGCAATCTCAGAAGCCGGCTACTTCAACGCCGGGCAGGACTGCACCGCTGCCACGCGCGTACTCGCCGGACCTGCTGTATACGACGATTTCGTGAGTTCGATCAGCCAGATGGCCAAAGGGACCACGACCGGAGATCCGGCCGACGAGGACACCGCCTACGGACCGCTGAACAACGCCAATCAACTTGCCAGGGTCGAGGGCTTCCTCGATCGAGCCCCGAATCACGCGGAAGTCGTCACCGGGGGACAGCGAGCCGAAGTCGGGAAGGGTTACTTCTACGAGCCAACCGTAGTAGCGGGGCTCGAGCAGACCGACGAGATGATCCAGGACGAGATCTTCGGGCCGGTGATCACGGTTCAACGCTTCGATGACGAAGAGAAGGCGCTCAGATGGGCGAACGATGTCGACTACGGCCTCGCGTCGAGTGTGTGGACAAAGGATCACGGACGTGCAATGCGGATGGCCAAGAGCCTCGATTTCGGGTGCGTATGGATCAACACACACATCCCGCTCGTGGCCGAGATGCCGCACGGCGGCTTCAAGAAGTCCGGATACGGCAAGGATCTGTCCATGTACGGTTTCGAGGACTACACCCGCGTCAAGCACGTGATGTCCAACATCGAGAGCTAACTCTCAAATCGACGGGCCGAGTGGATGGTGAGTGTGACGAGTACACATGTGTCACCCACTCGGCTGCTGCTCGACGCTCCGACCCTGGTGTACCGGGCATTCTTCGCCTTGCCCACCAAAGTCACCGATTCAAAGGGTCGTCCGGTAAACGCGGTGCGCGGCTTTTTGGATATGACGGCGAGGCTGATCCGCGATCATCCCGAGGGCGAGATCGTGGCGGTGTTCGACGCCGACTGGAGGCCGAAGTTTCGGGTCGATGCCTACCCCGGGTACAAGGCCGAGCGGCCGGAGGACCCTCCCGAGCTACCTCCGCAGTTCGACGTGATCACCGAGGTGTTGGACGCCGCCGGCGTCAAGAGAGCAGAGGCGCCGGGTCTGGAGGCCGACGACGCCATCGCCACCCTGGTGGCGCAACTCGGACAAGGCGACCGAGCGTCCGTGGTGACCGGCGACCGCGACCTGCTGGCCCTGGTGAGAGATCCTCACGTCGAGCTCTTGTTCCCGGTCAAAGGGCTCAGCGATCCAACCCGCTTCGACGAAGCGGCGGTCGAGGCAAAGTACGGGATTCGCCCTGCGCTGTATCCGGACTTCGCCACTCTGCGAGGTGACAGCTCCGACGGCCTGCCCGGTGTTGAGGGAGTCGGGCCCGTGCGGGCGGCAAAGCTGCTCAATCAATGGGAATCAATCGACGGAATCCTGGAGCATCTCGAGGAGCTCCCGCCCAAACAGGCCCAGGCATTCGAGAAGGCGCGTGACTACCTCGAGGCTATGAAGACCGTTGTCCGCTTGGTCTATGACGCGGACCTCGATCAGACCGAGGCTGCGTCGCCGGACGAGGCGACGATAAGGGCGCTCGCAGACGAGCACGGGCTGGGCAGTTCGTCGGCCCG
>JALZIC010000011.1 GCA_030860455.1 Actinomycetota bacterium
GGCCCTGAACGCGAGAAGCTCTAGCTGAAGTAGTCGTCGGCGCCGGCTGGTTTGGTCCGCCCCAGAACCATGCCGGGATCATCATGACGGGCCGGCCTATCTACCCCTCGTGCGGGTCGCCATGTGCCGGTTACCGGCCGCGCCCGCCGTCGACACCAAAGCCGGTGTCCGGGTTGAAGAAGTGCATGGCCTCTTCATCGACGAGCAGATCCACGCGAGCGCCTTCGCGAATACGGGTTTGAGGGCTCAACCGGGCAATGAATGTAGCTGCGTCCGTCGGGCGTGCCGCCTCGGCGGCGTCGTATGACCCTTCGGAGGTTCGAGGTTGCCAAGGAGGAATGCCGGAGAAGTAAGCGTAGACGTCGGAACCGACGTCCTCCCTCAGATCGACTACCACAGAGAGCCGCTTGCCCGGAGGCGCACCGGTAGCCAGGCTTGCGTCTTCGAATCCCTCGGGGCGAATGCCGATCACGAGCTTTCGGCCTTCGAAGCGATTGAGCTCGGGCCGGCGCGCCAGGGTGTCGTCGCCTATGGGCAACCGATGTTCTCCGAACCGGATCACCAGCGCGCCTTCCTCCCGCTCGAGCGATGCCTCGGTCAAGTTCATCGCAGGTGAGCCGATGAAGCCTGCAACGAAAAGGTTGGCGGGGCGGTCGTAGAGCGTCTTGGGTGTGTCGAACTGCTGCAGAGCACCGTCCTTCATGACGGCGACCCGCTGCCCCAGGGTCATTGCCTCGGTCTGATCGTGGGTTACGTAGACGGTGGTGGTCCCGAACTCGCGCTGGATACGCGCAATTTCGACCCGAGTTTGAACCCGTAGCTTGGCGTCGAGGTTCGACAGCGGCTCATCCATAAGGAAGACCTGGGGACTGCGAACCAGGGCGCGCCCGAGGGCGACCCGCTGGCGTTGGCCGCCCGAGAGCTGGCGAGGCCGCCGCTCGAGCATGTTCTCGAGCCCAAGAATGCCGGCTGCATCCCGTACCTGTTTGTCGATCTCGTGTCCGGGGACCTTGCGCATGCGCAGGCCGAAAGCGAGGTTCTTGTAAACGGTCATCTGAGGGTAGAGCGCGTAGTCCTGGAACACCATGGCGATGTCACGCTCTCGTGGCGGGATGTCGTCTACCTGGCGGTCACCGATGTAGACGTGGCCCGAGCTGATGGATTCGAGCCCGGCCAGGAGCCTCAGCGCCGTCGTCTTGCCCGAGCCGGAGGGCCCGACGAAGACGACCAATTCGCCGTCTTCGACGGTCAGGTTGAGGCTCTCCAGTGCCACGATGTCGCCATAGCGCTTTGTGGCACTTACGAATCTGACGCGGGCCATGGTTCGCCTACCCTTTGACCGCGCCGGAAAGCATCCCGCGGATGAAATGCCGTTGAAGGAACACGTATGTGATCACGACGGGCAGGGCGACGATGATCGACCCTGCGGCGAGTAGGGTCGCCTCGGATGCGTGCTGGCCCTGGAAGAACGCCAGCCCAAGAGGCGCAGTGCGGAGATTCTCGCTCGACACCATGACCAGGGCTAGAAGAAACTCGTTCCAGGTCCACATGAAGATCAACACCATCATCGTCAGCACCGCTGGACGCGCAAAAGGCACCAGAACGCGCCACAGGATCGACCAGTTGCGCGCGCCGTCGATGGCGGCCGCTTCGATCAGCGAGCGAGGGGTGGACATGAAGAAGGCGCGCATCCAGAAGGTTCCGAAGGCCAACGACAGCCCGATTTGGGGGAGGATCAACGCCCAGTACGTGTCGGTCAGCGAAAGAGCGCGGAGATCGTAGTAAAGCGGAATCACGATGCCCTCGAGCGGAACCATGAGTCCCAGCAGGAAGAGATAGAACAGCAGCTTATGCCCGGCGAACCTCATCGTCCCGAATGCGAATCCGGCCAAGAGCGATAGCAAGGTGGCGACCACGACGACGCTAACGGAGACGATTACGCTCGACTTCAGATAGGTGGCGAAGTGGCCCTGTGCCCAAGCTTCGGCGAAGTTCGAGAAATGGAGCTCGCGCGGAATGCTGAAGCCGGAGAGCTCACCTGGGCGCTGTAGGGCCGCGAGCACGATGCCGCCGATGGGGTAGAGGGCGATGCCCGAAAAAGCCACCAGCAACGCGTAGTTCACCACCCGATCGATCCGTCCGGTCACTCCCGCGCCTCTGCTATACGATTAACGACTCCGGTAATGGCGAAGATGATAAGGGCGAGGACGACGCCGATGGCCGAAGCGAAGCCGACCTGGCCCACCTCGAAAGCCTGATTGTAGACCTCGAAGGCGGGCACCGAAGTGGCGTTCCCCGGGCCGCCCTTAGTAGTCAGATAGACGAGGTCGAAATTCCGGAGCGAAGCGATGATGGTCAGGGTGAGCGCCACAGAGATCTCGTTGCGGAGATTGGGCAGGGTTACGGCAAGGAACTCGTGGACGGGGCCAGCGCCGTCCACGCGTGCCGCGTCGTAGAGGCTTGTGGGGATCTTCTGCACACCCGCAATGAAGAGGACCATGCAGAGGCCGTACTGCACCCAGGTGCCAATCAAGCCGACCGAGGTTAGCGCCCATGAGAAGTCCCCCAGCCACGAGCGCGTCAACCCATCGAGGCCGACCGCCCGCAGCCCCTCGTTGAGCGGGCCCGCACCTGGCGCATAGATGTAGCTCCATATCACCGCCACGACTACAAGCGGTACGACCTGAGGCAGGAACAAGATAGTGCGGAACAACGTGAGTCCTCTGAGGTCGGTGCGCGAGATGAGCGCCGCGAGCAGCAGCCCTATGGCAACCGGCAGCACGGAGTAGAACAAGATGAGGATCAGCGCGTGAAGGAAGGCGGCGCGCGTTTGAGAGTCTGCTAAGAGGTCCTGGTAGTTGCCCAACCCGGTCCACGTGCCTTCGGTGATGCCGTCCCACTCGTAAAACGACAAGAGCACGCTGTGGGCAAGGGGAAGCAGCACGAACGCGCTGTATACCAGCAGCGCGGGCAGCAGATAGAGATACCCAATGGCGCGCGGTTCGCCCGGCGGCGCCTTGTCGCGCGCTTCCGCTCGCCGCCCGGCGCGCAGACCGACGCGAGCCGGGACCGGCAGGCTGCCCTTCATCCGCCTATCTCGACGCCATGAAGTCGGTGTAATCCTGGTTGACCGTGTCGACGAAACTTTCGGGGGCGACCCTAGCGGCCATCAGCTCTTGAACCGACGCCGTGATCGTGTCGTAGAAGGTCGGCGTCGCATAATCGATGTACGGCACGATCGAGTCGGTGGCGTTCAGTTGCTCCCAAGCGGTGAAGATGTCGCCCAGCACCGTGCCGCTGGGCACATTGGGTGCCCCCTTGGGCGCAGGAAGTCCCCCGGTCTCCGTGATCACCTCCGCTGCATGCTCGTTGGTTATGAAGTCGATGTAGGCGGCGGCGGCCTCGGGTTGATCGGACCCCGTCGTGATGGCAAACGGAAGCCCCTCACCACCGAGGGCGATGGGATCGGCACCGCTCTGTGCGGGCGGCATCAGGAAGAAGCCGACGTTCTTGCCCATCTCCTCGCCGAACAACGGTGCCTGCCAGGTGCCGGTGATCAGAAAAACGCCCTCATCCTTGGTGAAAGCGGCCGAGGCGTCGTCGTACTTGACCCCGTTGAAGCCGGGTGTGAAGTAACCCGAATCGACCCATTGCTGCATCACCGATGCAGCTTGGGTGTTCTCGTTGGTATCGAAGGAGACATCACCCAGTCCGAAGACGAACTGGCGCAGGTAGTCCTTGGGCGCAAACTCATTCTGCACCGCCTGAAACTCGTGAATCCCGGGCCATTTGTCGAGGTTGCCGAACTGGATCGGTATCTCACCCCCCTGCTTGGCGGTTTCGAGGGCGTCGGCGAATTCACCGAACGTCTTGGGGATGTCCAGGTTCAGGCCGGCCAGCTTCTCCTTGTTGTAGTAGACGCCCACGATCTCGCCCACCTGAGATAGCCCATATAGGTTGCCCGTGCCGAATTGTTTGCCGTCGGCTGAGAACGAGTTGAGCTCGAGCAAGGTGGGAGAGTAGCGATCGGCCCACCCGTAGGCCTCGGCGTAATCGTCGAGTGGGCGCAGAAGCCCTCCCGTGACCAGCTGTCCCATCACGACCCTGCCTTGGTTTGCCTGCACCACATCCGGTGGGTTGTCATCTGAGACGGCGAGCTTGAGAGTTTTGTTTATGTCGGTGAAGGACTTCGCAACGCGTTTGATCGTGACGGTGGGGTACTCGTCCATGAACTCTTTGTTGAGCTGCTCGATCTGAGCGTTCTGTCCGCCGCGCACCTCCTGATCCCAAACGGTGAGGGTGACGTCCTCCTTGGGGAGCGCGGTGGACGACGACTGCGGTTGATCGGCGCCGCCATCGTCTGAGCTACCGGGCGTGACGCTCCCACAAGCCACCAGCGCCAGGGCGAGGGCCACGAGCGTGGACACAGACCTTTTGGACAACTTTGCAGACATTTCCCAACCTCCCGTTGACCTTCGCATTTCCCCGGTGACCTTCATGGACTGAATCCGGTCAGGCGATGCCGAGACAGGTATTCGTCCAACATAGCCGTCGCGAGACGGTACGAGCCGACCAGGGGATGAGCGAGCAGGGCCCGGGTGGCTGCGGAATAGGATCGGCCCACCGCGGCCTCGACGGTTAGGCGTTCGTAGGTCTTGACCGGCTCCATCAGTGCACGTGCGGTGGAGGGCGCTGCCCCGGCCGCAAGCGGAGTTGGCCCCTGCTCGTCGACGAGACAAGGGAGCTCCAGCACATCGTCGTCAAAGCCCGTGACCGCGCCGTTCGCGGGAACGTTGACGATCAGGGGACCGCCCCTCTGTGTCCCGATTGAGGTCATCACGGCCATGGCCAGGCCTTCATAGCCGTCACCCTCGAACAGCTCTTCCTCCGGCCCGGCATCTGGGTCGCCCCGGCCGCTCTCGCGCGCCATGTAGGTGGCGTGGCGGGTGCGCATCGCGGATGCATAGGCGGCCCGGGCAGAGGTCCAATCGCCCGAGGCGGCGCCTTTGGACAGCTCCTTCCAGACGGGGCGGTTGAGCGCTTCGAGTTGCCGGGCGCGCGTGCCGCCAGACCCCCGGATGTGCTCCAGAGCCTGCTCCCGGTAATAGAAGTAGTAGAGGTATTCGTTGGGGAGCATTCCGAGGTCCCTGACGAGGCCGGGATCGAACGGCGCCCATTCGGGGCCCGCCCCCCGAAGCTCCTCGAAGCGATCGAGCAGCTCGGGCATTCTGTCGGCCCCGTCCACAAGCACGCGGCGCGCCCACCCGAGATGATTCAGGCCGATGTAATCGAGGGCGACCGCGTCGCCCGCCACCCCCAGCACCCGGGCGATCGTCCGCTTCATTGCCGTCGGCGTGTCACAGATCCCGATGACCTTGACGCAGGTGTGGTTCTGCAACGCCTGCGTGATGAGCCCGGCGGGGTTGGTGAAGTTGATCAACCAGGCATGGGGTGCCACCCTCTCGATCGTGCGGGCGTAGTCGATCATCACGGGGATGGTCCTTAGCGCCATTGCGAACCCGCCTGGACCGGTCGTCTCCTGCCCAACGATTCCGTGTTGGAGTGGGACCTCCTCATCGATGATCCGGCCCGCCTCTCCTCCAACGCGGATAGCCGAGAACACAAAATCCGCACCTTCGATCGCCGCTGTGGAGTCTTCGTGGGCGCGTACTTTGAATTGGGCGTCCCACTCTCGGCACAGGCCGTTCCCGAAGGCGGCCATGGTTTCAAGCCTCCTCTTGTCGCAGTCGTGAAGGGCGACTTCGTCGAGCCCGAGGGCCTCGGCGCGTCGGGTTAACCCGCTGAGCAGAAGCGGCGTGCGTATGCCGGCGCCGAGAACGGTGAGCTTCACGGGCGCAAGACCCGGCCCAGGTCCGCAATGTCGATGCCGCGGGATCGTGCAGCGTCGAGCAGGCCGCCCTCGGTTGGGCACCCCGCGTAGCCACCGACGGCTTGAACCGCCGCGCCCCCGCAAAGATTGCCAAGCGCTAACGACGCTCCTGCCGGCAGTTCATGCAGAAGCCCGTAGACGAAACCGGCGTTGAAGCAGTCACCGGCGCCGGTGGCGTCGACGACCTGGACCGGTTCGGTTGAGCTATGCAGGACGGCACCGTCCACCACGGCGACGGCGCCGCGAGCACCTTTCTTGATGACGACGCATTTGCATAGCTCCCTCAGTTGCTCGAGGGCAGCGCGGGGGTTTGGCGCACCGGTCATGGTCATGGCCTCGGCATCGTTCATCAGAAGGACGTCACTGAGGCAGGCCAACTTCCAGATGTCCTCCGACCTGAGCCAGGGCTCCCAGCCCCACGCGTCCACGGACAGCGACATGCCCCTGGCGGAGGCTGCCTCCGCGACCCGCTCGAGCCACGGAACCAGGTGGATGTGGACGTGGCGTGCATCGATCCTCGAGATCATCTCGACGACGTGCTCGGTGAGTTGGCAGTCGCACTCCTCGGCCTCGGCCTCATGGGTGATGAACCCACGGTCCTCGTCCACGTTGAGGGCAACCGATACGGCCGGGAGGGGACGATCGATCACAAGGAGGAACTCGGTCGACACCCCCTCGCGGGCGAACTGCTCCCGTACGAAGCGGCTCCACACGTCATTGCCGATGAGCCCTCCGAAGGCGACGGAGAGCCCCAGCCGGCTGGAGGCGGCAGAGAAATTGAACGCGCCTCCCGCCGAGACTTTCAGCCCCGAGGCGTAGTTCTCCCGGCCCGGCTTGGGCCAGTTGGACAGACCGGTGAAGATGACGTCGCACGTGGGACGTCCCACCACCAGCACGTCATACTGCATTGCTCCTCCCTGCAGGCGCACCGCGGTCTTTCGGCACACCGTAACCCTTCCCGACGGTGGGACGGCCGTGGCGGGACGTTGACGACCGGACGGCGTTCAGGCGCCGTCCGTGAGGATCACCTGGGCCCTCCTGTCCGGATGGCCGTTGGGATCGAGCACCCAGTGCATTGTCGCAGTCGCCCGGTACAGGCGATAGAGCGCGGGCGCAAGCACGTCTATGGGAGACCAGCTGCGCCCTCCGTGGGCCAGGCTCCTGCGGGAAAAGACCTCGAGGCTTCGTTCGAGATCGACGCCGCCAAGCTCCTCGGCGGCACCCGACATGTAGACGCCTTGACCCATGCCAATGGGCACCTGTGAATTGAACACGACGATGCTCATCTGTGGACGGTTGGCGAGGTTGCGCGAGTGTGCCGCTTCCGGAGATGAGACCCAGCAAAAGCGCCGGTAGTCCTCGGGTGCGTAATAGACGGGAGTCACCCAGGGTCGACCATCTTCGTAGGTGGTTCCCAGGGCCATGTACAGGTTGGCGTCGATGACTTCCCTGGCGACCGCGGCCAGATCCAGTGGGCCATCCACCACGCCTCCTCGGAGGTCATCGGCCTTGCCCCGAGGCGCCGGCTCTCTTGTCACGACGGAATGCCGACGACTCGGAACCGCAGGTGAACAGTGTCAGGCGTCTCGATCACCATCGCATCCTCCCTCATTGGTCTCTTTCGGTTTGATCAAGTGACCGCCCGTCCGTCGAGAAGTCATCGCGGCGCGCATAGTCACACGCATGGCCTAACGCAGGCCGGCTTGTCGAATTTGGACTTGACCTGGCCGCGTCTGGGATAGCTTCTGAGGCATGGGGATCGACCTGGGGGCCAAGACCGTCCTCGAGAACTACTGCGGAGGCCGATGGGTCGAGGCGTCGTCTCAGGATTACGTCGATGTCTGGGACCCTGCGACCGGCGAAGTCATTGCCCGAACGCCGTTGTCGAACCAGAGCGACCTCGACCGGGCGGTCGATGCCGCGACGCAGGCCTTCGAGCTCTGGTCCGAGGAACCTCCTCCCAAACGCGCCAGAATCATGTTCGCCCTCCAGCGGCTCCTCCTGGGCAACCTCGAGGAGCTGGCCGAGCTCATCGTTCTCGAGAACGGGAAGGGCATCGACGAAGCGCGCGGCGACGTTCAGCGCGGACTCGAAGTGGTGGAGTTCGCGGCCGGGGCGCCTACGCTTCTCATGGGCAGCGGGCTCGAACAGGTGTCCAGGGGGATCGATACGGACATGTACCGCTACCCCCTCGGGGTGGTTGCGGGAATCACGCCTTTCAACTTCCCGGCCATGATCCCCCTGTGGATGATGCCCCTCGCCATCGTTTGCGGTAACACCTTCATCCTCAAGCCTTCGCAACGGACACCCCTGACCGCGGCCCGGCTCGTGGAGCTGTTCGAAGAGGCAGGCTTACCGCCCGGTGTCCTCAACCTCGTACACGGCGCCGGAGACACCGTCGACCTCGTCCTCGATCATCCGGCCATCCGAGCCGTGTCGTTCGTCGGCTCGGCCGCTGTGGCTCGCCACATCTACGCCCGAGCAGCCGCACACGGGAAGCGGGTACAGGCGCTTGCGGGGGCCAAGAACCATATGGTCCTGATGCCCGACGCCGACTTGAGTTTTGCGGCCGATGCGATCTTTTCGTCGGCTTTCTCGAATGGAGGACAGCGCTGCCTCGCCGGCAGTGTGGGGGTGGCCGTGGGAGGAGCGGCGGACGGACTGATCGATCGCCTGGCGGCCATTGCAGAGTCGGCGAAGATCGGCTCAGGCCTCGACGCCGACAGCGTGATAACCCCGGTGACGACTGAGGAGCACAGGCAAAGGGTGAAGAGCTGGATCGACAAGGGCGCCGAGGAGGGTGCTCGTGTCGTCGTCGACGGCCGCAATCAGGGGTCAGACGAGGGCTTCTGGCTCGGCCCGACGGTGCTTGACGGGGTGCGCCCGGAGATGTCTGTTGCGCAGGAGGAGATCTTCGGGCCCGTGCTGGCGGTACAGCGCAGTGACGACCTCGACGAGGCCATCGACACGATCAACAGCTCCCACTACGGTAATGCCGCCGTCATCTTCACGCGCGACGGGGGAGCGGCGCGCCGCTTCCGGCGCGGAGTGCATGCCGGGATGATCGGAGTCAACATCCCCGTGCCCGCCCCGATGGCGTTCTTTCCGTTCTCCGGATGGAAGGGCTCGTTCTACGGTGACCTGCATGCCACGGGCCGGGACGGCATCGACTTCTACACCGAGCGCAAAATCATCACCACCCGCTGGCCCGAGCCCTCCTCCTAGGGGCTCCGCCCCTCTTCCGGCCCATCCACCGGCGGGGCTGCTGGGGCACATTCTTCGCCCCCCGCGCTCATTCCCGGCAGCAATGGCTAAGTGTGGCCTGGCTCATTGTCGATGGGGGATTGAGGCTCGGTCCGCTCCCTGCGGTCTCGGGAATAGGGCGCCGGCCGCCCTGGTTTCAACCGTTGTAATCATGTAATAAGCGACAGGGCAGACGACAACGCAAAGGCTTGTCTCAGACTAGGAGACGTACATGGCGCAAGCTACAGAAACTCAGACTCTTCCCCTTCTTCCCCTCACCACCGGGGTCGTGCTGCCTCAGATGGTGGTCACCGTCGCAGTCGAAAGCGAAGAGGCCAACGCCGCCCTCGGGGCGGCCAAAGGCAGCGACGGGTTGGTCCTGCTCGTGCCCAAGACCCCCGACGGGCGTTACGCGCGCATCGGAACGGTGGCGAAGGTCGAGGATTCGGGCCAGCTCCCCAGCGGAATCGAGGCGCTGGTGCTCAGGGGCCTGTACCGGGGCGTCATAGGCACCGGGGTGGCCGGAACGGGGCCCGCGGTCTACGTGCAGGTTGACCCCGCCCCCGATCCCGACGAACACTCGGAGCATGCCCTCGAACTGGCGCGCGAGTACCGCGCCACGGTGGAAAGCATCGTCGAGTCGCGCGGCGTGCCGCAGGTCGCCGAGTTTCTCCGCGGGATCAGCGAGCCCGGCGCGATGGCGGACACGTCCGGTTACTCGCCCGACCTGTCCTTCGATCAGAAGGTCGAGATCCTAGAAACCCTCGACGTTGAGGCCCGTCTTTCGAAAGTGCTGGAATGGGCCAAGGACACCCTTGCCGAGGTCACCCTCAAGGACAAGATCCGGACCAACGTGTCCGAGGGCATGGAGAAGACCCAGCGCGAGTTCTTCCTCCGCCAGCAGCTCCAGGCGATAAAGAAGGAGCTCGGCGAGGACGACGACGAGGATGTCGTCGAGGTCTATCGGACCAAGATCGAAGCTGCGGGAATGCCCGA
Organism: Actinomycetota bacterium; assembly: GCA_030860455.1. Classification (GTDB taxonomy): domain Bacteria; phylum Actinomycetota; class CADDZG01; order CADDZG01; family WHSQ01; genus JACDDL01. The sequence continues at coordinate 10,130 of JALZIC010000011.1, forward strand.
CGAAATCCGCAAGGAGGTCGAGCGTGAGCTCAAACGACTCGATCGCACCAGCGAGCAGAACCCCGAGCACGGCTACATTCGCAACTACCTTGACTGGATGACCGAGCTCCCCTGGGACAAGCGTTCGGAGGACCGCCTCGAGATCAATGAGGCGCGTGCGGTGCTCGACTCGGATCACACCGGGCTCGAAGAGGTCAAGGACCGCATCATCGAGTACCTCGCGGTGAGGAAGCTGCGCTCGGAACGGGGTCTCGGCGTTGCCGGGGGACGCGGATCGGGCGCCATCATGACGCTCGTGGGCCCTCCTGGAGTTGGAAAGACTTCGCTGGGTGAATCCGTCGCCAGAGCGCTCGGGCGCAAGTTCGTGCGCGTCTCTCTCGGCGGCATCCACGACGAGGCAGAGATCAGAGGGCACCGGCGAACCTACATCGGAGCGCTCCCTGGCCGCATCGTGCGCGCACTCAAGGAGGCCGGCACCAAGAACCCGGTATTCATGCTCGACGAGATTGACAAGGTCGGAAGCGACTGGCGAGGGGACCCGTCGTCTGCGCTGCTGGAGGTTCTGGACCCGGCTCAGAACAACTCCTTCAGGGATCACTACCTCGAAGTCGACCTCGACCTTTCGGAGGTGCTGTTCATCTGCACCGCCAACGTCGCCGAGACGATCCCGGGCCCGCTGCTCGACCGCATGGAACTCATAAGGCTCGACGGCTATACCGAGGAGGAGAAGGTCGCCATCGCACGCGACCACCTTCTCGACCGGCAGCTCGAGCGCAACGGCCTGCGCTCAGACGAGGTCGAGCTCAGCGAAGACGCGCTGCGAGGGGTGGTTGCCGACTACACCCGCGAGGCGGGGGTCCGCAATCTCGAGCGCGAGCTCGGCAAGCTCCTGCGTAAGGCCGCAACCCGCATGGCGGCGCACGAGCTCGAAGCGCCGGTCACCATCGACGCGCCGGACGTCCGGACCTTTCTGGGACGTCCTAAGTTCTTCTTCGAAGCGGCCGACCGCACCTCCACCCCCGGCGTCGCAACCGGATTGGCGGTCACGGGTTTCGGCGGGGACGTCCTCTTTATCGAGGCGTCCCAGATGGAGGGGGAGCCGGGATTGACGTTGACCGGACAGCTCGGTGACGTAATGAAGGAGTCGGCACAGATTGCCCTGTCGTATGTGAGGGCCCACGCGTCCGAGTTCGGGATAGATCCCGAAACCCTGTCGGGACGCTTTCACGTCCACGTTCCTGCAGGAGCGGTGCCAAAGGACGGACCGTCGGCTGGACTTGCCATGGTGACCGCCCTGGTAAGTCTGCTGACCGGCCGCGCTATGAGGAGCACGGTAGGCATGACGGGCGAGGTGACATTGCAGGGCCGGGCGCTGCCGATCGGCGGGGTAAAGCAGAAGGTGCTGGCGGCCCACCGAGCCGGGCTCCGCGAGGTCGTGCTGCCAAAGCGCAACGAAGGTGATCTCGAAGACGTACCCGAGGGCGCCGGGGAAGAGATGACGTTCAAGCTGGTGGAGGATGTCCAGCAGGCGGTTGCGTTCGCCCTCGAGCACGACACCGAGGATCAGACGCAGGCCGCATAAACGAGCACTAACCGGTAAAGCGAGAACGGAGGGTCGCCGCCATGAGGGAAGCCGATCCGGGCACGGCAGAGCTTGATCCGTTGCCGGAGGGCACCGTGGCGCCCGACTTCACCATGCCGAGCTCGGTGGGCGATCCGATCAGCTTACGCGACCTCCGGGGGAAGCCGGTGATCCTGGCCTTCTATCCAGCCGACTGGAGCCCGACCTGCAGCGACCAGATGTCGCTCTATCAGGGGCTGGCGCCCCAGTTCGAACGTTTCGACGCGCATTTGTTGGGGATCTCGGTCGACGGCAGGTGGTGCCATCAGGCCTTTGCGAAGGATCGGGGGATCGAGTTCCCTCTGTTGGCGGACTTCGAACCCAAAGGAGCGGTAGCAACCGCCTACGGCGTGTACCGCACGACGGGTGTCAGCAAGCGAGCCCTGTTCGTGATCGACGCGGATGGTGTCATCCAGTGGAGCCATGTTTTCGACAAGGGAGTGATACCGGGGGCCGACGGCATCATCGAGGCCCTCGAGGGCATGGAGCAGAGCTAGCTACTAGGTGGTGGGTGTGGATGTTGCACATCTCGCCGAGCCGACGCCGGGCCTGCCTTGGTTGAAAGGCACCCCCCGGAGCAGTAGCGTGAAGGGGACCAGCGACCAAGGGGGTGGTGCGGTTCGTCTAGCGCTTGCTTCACATTTGTGCGCCCGCGCTTGCGGTGCACCGGCTTCAACCAAAGCAATCGGAAAGGGACCTTATGGCAGGCAACAGAGGGGTCGCCTATATGGGCCCGGGAAAAGTCGAGATACAGGAGATCGACTACCCCGAGCTGCAAATGAAAGACGGTCCAGGCGTACACCCAGATAACGTAGGTCGCAAGACCGAGCACGGCGCAATCCTGAAGGTGGTCTCCACCAATATCTGTGGGAGCGACCAGCACATGGTTCGGGGGCGGACAACCGCGCCCGAGAACCTGATCCTGGGTCATGAGATCACCGGCGAGGTCGTGGAGACCGGGCGCGACGTCGAGTTCATCAAGGTAGGTGACATCGTTTCGGTGCCGTTCAACATCGCGTGTGGACGCTGCCGGAACTGCAAGGAGCGAAACACGGGGGTTTGCCTGAACACCAATCCGGCGCGCCCCGGCTCCGCGTACGGCTATGTGGACATGGGCGGCTGGGTCGGCGGCCAAGCCGAGTACGTGCTGACGCCGTATGCGGACTTCAATCTTCTGAAGTTCCCCGACAAGGATCAGGCGCTCGAAAAAATCCTCGACCTCACGATGCTCTCCGACATCTTTCCCACGGGCTTTCACGGCGCCTACACCGCCGGCGTCGGACCCGGGTCCACCGTTTATATCGCCGGAGCGGGCCCGGTTGGCCTGGCATCTGCGCACTCCGCACAGTTCCTCGGTGCTGCCGTCGTCGTTGTGGGCGACATGAACCAGGACCGGCTCAAGCAAGCCCGGAGCTTCGGTTGCGAGACGATCGATCTGAGCCAAGAAGGCGAGCTACAGGACCAGCTCGAAGATATCCTGGGCGTGCCAGAGGTCGACGCTGCGGTCGACTGCGTCGGCTTCGAAGCCAGGGGACACGGCAAAGCCTCCGAAGGTGAGGCGCCCGCAACAGTCCTCAACTCGATCCAGGCGATCACGCGAGCAGGTGGAGCGTTGGGCATTCCCGGTCTCTATGTGACTGAAGACCCTGGGGCCATCGATGAGCCGTCCAAGGTCGGCTCTCTGAGCATCCAGATCGGGCTCGGTTGGTCGAAGTCGCTTGTGTTCACCACCGGCCAGTGTCCGGTGATGAAATACCACCGCCAGCTCATGCAGGCGATTCTTCACGACAAGGTGCAGATCGCAAAGGCGGTCAATGCCACGGTCATCACCCTCGATGAAGCACCGCAGGGCTACCAGGACTTCGACAAGGGAGCGAGCAAGAAGTACGTGATCGACCCGAACGGGATGATCAACGCGTAAGCCGCATTGAATGCAGGGGGCGGCGAGGCCTGGCCAAGAGGTCCCGCCTCCCTGCATTGCGGACGCTCCTACGGGGATGTGCTTTGCACATGGCACCGGGCGTTTGCGTGAGGACGGCAGGACTTGCCGGATGATCCAAACACTAGGTTTGCGACAGGCGGGGATCTTGCTCGAGGTCGCTGAGGCCGTTCCATGCCAGATTGACGAGGTGGGCGGCGACTTGATCGCGCGATGGCTTCCTTACGTCCAGCCACCACTGACCTACGAGCGCCACCATGCCCACCAGTGCATGTGAATACAACGGCGCCAGCTTCGGATTGAAGCCCCGTTCTTTGAACTCGGCAACAAAGATGTATTCGACTTGGGAGGCCATGTCGCCGATGAGGCTGGCGAGCGTTCCCGAGGTGCTGGTGACCGGTGAGTCCCGCACCAGGATGCGAAAGCCGTCCTGCTCCTCTTCGATGTACGAAAGAAATGCACACGCGGCCTGCTCGAGCATGGCGCGGGGTTGGGTGGCGTCCAGCGCCTCGGTGATGCGTCCAAGCAGGCGCTGCACCTCCCGGTGGACGATCACCGCATAGAGGCCCTCTTTGCCGCTGAAGTGCTCGTAGATGACCGGCTTGGTGATCTTGGCCCGCTGCGCAATCTCTTCGATTGAAGCGGCCTCGAAGCCTCGCTCCGCAAACAGTGCCCGCCCTACATCGAGGAGCTGCTCGCGCCGCTCCTGACCCGTCATCCGGACGCGCCGCTTGTCAGCCATGGGGGCGGATCCTTTCACGGGCGGGGAGTCCCTGGTGGCGCGCCCAGGGACCTACGCCCTCGTGGTTCGTGTCAGTGCTTCTTGGCGTCGAGTTGTTTGGGGCTCGGAAGCTTGACGTTCCGCACCCAGCCGAGCTTTTCGAAACCTCGGATCACCAGCGCACTGACATCGAGCTGGCCTTTGCCGATGCCGTGGCGTGCCGAAGTAGGAAAGGCGTGATGGTTGTTGTGCCACGACTCTCCGAAGGAGATGAGCGATAGCAGCCAGTTGTTCGTGCTGAAGTCACGGGTGTTGAACGGCGTCTTTCCGTAGAAGTGGCAGATCGAGTTAACGCTCCAGGTCACGTGGTGAAGAAGGAAGATCCTCGCCAGACTGCCCCAGAGGAATGCGGTGAGTGCGCCCTGCCACGTCTGGGTGATGGCGAAACCGAGAAGCGGCGGGATGCCGAGAGTGGCGAGGATGAGCCACGGAAACGCCTTGTCGATCTTCACCATTGCGGGCTCCTTGAGGAGGTCCGGCGCCCACCTTTCATGGGAGGTCTTCTCGGGGTCGAACAGCCATCCCATATGTGCGTGCCACAGCCCCTTGGCTACACCCTTGAGACCGGGGCCCTCGTCCAGGTGCGGGGAGTGGGGGTCGCCCTCTTTGTCGGCGAACGCGTGGTGACGACGGTGGGCCGATACCCACGCGATAACCGATCCCTCGATGGACATGGAGCCGGCAATGGCTAGAAGCGCGCGCAGACCAGGCTTGGACTCGAAGCTTCCATGGGTGAGCATGCGGTGGTAGCCGACGGTGACGCCGAGGCCGGTGAAGACGTACATACCCAGGAAGATGCCGGCGTCGACCATGCTCAGGCCGTTGCCCCAGAGGGACCAGACGGCGAGAGCGAATCCCACGAACGGCAGGATGGAGGTGACGAGGATGGTTCGCCGTTGGAATCGAGCCTGCTTTTCGTCGAGCAGGATGACTCCCGGCGTCTTCTGGGATGCTTGGTCGCTCCCGGATACCGGGCGCTCCATTACCGAGTTGCTCATGATCACCGTCCCCTGTTGGGAGAAGCCGTACTGGCACCTACGCTTACGTAACCGTAACTTACCACGTGACGTGCGGCTAGAACGGGGGAAGTGATGCGGTAGCCACAGACACTAGCGATCTCCGGGTCCTACCCGCGAAGCTCCCTCCCTATTCCGTTTGGCTGGTTCCGGAGTCCTCCGGGCCGGCCGGCCCCGGGATCGCCGCGGCCCTGCCTCTCCCAGCGACAGTTTCGGGACCAGCGGCGCGGTGGACGGGTTCGACCCGTACACGAGCAGCGCCAGCATCGCCCCGTACACCGGCAGGTGACCGATCAGCTCGCTGGAGCCGAAGTAGAAAAGGGTCGCGTTGAAGGGGATACCGGCCACGATGACGGCGATCTGGGGAAGGGCGCCGGAGATGACGAGCAAGCCGAACAGCAGCTCGATGCCACCGGCCAGCCGGATGAAAGTGACATTGCCGACATCGAGTCCGATGGTGTGCAGGATGTTGAAGGCCGGGTAGCGCTCGAGGAACGCCAGGGCGAGATCCGGCCGGGCAAGCTTCTCGGTGAATGCCAACACGATGAGTGCTCCGCCGACCAGAACTCGAAGGCCGAGCAGGGCCCGGGTGAGGGTGCGGGCATCGGGTTCGACGGTGCCACCCGGTCTTCGGTCGTCGGGTGGAAGAAGAGCAAGGAACAGGGCGATCCCGAGGAGGTCGACCCGCTCGAGTACCGGGACGATCCCATAACCGGGGATCCCGAGCGGCCCCGAGGCAACGAGCAGCCAGGCGGCGGGCCTGATCCCGTAACCCGAGATGAGCCACACCCCGGTGACCCCTTCGAGAAGTGCGAGCAAGGTCCCGGAGAACCCGTGGGGAAGCTCGAGGGCAGGAGCGAGATAGGAGCCGCTGGCGGCCTGCGCCAGCAGGGACACTCCCGCATGGACGGCAAGCAGACGAGGGACCCAAGGGCTCAAACGGCCGAGTGGATGAAGGAAGGGCAGCTCCGGGCGAGGCAACCGTGCCGCCAGAAGTCGCCACACTATGGCCACCACGATGACTGCGGCGATGGTCCCAAGGGTTGCCGGACTGAGCGTGAAAGCCCACGAGTACGGGGGCCGGTCGTCGGTGAACCAGGTCTCGTGAGCCAGGGGCGGCATCGGCGGCGTGTGGGGCTCAGGAGGCCCGGCGCCCGGCGCGCCGGCGGACGTAGTCCTGCACGATGACCTCGCCGATCTCCGACGAGCTCGCGTGAAAAACCTCCCCGCCGGTCACCTTCGCAAGACGGTTCATGAAGGCGACCAGTCCGGGCGACTGCTCGAGCATGAAAACGTTGAGCGAGATGCCCACCCGGGCGAGGCGCGCCGCCTCCCGGAGCGTCTTTTCGACCGTTATCCGCACGGGCGGCCAGTTGAAGAAGACCTCCTCGCCGTCGAGGTGGGCGGTGGGTTCCCCGTCCGTGACCATGATTACCTGCTTGATCGCCCGGGGATCGTCGACCAGCAACCGGCGCGCCAGGGTGAAGGCGTGCTGCATATTGGTTCCGTGCACGTGCTCCCAGCCCGCAACCGCTAGGTCGGGCGGTGTCATCTGACGCGCGTAGTCGGAGAAACCGATCAGGTGGAGGCTGTCCTGCGGGTACTTGCCCTCGACAAGCGCGTTCAGCGCCAGGGCCATTCGCTTGGCAGGGACCCAGTGGCCTCCGAGCGGCATGGAAAAGGACAGGTCCAGAAGCAGGGCGGTCGCCGTGCGCGGGCGGGCCTCGGTCTCGACCACTTCGAAGTCTTGAGCCGAGAGCCGGACCGTGCGAGGCGTGGAACCGGCGCCTGGCCGACCGCCCATGGCGGGCCCGGTTCGGGTCACCGCGTTGTACACCGTGCGCTCGACGGAGATGGGGTCTGAGTCGCCAAAGACCCACGGTCTGGTTGCTCCCGTGACCTCGGCCTGCCCGCCCCGGGTGCGGTGGGTGGGATCCCTGCGCACCCGCTCGAGCACCTTTGTGAGGGATTTCTCCCCCAAGAGGCGCGCTCCCCGTGCGGTTAGCTCGAGCCGGCCGCGGCTCCGGTTGACGAGCCCCGCCCGTTCGAGCGCCCGTTCGATGGCCTTGAGTCGCTGCAGGTCTCCGACTGCATCCTCGTCGGTGGCGCTCCGGAGCTTGTCCTCGTCGATGTCCTCCAGACTGGCCCCGGGGTAATCACCGCGGGCGGCTGCCTCGAGATCCTCGAGGTCGCTCAGCCGTTCGATGGCGTCGACCGTGGCCGAGATCGGTAGGGCGCCGTCGCCCTCACCCACTCCGGACGCGTCCTGATCCCACTGAAGGCCAGGCATGAGCTCCCGCAACTGACTCTCCAATCTGTCGACCTCCCAGGCGAGATCGAGGTCGGACAGGACCGCAGAGGCGAGCTCGGCGAGCTCCCGGCGCTGGCCCGGTGACAGGCCGGCCATGAGCCGGCTCATTGCCGCCATTCGCCCGGCCATGGCCTCCAGTAACTCATCGAGCGTGCTCGGCCGGTCGGGGAAGTGATGGCCGTGCCGCTCCATGAAAGCATCGAAGCTGTACGCCTCGCCTCGGGCTCTCCTGGCCAGCATGTCGTTGAGGTCGGCAAGCATGTCCTTGATCCGCTCGAGATGCTCGGGGGTCATGCTCTCGAGCCCCCCGGCGATCTGATCGAAGTGGGCATTCAGGACCTCACGGCGGAGCTCTTCGACCAGATCCCGGAAGCGCGCCCGTGCGTCGGGCGACGCCCAGCGGTAACCGGCGAGCTCCCTTATCGCCCCCGCAGGGTGTTGTGGAAGGGCGTCGAGCACCGCTTCCTGGAAGCGTGCCCCCTCGTCGTCGAGCTGGGCCAGCTCGAGCCGTTCGATGTCGAGGATGTCGTCCAACCGGTTGCGGACCTCCTCCAGTGGGCCTGAGAGATCGAGGGCCTCGGCCGCGCGGCGACGGGCCTCCTGCAGCCGGCGCCGCAGCTCTTCGAGGCCGCCGAACCGGCCCGCGAGCCCGAGCTCTTGCAACCGTCTGAGTGCTTCACCCGCCCCCGATCCCTCGAGGAGATCGTCAGACATCGCGTCCAGAACCTCCGCGACGTCGACGTCCACGCCGTATGGGTCCTGATCGCCATCCCAGCGGAGATAGCGGAAGCGAGCCAACTCAGGTGTCCCCGAACACGAAGCCGCCGCCTTCGGTCGATTCCTTATTGAGACGCTTGCCGAGGTGGAGGCCTTCGAGCGTGAACTCGAGGGCCCCTGCCACCGCGGCCGGGCTCTCCTCGGTCACGTCCAGGCGGCGTATGGAGCGGTCGAAACCTGGCACCGTCTGGGCATTCCGGCCCGCGCCAACCCCGAACTGCGCCAGGAAATCCGCCGAACTCATGGAATCGGACGTATCCACGGTCAGCCCGGCTTCGAAGCGCTCGAGCAACGCGTCGAAGTCTTCCCCTCCGAGCCTCGCTCTCCAGACAGAGGCGATCGCCTGCTTCAGTGCGCGGGCGACGATCTCCGGCTCCCGCCCCTCCTCTAGTGAGTCGAACTCGATCCGGCCGATCGAGGCGGGAAGGACGGACCAGAGGTCGACCATGCGAGGCACCGCCTCGGGCTCACCTGCCCGAACCGCCCGCCTCAATGCGCTTGCGCCCAGGGCCTCGAGAGCACCGATCGAGAAACGGACGGACACACCGCTCCGCTGATTGACCTGGGCGCTGGACCTCAACCGGGCGGCGAAGGCCGCGACCACTTCTTTGAGGTGCTGGGGAACGGTGACCGGGATGCCTTCGGGCGGAGGGGCGGCCTCCTGCTCCATGATCGCTATCTCGTCTTCGACGTCCTTGGGGTAGTGGGTGCGGACCTGGCTGCCGAAGCGGTCCTTCAAGGGAGTGATGATCCGGCCGCGATGGGTGTAGTCCTCGGGGTTGGCGCTGGCGACCAGTACGAGATCGAGCGGGAGCCGGATGTTGTAGCCGCGTACCTGCACATCGCGCTCCTCGAGGATGTTCAGCAGGGAGACCTGGATTCTCTCTGGGAGGTCGGGAAGCTCGTTCACTGCGAAGATCCCTCGGTTGGTGCGTGGAATCAGGCCGTAATGGATGGTGAGCTCGTCACCGAGGTAGCGTCCCTCCGCAACCCGGATCGGATCGACATCGCCGATGAGGTCTGCAACGGCCGTGTCGGGCGTCGCCAGCTTCTCGGAATAGCGGCGGTCGCGGCCGATCCACTCGACGGGGGTGCCATCGCCGAGATCGGCCACCAGATCACGGCAACGGCGGCAGATCGGCCGGTAGGGGTGATCGTTTACGTCACATCCCGCGACGACGGGGACGGTGTCGTCGAGCAGTTGCGTAAGGCCGCGAATCAGGCGGCTCTTGGCCTGCCCTCTCTCGCCGAGAAGGATGATGTCGTGCCCGGCGAGGATGGCCCGTTCGACGGTGGGAAGGACCGAGTCGTTGTAGCCGACGAGACCGGAGAAGACCTCGGCTCCCGACCTCAGCCGGGTCAGAAGGTTCGTCTGGAGCTCTTGCTTGACCGTGCGATCGGGGTACCGTGCCGTCCGCAGCTCGCCCAGGGTGGCGGGAGAAGTCACGTACCAGAGCCTACCGGGATCTCCATGGGAGCCATACGTTCACCGATCGAAAAGCGGCACCCAAAAGCAGGCTTCGAGAAGGCGGGACTTCGGGTCCCGGCGGCGACGTACCTTAGTCAGTGCGTGCATACAGCCATCCATGTGCATATTATGCAGGCATGAGCACAACGGTAAAGATCCTCGGGGCATCGGGTTACGGCGGAGGGGAGATGGCGCGCCTGGTCGCCGACCATCCCTCGCTCGACCTTGCCGTCGTGGCGGCGGACCGGCGCGCGGGACAGGCCCTCGCTGCCGTCCACCCTCACCTCGCGGGGGCCGGTGATATCGAGCTGATCGGGCTCGAGGAGGGTCTCGGCGCGCCGGCCCAGGTTTGCTTTTCGTGCCTGCCCTCGGGCGAGCTCGGCGATCGCCTGCCCCGCCTCAAAGCCGGGACCGTGATCGACCTCTCCGACGAATTCCGCGCCGGCCGGTGGCTCTACGGGCTGACCGAGTTCGTGCGCGACGAGCTGCCGGGCGCCTCGACGGTGGCAAACCCGGGCTGCTACCCGACCGCGGCGCTTCTGTGCCTGCTGCCCTTTGCCCGGGCGGGGCGCATCGACGGACCGGTGATCATCGATGCGATCTCGGGTGTTTCGGGGGCGGGCCGGCGACCCGCCGACCACCTCTTGTTCAGTGCGGGGGCCGGAAACGTCACCGCCTACGGGCCAACCGACCATCGCCACATCCCCGAGATCGAGCGCGGACTGTCGACGCTGGGCGGGCTCGAAACCACGGTTTCGTTCACACCGCATCTCGCGCCCATGCCGCGCGGAATCCTGGTGACCGCCCGGGCGAATCTGCGCGTCTCGATGGACGATGGTGATGCGCTCGAGATCCTAGGGGCCCGCTATGGAGACGAACAGCTCATCGAGGTGATCGAAGGGTGGCCCGCCACCAAGCCCGTGGCGGGAACGGGACGCGCCCACGTGTCGGCGCGAGTGGATGCACGCAACCGCCTGCTGATTGCATCGGCTGCAATCGACAATCTCGGAAAAGGGGCGGCGGCGCAGGCGCTCCAGAACGCAAATGTCATCCTCGGCATGGAGGAGACGGCGGGCTTGGGCTCTTACGGGATGTGGCCGTGAGGTGGCCCGGGGGGTTTGCCGGCGCGGGAGTGGCGAGCGGCATCAAAGGCGACGGGAAGCTCGACCTCGGGCTGATCGTGGCGGACGAAGATGTGTCGTGGGCGGGGGCATTCACGGCCAATGGCGCCGCGGCTTCGTGCGTGCATCACTGCAGGTCGTTGCTCGGCCGGGCGGCGCGCACAATCGTGGTCAACAGCGGGAACGCAAACGCATGCACCGGGCAGGAAGGGAATCGCGCCGTCAGGGTCGTCGCCGAGGAGGTGGCGCGCGAGGTCGGATGTTTACCGCAAGAGGTCCTGGTTGCCTCAACGGGCCCAATCGGGGTGCCGTTACCGACCGAGTTGCTAGTGGGGGCACTTCCCCGAGCGATGCGCTCCTTGACCGGGGAGGTCGATCCATTCGCCGCTTCGATCCTGACGACCGACACCGGGACAAAGACGGCGAAGGCCGACCTCGATGGTGCGTCCATCACCGGAGTTGCGAAAGGGGCAGGGATGCTTGCCCCGAACATGGCAACGATGCTCGCCTTTATCGCGACGGACGCTCGCATACCCTTGGAGCTTCTGCAACCGTCTTTCTCGAACGTGGTGACTCGCACTTTCAACCGCGTGGTGGTCGACGGCTGCGAGAGCACGAACGACTCAGCCTTTTTGTTGTCCAGTTGCCGGGGAGAGCGCGTGGATTCCGAGCGCTGGGCGAGGGGCTTGCACGACGTGTGCTCCGACCTTGCACAGCAAATGGCGCGAGACGGTGAGGGGGCCACGAGATCCTTCAAGATCGGTGTGGCCGGGGCGAAGGACGAAGCATCCGCTGTGGCCCTGGGACGCGCAGTGGCCTCATCCACGCTGTGGCGCGCCGCGGTCAACGGCGCCGATCCCGACTGGGGGCGTATCGTCGCGGCCCTGGGGTCAGTCGACCGCTCCCTGGACCTGGCCGCCCTCACCATTTCCATAGGCGATGTCCAGCTGTTGAGGAAGGGCCAGCCGACGGGCTTAGAGAAAGACGCCGAGCGGGTCATGCAGGCAATGGACTTCGACGTCACCTGCGACGTGGGCGCAGGGACTGGCTCGGCTCGCGTTCTCTCCGCGGACATGTCGTGCGACTACGTCCGGATCAACGCGCACGGGTCGACGTGACTCGGCTCGACGAGGCGGAGGCCGGCGCGTTGCAAGTCGAAGCGCACGAGAAGGCGCGCATCCTGATCGAGGCGCTGCCCTACATCCGTCTCTACAGCGGAAAGACCATCGTGGTGAAGATCGGAGGGGCGGCGCTCGATGACCCGGCGATGGCAGCGCGTGTGGCCCAGGACCTCACGCTCATGGACCTCGTCGGGATTCGCCTCATCGTGATCCACGGCGGGGGCCCCCAAGTATCGCAGGCGATGACGGCGGCGGGAATCGTTCCGCGTTTTATCGACGGTCTGCGCGTGACGGACGACGCTTCGATGGAAGTGGTCAGGCGGGTGTTGATCGGATCGATCAACAACGGACTCGTTGCGCGGTTGTGTGAGTCGGGGCTCAAGGCGGTCGGGCTCTCGGGCACCGACGCCGAGCTGATACGGGCAGAGACCGCAAGCGGTCAGGGTGGGCAGCACCTCGGGCGTGTGGGCCGGGTGGTCGAGGTCAACACGTCACTGCTTTCGTCTCTTATGGACGACGGGTATACGCCGGTGATCGCTTCGGTTGCGATGGACCGGGACGGCAGCGGCGCCCTCAACATCAATGCGGATGCGGTCGCTGGGGCGGTCGCTGCCACGATGACCGCGGCAAAGCTAATGTACCTCACCAACGTCGAAGGTCTGTATCGAGACTTCGGAGACTCGAAGTCGTTGATCCCGGAGTTGAGTCTCGCCGAGCTGTCGGCTATGTCGTCGGGCATCTCTGCAGGAATGGGTCCCAAGGTGGCCTCGGTCATCCAATCATTGGGATCAGGCGTCGGAAAGGCGCACATACTCGACGGGCGGGTCGAACACGCTCTCTTGCTGGAGATCTTCACCGAGAAGGGGATTGGAACGCAGGTGATTGCATGAGCACAACGGATGTCTATGCCGGCACCGCCGACTACATGATGCAGACCTACAAGCGTTGGCCCATCGAGATCGTTTCGGGCCGCGGCGCGGCCGTGACCGACTCAGATGGGCGCACCTATATCGATCTCGTTGCAGGGATTGCAGTGGCGAGCGTGGGCCACGCCCATCCGAAGGTGACAGAAGCGATGGCCGACCAGGCAGCGCGGCTGGTGCACATCTCGAATCTGTACAGGACACGAGCGCAGCTTTTGCTTGCCGAACGGCTCGCAGACCTGAGCCCGGGCATGCTCTCCTTCTTCGTCAACTCGGGGGCTGAGGCGATCGAGTGCGCACTGAAGCTCGCACGCAAATGGGGTGGCCCGGACAAGAGCCGGGTCGTCGCCGCGGCCGGGGGATTCCACGGCCGCACCTTCGGCGCGCTTGCGGCAACGGGACAGCCGGCGAAGCAGACTCCTTTCGCTCCCATGTTGCCCGGCTTCAGCCACGTCCCGTTCGGTGACCAGGACGCGCTCGGCGCCGCCATGGGAGCTGACGTCGCGGCGGTGGTATTGGAACCCATTCAAGGCGAAGCGGGGGTGATCGTGCCTCCCAGGGATTATCTCGGAGCGGCCCGGGACCTGTGTGACCGTTGGGGCGCCCTGTTGATCTTGGACGAGATCCAGACCGGGCTGGGCCGGACGGGACGTTGGTTCGCACACCAGCACGATGGAGTGATTCCCGACGTCATGTGTCTTGCGAAGGCGCTCGCGGCAGGGCTACCTATGGGAGTGTGTCTTGCGAGCTCTGAGATAGCCGCCGCCTTTTCCTTGGGGGACCATGGGACGACCTTCGGTGGCGGCCCGGTCCAGTCGGCCGTTGCTCTGGCCGTGCTGGACATCATCGAGTCGGAAGGACTCGTCGAACGGTCACGGCTCGCCGGCCGGCGAGCCGCATCGTTACTGCAGGCAGAGCTACCTGCCGGCGCGGTCGTGCGGGGCCGGGGACTGATGATCGGCATCGAATTGCCGCAGCCGGTGGCGCGCGAGTTTGCACGCGTCGCGCTCGAGCGCGGCGTGCTCGTGAACGACGCAACGCCGAATGTCATACGCCTCACGCCACCGCTCGTCATCTCGGACGACGCCATCGATGCTGCCGTGGAGGTTCTTGTGGGGGTGGGGGATGAAATCGCAGCGGCTTAGGGACCTCTACAGGCTCCTGCACGAGGGCCGAGCCGCAAGCCAGGAGGACCTCGTACGCGAGCTGCGCTCCGCCGGACACGAAGTCACGCAGGCAACGGTGTCGCGTGATCTGCGCGCCATCGGAGCACTCAAGGTCCGAGTGAACGGCGCCCTCGCCTACCGGCTTCCGGATGACGTCCCGAGCACCGCCGGAAGCGAGCTCACCGCTCGCAATCTTGCCCGAGTGTTGAACGAGTTTGCGGTCGACATTCGCGCAGCCGGCTCTCTGGTCGTTGTCTCGACCCCGCCGGGGCATGCGGGAGCTGTGGGCCGGGCACTCGACCTTGCCCCCGCCGGTGAGGTCATGGGCACCCTCGCGGGGGATGACACGATCTTCGTGGCCACCGCCGACGCCGGCTCTGCCAAGAGGCTCGCCCATAGATGGCTGAATGCAGCCGAGGTGGGTCTGCCTGCAGACAACTCAGAAGGGGAGACCGCTCTATGAAGCGCGTCGTACTCGCATATTCCGGCGGACTCGACACCTCGGTGGCGATTCCATGGCTGGCGGAGCAAGGTTGGGATGTGATTGCGGTCGCCGTTGATGTGGGTCAGGGAGAAGACCTCGAGACGACCGTCAAGCGCGCCGAGCTTCTGGGCGCCGCGGAGGCGCGCCTCGAAGACGTGTGCGAGCGTTTCGTGGAAGGCTATGTCGTCCCTGCTCTCCACATGAACGCGCTCTATCAGAATCGCTACCCGTTGGTCTCGGCGCTGTCACGGCCGCTGATCTCCGAAGTGCTGGTGCAGGTGGCGCGCGAAACGGGCGCGAGCGCAATAGCGCACGGCTGCACCGGTAAAGGCAACGATCAGGTTCGCTTCGAGGCGTCATTGTCCTCACTCGATCCCGATATGGAGGTGCTTGCACCGATACGTGATTGGGACATGACCCGCGCCGAAACCATCTCCTACGCCGAAGAGCGCTCTCTTCCAATCAACACGACGAGGTCGTCGCCGTATTCGATCGACGCCAACCTCTGGGGACGCAGCATTGAGTGCGGGATACTCGAAGATCCCTGGATCGGGGCGCCGGAAGACATCTTCGAGTCGACCTCCGTCAGACCCGGAGCGCAGCCGTCTACCGAAGTGGAAGTGGGTTTCGAAGCCGGAGTGCCGGCGACTCTGGATGGGCGCGATCTCGGCGCCCTGGATGTGATCACCGAGCTCGGTGCGATGGCGGGTGGCTATGGCTTCGGGCGCATCGACATGATCGAAGATCGCCTCGTTGGTATCAAGTCGCGCGAGGTGTATGAGGCTCCCGCTGCTCTGGCACTGATCGCCGCGCACGTAGACCTCGAAGCAATGACGCTCGAGCGCAGCCTGGCGGCCGAGAAGCGCCGTCTGGAACCCGTGTGGGCAGAGCTTGTCTATAAGGGCCTGTGGTTCTCGCCCCTGAGGGACGCATTGGACTCCTTTGCCCGCACGAGTCAACGGCCGGTTTCGGGTGTGGTGCGAATGCGCATGGGCCCAGGTGTCTGCAGTCCGGTGGGGAGGAGGTCGGGGAACTCGCTGTACAACCACTCATTGGCGACCTATGGCGAGGGCGACGCGTTCTCGCAGGACGATGCCGCCGCCTTCACACGCTTGTGGAGCCTGCCGACGACAGAGTGGGCGAGGGTGACGCGCACTGACCGCTGAGAAGGGTCCGTTGCTCTGGGGCGGGCGGTTCACCAAGGAGCCGCACCCAGATCTGGCACGGCTGTCGGCGTCGATCGACACCGACATCTGTCTGCTTCCCTGGGACGTTGCGGCCACCAGGGCACACGCCGGAGTGCTGGCTGCGGCAGGGCTGTTAACCGAGGGAGAGGTCGAGCTGGTCGGGGAAGCGCTGACGGGGATCGAGGCGCGCTGGCGCGGGGGCGAGGTGCCCGCCGGAGACGATGAGGACGTCCACTCTCTGGTCGAGCGGCTGCTCACCGAAGAGCTCGGAGACCTGGGAGCGCGCATCCATGCGGGGCGCAGCCGTAACGATCTAGTCGTAACCGACCTGCGACTGTGGTGCCGGTCCGAGGCCGAAGTGGCGGCCGGGTCCGTAGCCGCCCTCGTCGGGATCATCTGTCGGGTCGCCGCCCGTCACACCGGCACGGTCATGCCCGGTTACACGCACCTGCAGCGCGCCCAGCCGGTATCGTTGGCGTTTCATCTGCTCGCGCACGGCTTCGCCCTGGTGCGCGACGGCGGTCGTTTCGTGGCGGCGCGGGACGCTGCGGATGTGTCGCCACTGGGAGCCGGCGCACTTGGGGGCAATACGCTCGACCTCGATCCTTCCCTTGGTGCTGCCGCCCTCGGTTTTGGCTGCACGTTCGACAACGCGATGGACGCGGTGTCGGAGCGCGACTTCGCATGTGACTTCCTCTACGCAGCCGCATTGTGCGGCGTCCACCTCTCGCGCCTGGCGGAGGAGATCGTGTTGTGGACCTCGGCGGAGTTCGGCTTTGCGCGCCTGCCCGACGAATGGTCGACAGGTTCGAGCATGATGCCGCAAAAGCGCAATCCCGATCTCGCCGAGCTGATCCGCGGGCGCGCCGCTGCGGGGGTGGGCGACTTGGTTGCGCTGCTGACGATGCTCAAGGGAATACCGTTGGCCTACAACCGCGACCTGCAGGAGGACAAGGGCGCGTTGTTCTCCGGAGCCGCCCGGGTGCGAGGCGGGCTCGAAGGAATGACGGCGTTGGTCGGCGCGCTGAGCTTCGATGTGCAACGGCTTGCGGGGGCGGCGACCGGAACGACGATGTGGGCGACCGACGTCGCCGAACGACTGGTCGCACGGGGAGTGCCGTTCCGGACGGCGCACGAAGCCGTCGGTGGACTGGTGGCGGACCTGGAACGGCGTGAGATGGGCCTGAGCGACGCCCCACTTGATCTGCTGAAGTCGCATCACCATCTGCTCGAGCTGCACGACAGGGACCTCGCCGACCCCCGCGAGGGGCTGGCGGCGCGATCGAGCGCGGGCGGCGCCTCGCCGAGGCGGGTCGAGGAGCAGTTGCACCGCCTCGCGGAGGCGGGTGCGGGTTTAAGAGCTTCCATTGCACCCTGAGGCCCGAAAACCGGCCTTGAGGGTGCAATGGAGGGATTTCGAGGACATTTCTGATGAGTCAAGTCGGGTGTTTGACGGAACGCCCCCTATTCCATACAATCACTCACGCTGTACTCGACGGAAAGGCATCGGAGTGTCCAACTTCTTCCACGGGGTGTGCGCCTAGGCAACGGTCACGCGACCATGAGCCCAGGGTGACCCGCCGGCCTGTAATATGCCGGCGGTTTTTTTTGCCCCCAGAAAGTTGGAAGACGGATCTTCGAAGTCTGCCGTCAGGAACCTTGGAAACTCCATAGCGAGCGCGAGCATCAATACCAAGTTGTTAAGAGCGTACGGTGGATGCCTTGGCGCTAGGAGCCGACGAAGGACGCGGTAGGCTGCGAAAAGCCCCGGGAAGGAGCCA